>NZ_JBIRXG010000022.1:0-157850 GCF_044388685.1 Streptomyces sp. NPDC020192 | reverse complement strand
CCGACGGGCCGCAGGGCGACGACTTCGAGGTGATCCGGCAGGCCCAGTACACCTTCCGGGCCCGCCTCGCCGACCGCTGGCGCCAAGGGCGCGTCTTCCTGCTGGGCGACGCCGCCCACCTCACCCCGCCCTTCGTCGGGCAGGGCCTGTGTGCCGGCCTGCGCGATGCCTACAACCTCACCTGGAAACTCGCCCGCGTCCTGCGACAGGGCGCACACGACGGACTGCTGGACACCTACCAGCAGGAACGAAAGCCGCACGCACGCCACCTGATCCGCGTCGCGGTCGCCGTGGGCTGGGCCATGACCGGCGGCCAGGGCCGCGGTGCGGCCCTCCGCCGGGCCGTGGTGGGCGCGGCCTGCCGCATCCCCGGCGTGACCGCGGCAGTGAGCCGCGACCTCAGCCCCGCACTGACCGCCGGCCCACTCGTACGGCGTCACCCCCGGCCGGCCGGCCGCGCACTGGCTGGAACCTTCTGCCCGCAGCCCTGGGTACGCCACGACGGCGGGCCGGTCCGCCTCGATGACGTCCTCGGCAACTCCTTCGCCGTCCTGACCGCCGTGCCGCCCACAGCGGGGATGACGGCCGTGGCCACAGCCCTGGGCGCACCCCCGATCCACGTCGACGACCTCGACGACGACGGCACCTTGGGCGCCTGGCTGGCAGGCGGCCGCTCGGACGCCGTCCTGCTGCGTCCCGACCGTGTCGTGATGGACACCGTCCCCGCCGGCACCGGCGACTTCACGGGCACCGCCGCCTGGGCACCCCTGCTGCACACGGGCCGCCGTACGCCTGATGCCCGGGCCGTTCCCCTGCCGAGGAGCAGCACACCATGACCACCCCGCACCCCACGCCGTACCCGGCCCCCTTCTTCACTCCCGACCCGAAGGCGGCCGCCCGCAGCCGCATCGCGGACTTCGCCCGGTGGGCCGCACGTCACCAGGGCGCCGAAGGAGTTGACGAACCCACCGACTACGAGGCTCTGCACCGCTGGTCCGTCACCGACCTCGAAGGGTTCTGGGAGGCGGTGTGGCAGTACTTCGACATCGACGCCACGACTCCGTACGAAAACGTGCTGGCCGAGGAAACCATGCCCGGCGCACGCTGGTTCCCGGGCGCCACTCTCAACTACGCCCACCACGCGGTGCGCAACCTGCACCCGGACGCGCCCGCGATCACCGCGCTGGACGAGACCGGAGCCGGCTACGAGATCACGGGCCGGCAGCTCCGCGCCCAGGTCGCCTCGGTCGCCGCCACCCTGCGCGACCTGGGCGTCGGACAGGGCGACCGGGTAGTGGGCTACCTGCCCAACACGCCCCACGCCATCATCGCCTTCCTCGCCACGGCCAGCCTGGGCGCGGTGTGGTCGGTGTGCGGCCAGGACTACGCGCCCAAGGCCGCCGCCGACCGCTTCGCCCAGCTCGAACCCACGGTGCTCATCACCGCGGACGGCTACCTCTTCAACGGGACCACGCACGACCGCCGTACCGCCTCGCTCGAGCTGGCAGCCGCCCTGCCGACGCTGAAGGGCACGGTGTTGGTGGACCACATGGGCCTCGCCTGGCCCGAGGCGGGCCCCTCGGGGCTGGTGATTCCCTGGGCGGAAGCGGTCAGCCGCGTCGAGTACCTCGCCATCACCCCGGTGCCGTTCGACCACCCGCTGTGGGTCGTGTTCTCCTCCGGCACCACCGGCCTGCCCAAAGGCATCGTCCACGGGCACGGCGGCGTCCTGCTGGAGCACCTCAAGACTCTCGGCCTGCACAGCGACCTGGGCGTCGGAGACCGACTGCTGTGGTACACCACCACCCACTGGATGATGTGGAACCTGGTCGTCTCCACCCTGCTGACCGGCGCCACCACCTGCACCTACGACGGCAGCCCCGCGCCGCAGGCCCGCCCGGACATCCTGTGGGAGCTGGCGGCCCGCCACCGGGTCACCGTCTTCGGCACCAGCCCCCAGTACCTGCTGGCCATGACCAAACTGGGCATCGAACCCTCCGCGCACGACCTGTCCGCCGTCCGTGTCATCGGATGCACGGGCTCCGCCCTGCCCGCATCCACCTACCCGTGGGTCCGCGACCACGTCGGCGCAGGCATCCAACTGGCCTCCACCAGCGGCGGCACGGACGTCGTCTCCGGCTTCGCCGGCAGCGCCCCCACCACCCCCGTCTGGAAGGGGGAGTTGTCCGCCCCCAACTTGGGCGTGGCACTGGCCGCCTACGACTCCGAGGGCACGCCGGTTCGCGACCTGGTCGGCGAACTGGTCGTCACCCGGCCCATGCCGTCGATGCCGTTGTACTTCTGGAACGATCCTGACGGCAGCCGCTACCGCGACGCCTACTTCGGCGCCTACCCGGGCGTGTGGCGGCACGGGGACTGGATCACCCACACCTCCCACGGCTCGGTCATCGTCCACGGCCGCTCCGATGCCACCCTCAACCGCAACGGCGTACGCCTGGGCAGCGCGGACATCCACGACATCGTCGAACGCCTACCCGAGATCACCGAGGCCCTCGTCATCGGCGCGGAGGAACCCGATGGCGGCTACTGGATGCCGCTCTTCGTGGTCCTCACCGAAGGGACCGTCCTGGACGACGGGCTGCGCGACCGGATCCGCGACGCGATCCGCGCCGGCGCCTCACCCCGACACGTCCCCGACGAGATCCTCGCCGTACCGGCCCTGCCTCACACGAAAACCGGCAAGAAGCTCGAGGTTCCCGTCAAGCGGCTCCTCCAGGGCGCCGCCGCCGAGCAGGTCCTCAACCCCGGAGCCGTCGACAATCCCGAACTGATCGCCTACTTCGCCCGGTTGGGCGCGGAGCGGAACAAGCGGTCGACAGACCACACATGACCGTCGGAGCGGAGACCCTGCCCCGACACCACACCATCCCCACACCGAAGCAAGAGAGAAACCGTGAGCACCACCGACCGCGAACAGCAGCCCCTCGATGTACTTGACGAAGCCGGGCGAAAGATCCTCTTCACCGAAGCCCGCACTGCGAACACCTTCGCCACCACGGCTGTTACCGACGACGAACTCGCCACGATCTGGGAGCTCGCCCGCTGGTCGCCGAGCGCAGCCAACGGCCAGCCTCTGCGTGTCCTCTTCGTGCGCACCCGTGAGGGCAGGGAGCGACTGGTCCGGCATCTCGACGAGGGCAACAGGGCCAAGACCCTCAGTGCGCCGGCCGTGGCGATCCTCGCGTACGACGTCGACTTCCACGACCAGATGCCGACCGTGTTCCCGGCCCGCGGCGAGATGCTGCGAGCGGCGTTCGCCGACCAGACCGAAAAGCGCGAAAGCATCGCGGGCTACAACTCCGCACTGCAGACAGGGGTCTTCCTGCTCGCGGTGCGCGCGGCGGGCCTCGCCGCCGGCCCCATGGCGGGCTTCGACAGGGCCGGCGTGGACGATGAGTTCTTCACGGGTACCAGCTGGCGTTCACATCTGGTGGTCAACATCGGTCATCCCGGTGCCGACCCGTGGTTCCCGAGGCTGCCCCGCGTCCCCGTTGAGGACGCCGTCGCCTGGGCCTGACGACCGGGTGGGTCCCCAGCACCGTTGCAGCTGCGCCCGCCCGTGCCGCCAGGAGCGGCACGGGCGGGCGATGGGGGAGGGGCACTACCGCTGTCAGTCGGCCTGCTGCTCGGCCGGCCGCAGCCCAGCGGTCCACTTCTCCTCGATCCGCCCGAACTTCCACACGGCCAGCGCAATACCCCACGTGGCGAAGAAGAGGCCCACGATGACGAAGCCGATGATGTTGAGGTCCAGGCCACCGACCCAGGCCCAGAACGCGCCGTGCAGGCCGGCCTTGTCGGCGAGCAGGCCCAGCAGCTCGGCAGTGCCGATGACCAGCGCGACGGCGACGGACAGGCCCGTGATGACGAGGTTGTAGTAGACCTTGCGGACTGGCTTGGAAAAGGCCCAGCCGTAGGCGAAGTTCATGAAACAACCATCGATGGTGTCCAGCAGACTCATGCCGGCCGCGAAGAGTACCGGCAGGCAGAGAATGGCGTACCAGGGCAGCCCGGACGCCGCTCCAGAGCCTGCCAGCGCCAGCAGGGCGACCTCGGTGGCGGTATCGAAGCCGAGACCGAACAGAAGGCCGAGCGGATACATCTGCCAAGGCTTGGTGATCGACTTCATCACTCGTCCCAGCAGGCGGTTCATGAGGCCACGATGGTTGAGCTGCTGCTCCAGAGCGGCCTCGTCGAAGTGGCCCGAGCGCATCTGCCGGAAGACTGCCCAAATACCCGCCAGAACGACGCTGTTGATGATGGCGATGATGTAGAGGAACGTCCCGGAGACGGTCGTACCGATCACCTGGGTGACGTGGTGCAGTTCGGATTTGTCGTCCCGTACCGGTCCCGCGAGGGCTTTGATGCCCAGGGAGAGCAGGAGCGCCAGGAAGAACACGATGCTGGAGTGCCCCAGGGAGAACCAGAAGCCGACCGACAGGGGACGTCGGCCCTCCTCCATCAGTTTCCGGGTGGTGTTGTCGATCGCCGCGATGTGGTCGGCGTCGAAGGCGTGCCGCATGCCGAGGGTGGCAAGATCTCCGGGTGGCCTTCCCAGATGAGCCTGCCTCTCATCTGCCGCTCCTGTGGGTCTCCTCACCATCCCGTCTGAAGCCCGGCCTTGACGAGGAGTCGAAGCTGCCAGCCGGATTCGCCGTGGCAGGCAGAGCTGCAGAGCAAATCTTCATCGAGTTCGAGGCTCCGTTTGCGGGATTTGTTGCCGAGCCCCGTGATTACAAGGTCCAGATTCAGGTAAGAGTCGGCCACCGCAAGGGGTGGCGCCCGCTTTTGACCTTCACACTGAGGGGCGCGAACATCATCGATCCGGAGCGGTACACCGTCTACAGCAATGCGCCTCTTGTGCTGACGAAAGAGGACCGGCAGAAGGCGGACGCCGCCCTTCTGGAGTTGCTGACCGGGCACCAGGATGTTTCCGCTTCGGACGAGAGGGAGCAGCGGGACGGGACTGCCAGTGGGGGCCCCTAGAGCGGCAGGAGAGCTGGCGAACGTTGAAGGCGCCGTGAAGTGCCGCAGAGGTGACGGCGGAGGAGAGGGTGTACGCGGCTGCGCTGAGGACGAAGGCAGACCTGAACGGGACCGTCCCCGAGGACCGTGTCGTCCAAGCGACCGCGGCTGAATCCGTAGGGGCGATCCAAGAGGCATACCGCTTCAGGCCGGGCCTCGATGACGCGACTGCCGATGGGCGGCTGTCCCCAGCCGTTTCGCGGCAGCTCGACGGGTGGCTCAAGCGGGAGCGGGAGGTGTTGCTCCCCGCCGTCATGGACTGACCGACGCATACTGGCGCGAGCGGTACGGCTTGCCGTCCAGCGCAGCTTCTCGTCTCGCAGGAACACGGCGTGCGGTTGTCGCGTTCATGTCAAGACTTCGCCGAAGATCTCCGACCCCGCTATGGCGACACACGCCTCATGACCTGCGCTGTACCAAAGTGCCAACTATCTCGCTGATTCCGCGGCCCCGGCCGCTGAAGCTACTTGGCATCAGTGCAGGTCGTGAACGTGGCCTGGTGCCAACTGGCGAGCCCGGTCACACTGCGGGCATGGGCGACCCCGGGCTCTTCACACCGAACTCCGTGACCTGGCAGATGCACGGCGACCCCATGATGTGGGTCGCCGGCGTCCGCGCGCTGTACCTCCAGGCCCTGCACCCGCGCGCGGTGCGGGGCGTGATCCAGAACTCCGACTTCCGGCGGGACGCCTGGGGCCGGCTGATGCGCACCGCCAACTTCGTCGGTACGACGACCTACGGCACCACCGAGGCCGCCGAACGGGCCGGCGCCCGCGTCCGCAAGATCCACAGCATGCTGACGGCGACCGACCCGGACACCGCCGAGCGCTACGGCGTGGACGAACCCGCGCTGCTGCTGTGGGTGCACTGCGCGGAGATCGACTCCTATCTAGACGTGTTGCGTCGCTCCGGCTTCCCCCTCACCGACGCCCACGCCGACCGCTACATAGCCGAACACCGGGTCAGCGCACGCCTGGTGGGCCTCGCTCCGGCGACCGTCCCGGCGAGCCGGGCCGAACTCGCCGCGTACTTCGAGAAGGTGCGGCCGGAACTGGTCGCGGGACCCGAGGCACGCGTGGTGGACGACTTCCTGCTCCGTCCGCCGACGCATCCCCTCCTCGTACCGGTGCGCGAGCTGCTGTGGCGGCGCGTGGCTCAGCTGGCGTACGCCGCCCTGCCGACGTACGCCCATGAGCTGTACGGCAGACCGGCCCCCGCACCCGCCGTCGTCACCCGTCGGCTGCGGGCCACGGGCAGGCTCCTGCGTGGTGTTCCGGCACGTGTGCGCTGGCAACTGCCGCCCAAACACATCCTGCGCGCGATGGCGAGGCTCGGCCCGGACGCACGTCCGGCACCGTACAAACTCGGACGATAGGTCGTCATACTGGACGAGCAGGGGGGTGCGGCGCCGATCGGGCCGGCGCGGTGCGTCCGGGCACGGTCCGGGGCGGGCCTTCCAGGGGTGGGGCGGGGCGGACGGCGACGGGGGCGGCGGATCGCTATGGGGGAGAACAGGCTGATTCAGGGCCGGTACCGGCTGCTCGAGCTGCTCGGGCGCGGCGGAATGGGCGAGGTGTGGCGGGCCCGGGACGAGTCCCTGGGCCGGCAGGTCGCGGTGAAGTGCCTCAAGCCGCTCGGCCCGTACCACGATCCGGCCCTCGCCCGTGTGCTGCGGGAGCGGTTCCGCCGCGAGGCCCGGGTGGCCGCGTCCCTCTCGCACCGCGGGGTGACCGTCGTCCACGACTTCGGCGAGTCCGACGGCGTGCCGTACCTGGTGATGGAACTGCTGGACGGCCGCGATCTGAGCCGGCTGCTGCAGGACAACAAGGGCCATCCGCTGCCCGTGGACGACGTGGCGGACATCGCCGCCCAGGTCGCCGCCGCCCTCGCCTACACCCATCAACACGGCATCGTCCATCGGGACTTGAAACCGGCCAACATCGTGCGGCTGACCGACGGCACCGTGAAGATCTGCGACTTCGGCATCGCCCGCCTCGGCCACGACATCGGCTTCACCGCCCGGCTGACCGGCACCGGCGTCGCCCTCGGCACCCCGCACTACATGTCACCGGAACAGATCGGCGGCGGTGAGGTGGACCGGCGCAGCGACCTGTACTCGCTGGGCTGCGTGCTCTACGAAATCGCCACCGGTGCACCACCGTTCGACCTGGAGGACGCCTGGGCGATCCTCATCGGCCACCGCGACACCCCACCTCGCCCGCTGCGCGAACTGCGCCCGGAAGTCCCCGGCTACCTGGAGGAGATCATCCTCGCCCTGCTGGCCAAACGGCCCGAGGAACGGCCGTACGACGGCGGGGAGTTGGTCCGACGGCTACGGGCCGGACGAGCAACGGCGGTTCCGGCCGCGGCCGTTGGGCCAGGCATGGGGGACGGCGGCCGACTGCCGTCCTGGACCCACGGCATCACCACGGGCCACAAGGCGCTCGGCGGCGGACTCGGCGCGCTGCCACCGGACCCCGGGGCGGTCTTGTCGGGCCGCTGGGTCGCGCCCCAAAGGGGCGCGGGGCTGCATCCATCGGCGGCTCCGCCGCGGGGCGCGACCAGCCACAACGCACCCGCAGACAGCCGACGGCCCGTCCCGGCCCTCCCAGCGGAGCGTCTCGGCCCCGACCTCCCCGACATCCTGGCCGCCCGCTACGAGGCCGCCTTTACCCTCCTGCGCACCGGCCGCGTGGCCGAGGCGCTCGACGCCTACACGGACATCGCCGAGGCGAGAGCGAGGGTGCTCGGCGCCGACCATCCCGACACGCTCGCCGCCCGCCAGGAGACCGCCTACGCGCTCGGCCGGCTGGGCCGCCACTTCGACGCCCACCAGGTGTACAGCGCGGTACTCGCCGCCCGGGTGCGGGCCATGGGCCCCGACCACCCGGACACCCTGCGCTGCCGGCACAACCTCGCCTGCACCCTGGGCCGGCTCGGCCGGCCGGCCGACGCGCTCCGCGCCGCCCTCGACGTCGCCGAGGCGAGGGCGCGGGTGCTCGGCCCCGACCATCCGGACACCCTGGTCTCACGCTGCGAAGTCGCCTATGCGCAGGGTCAATTGGGGCGCTGGGAGGAGGCCCTGCGGCTGTACCGCGAGGTCGCCGTGGCCCGGGCGCGCGTGCTCGGCCCGGACCATCCCGACACGCTGGCCGCCCGCTACGAGACCGCGCTCAGCCTCGGCCGGCTGGGCCGCAGCGCGGACGCCCTGCGCCTGTACCGTGAGCTGATCGAGGACCGCACCCGCGTCCTGGGCCCCGGCCATCCCGACACCCTGCGCGCCCGGCACGGCCTCGGGGTCAACCTCGGTCGGCTCGGCCGCTGGGAGGAGGTCCTGGCCGAGTCCCGCGACGTGTGCCTGCTGCGCGAGCAGGCCCTGGGTCCCGCCCACCCCGACACGCTCGTCAGCCACCGCGAGGTCGCCGTGGCCCTGGGCTGGCTGGGCCGCTGGGAGGACGCCCTCGCCGAGTACCGCCGGGTCGCCGCCGCCCGCGAGCGGATCCTCGGCCCGGACCACCCCGACACCCTCGCCAGCCGCAACGACGAGGCCCACTGCCTGGAGCGGCTCGGCCGGGGCACCGAGGCCGGCGAGCTGTACCGCCGGGTCGCGGTGGTCCGCCAGCGGCTCGCGCCCGGCGGCGCCTGAGCACCGCCGGGGCCCACCTCCGGCTCGGGAGCCGACATGGCCGGGGCGCTCCTCTGGCCGCCGTGGATCAACACGTGTTACGAAGGACCATGGCTGTCACCGAGGGAACCCGCACCTACGACGCCGTCATCGTCGGCGGCGGACACAACGGCCTGGTCGCCGCCGCCTACCTGGCCCGGGCCGGCCGCTCCGTCCTCGTGCTGGAACGGCTCGACCACACCGGCGGCGCCGCCGTCTCCACCCGTGCCTTCGCCGGCGTCGACGCCCGGCTGTCGCGCTACTCCTACCTGGTCAGCCTGCTGCCGCAGAAGATCGTGCGCGAGCTCGGACTCGACTTCCGGGTCCGCGCCCGCACCATCTCCTCGTACACCCCCGCCGAACGCGACGGCCGGCCCACCGGACTCCTCGTCGGCGGCGACGAGCGGCGCACCCGGGAGAACTTCGCCCGGCTGACCGGCGGCGAACACGAGTACACGGCCTGGCAGCGCTTCTACGGCATGACCGCCCGCGTCGCCGAACGGGTCTTCCCGACCCTCACCGAGCCCCTGCCCAGCCGGGACGATCTGCGCCGCCGTATCGACGACGATACCGCCTGGCGCGCCCTGTTCGAGGAGCCGATCGGCGTCGCCGTCGAGCGGGACTTCGCCGACGACCTGGTGCGGGGCGTGGTCCTCACCGACGCCCTGATCGGTACCTTCGCCGACGCCCACGACCCCTCCCTCGTGCAGAACCGCTGCTTCCTCTACCACGTCATCGGCGGCGGCACCGGCGCCTGGGACGTGCCCGTCGGCGGCATGGGCGCCCTCACCGACGCGCTGGCCGCCGCGGCCCGTGCGGCGGGCGCCGAGCTGCGTACCGGTCACGAGGCGGTCCGGATCGCCACCGACGGCGACCGCGCCGAGGTCACCTACCGCACGGCCGACGGCGAGGGCGTCGCCGCCGCCCGGCACGTCCTGGTGAACGCCTCCCCGCAGGAACTGGCCGTCCTCACCGGGGACTCGGCACCCGAGCCCGCCGAGGGCGCCCAGCTCAAGGTCAACATGCTGCTCACCCGGCTGCCGAGGCTGCGCGACCCGGACGTCGACCCCCGCGAGGCCTTCGCCGGCACCTTTCACATCGCCGAGGGCTACCGGCAGCTCGCCACCGCTCACGCCCAGGCCGCCGCCGGTGAACTGCCCGCCGTGCCGCCCTCGGAGATCTACTGCCACTCGCTGACCGATCCCTCGATCCTCGGCCCCGAACTCGCCGAGCGCGGCTACCAGACGCTCACCCTGTTCGGCCTGCACGCCCCTGCCCGGCTCTTCGACCGGGACAACGACGCCGTACGCGAGGACCTGCTGAAGTCCACCCTCGCCCAGCTCGACACCCACCTCGCCGAACCCCTCGGCGACTGCCTGGCCACCGACGCCGACGGCCGCCCCTGCATCGAGGCGAAGACCCCGCTCGATCTCGAACGCGACCTCAGGCTGCCCGGCGGCAACATCTTCCACCGCGCCCTGTCCTGGCCGTACGCCCAGGAGGGCACGGGCCGTTGGGGAGTCGAGACCCGGCACGCGAACGTCCTGCTGTGCGGCGCGGGCGCGGTGCGCGGCGGAGGGGTGAGCGGGGTGCCGGGGCACAACGCGGCGATGGCGGTGCTGGAGGCCGGGGCGTAACACCGTTGCCGCCCAAATAATCTGACGAGACGTCAGAAAAGCTCTTCCGTCGTCCGGCCCGCTGCGGCATCCTGCGCCCATGCAGACGGAGCTGAGCAAGACACTGGGAGTCGAGCACGCCGTCTTCGGCTTCACGCCGTTCCCTGCCGTCGCCGCGGCCATCAGCCGGGCCGGCGGCTTCGGCGTGCTCGGCGCGGTCCGCTACACCGCCCCCGACGACCTCAAACGCGACCTCGACTGGATCGATGCACACGTCGGCGACCGCCCGTACGGCCTGGACGTGGTGATGCCCGCCAAGAAGGTCGAGGGCGTGACCGAGGCGGACGTCGAGGCGATGATCCCCGAGGGACACCGGCAGTACGTGCGGGACACCCTCGCCAAGCACGGGGTGCCGGAACTGGCCGAGGGCGAGGCCTCCGGGTGGCGCATCACCGGATGGATGGAGCAGGTCGCCCGCACCCAGCTCGACGTCGCCTTCGACTACCCGATCAAACTGCTCGCCAACGCCCTCGGCTCGCCGCCCGCCGACGTCGTCGCCCGCGCCCACGACCGGGACGTGCTGGTCGCCGCGCTCGCCGGCAGCGCCCGGCACGCCCGCAAGCACCAGGAGGCGGGCATCGACATCGTCGTCGCCCAGGGCTACGAGGCCGGCGGCCACACCGGGGAGATCGCCACGATGGTGCTCACCCCCGAGATCGTGGACGCCGTCGACCCGCTGCCCGTCCTGGCCGCCGGTGGCATCGGCAGCGGACAGCAGGTGGCCGCCGCCCTCACACTCGGCGCACAAGGTGTGTGGCTGGGCTCCATATGGCTCACCACCACAGAGGCCGATCTGCACTCGGCCGCCCTGACCCGCAAGCTGCTCGCCGCCGGGTCCGGGGACACCGTCCGCTCCCGCGCCCTGACCGGCAAGCCCGCACGCCAGCTCCGTACCGAGTGGACCGATGCCTGGGACGACCCGGCCGGCCCCGGCACCCTGCCCATGCCGCTGCAGGGACTGCTGGTGGCCGAGGCCGTCTCCCGGATCCAGAAGTACGAGGTCGAACCACTGCTCGGCACCCCCGTCGGCCAGATCGTCGGCCGGATGACCAGCGAACGCAGCGTCCAGGCCGTCTTCGACGACCTCACCCGCGGCTTCGAGCGGGCCGTGGACCGCGTCAACCGCATCGCCAAAAGGAGCGGCCAGTCGTGAGCGCCCAGGGGAACACGCCTCCCGCCGGTTTCTGGGCGCAGGCCGCTCAGCACCCCGACCACACCGTCCTCATCGCTCCCGACGGCGAGGAGTGGACCGCCGGACGCCTGCACGCCGCCGCCAACCGGCTCGTCCACGGGCTGCGCGCGGCCGGCCTCGAACGCGGCGACTCCTTCGCCGTCGTCCTGCCCAACGGCGTCGAGTTCTTCACCGCCTACCTGGCCGCCACCCAGGCCGGTCTGTATCTGGTCCCGGTCAACCACCACCTCGTCGGTCCCGAGATCGCCTGGATCGTCGCCGACTCCGGCGCCAAGGTGCTCATCGCCCACGAGCGGTTCGGCGCCGCCGCCCGCGCCGCCGCCGACGAGGCCGGACTGCCCGCCACCCACCGGTACGCGGTCGGCGAGTTGGACGGCTTCCAGCCGTACGCGAGGCTCCTCGACGGACAACCGGAGTCGGCCCCCACCGGCCGCGAACTCGGCTGGGTCATGAACTACACCTCCGGTACGACCGGCCGCCCGCGCGGCATCCGCCGCCCGCTGCCCGGCAAGACCCCCGAGGAGGCCTACCTCGGCGGATTCCTCGGCATCTTCGGCATCAAGCCGTTCGACGACAACGTCCACCTGGTCTGCTCACCGCTCTACCACACGGCCGTCCTGCAGTTCGCGGGCGCGTCCCTGCACATCGGCCACCGACTGGTCCTGATGGACAAGTGGACCCCGGAGGAGATGCTCCGCCGCATCGACACCCATTGGTGCACGCACACCCATATGGTCCCGACCCAGTTCCACCGTCTGCTGGCCCTCCCGGACGAGGTGAAGGCACGCTACGACGTCTCGTCGATGCGGCACGCCATCCACGGCGCCGCCCCGTGCCCGGACCACGTGAAGCGGGCCATGATCGACTGGTGGGGGCACTGTGTGGAGGAGTACTACGCGGCCAGCGAGGGCGGTGGGGCCTTCGCCACCGCCGAGGACTGGCTGAAGAAGCCCGGCACGGTCGGCAGGGCCTGGCCGATCAGCGAACTCGCGGTCTTCGACGACGACGGCAACCGGCTGCCGCCGGGCCAACTCGGCACGGTCTACATGAAGATGAGCACCGGCGGTTTCTCGTACCACAAGGACGAGGCGAAGACCCGCAAGAACCGCATCGGAGACTTCTTCACCGTCGGTGACCTCGGCGTGCTCGACGAGGACGGCTACCTCTTTCTCCGCGACCGCAAGATCGACATGATCATCTCCGGTGGGGTCAACATCTACCCGGCCGAGATCGAGTCCGTGCTCCTCTCCCACCCGGCCGTCGCCGACGCCGCCGCCTTCGGGATCCCGCACGACGACTGGGGCGAGGAGGTCAAGGCCGTGGTCGAACCGGCCCCCGGCCACGAGCCCGGCCCGGCGCTCGCAGCCGCCCTCCTCGACCACTGCGCCCAGCAACTCGCGGGCTACAAACGGCCCAAGAGCGTCGACTTCACCGCCGAGATGCCCCGCGACCCCAACGGCAAGCTCTACAAGCGTCGGCTGCGCGACCCGTACTGGGAGGGCCACACACAGCCGGTGTCGAAGCCGAGGTCCGCGTAGCCGGCCGCGGCGGCCAGCCGTCTCAGGTGGCTTCGCAATGGCGCCTCCCAACACCGTTGAGACAAGGAGCGGTTGAGCCCACCGGGGGATGCGACTCTCCCCGGTGCTTGACCTGCCCTGGTGACGGACCGAGGATCATGAGTCATGACGCAGGGACACGGCAGCACGGTTGACGGGGTGCTGCGGCGCAGCGCCCGGCGCACCCCGGCGCGGGTCGCGGTGGAGTACGGCGAGCGCCGGTGGACGTACGAGGAACTCGACGCCGCCGTCTCCCGCTCGGCCTCGGTGCTGCTCGCCGAAAGGCTCACGCGCGGTGACCGGGTCGCCGCCTACGGCCACAACTCCGACGCCTATCTGATCGCCTTCCTCGCCTGCGCCCGGGCGGGCCTGGTCCATGTGCCGGTGAACCAGAACCTCACCGGTGACGACCTGGCGTATCTCGTCACCCAGTCCGGCAGCAGCCTCGTCGTCGCCGACCCGGACCTGGCCGCCCGACTTCCGGGCGGGGCAAGGGTGTTGCCACTCAGGGACGCGGAGGACTCCCTGCTGGCCCGCCAGGCGGAGGCAGCGCCGTACGACGGCCCGGAACCGCGCACCGAGGACCTGGTGCAGCTGCTGTACACGTCCGGTACGACGGCCCTGCCCAAGGGCGCGATGATGACTCACCGGGCCCTGGTCCACGAGTACTTGAGCGCCATCACGGCTCTCGACCTGAGCGCGGGCGACCGCCCGGTGCACGCCCTGCCCCTCTACCACTCGGCGCAGATGCACGTGTTCCTGCTGCCTTACCTGGCGATCGGCGCGACGAACATCATCCTCGACGCACCCGACGGGGACCGTCTCTTCGACCTGATCGAAGCGGGCCGTGTGGACAGCCTGTTCGCACCGCCCACGGTGTGGATCGGCCTGGCGGGCCGGCCCGACTTCGCCACCCGCGACCTCGAGGGCCTGCGCAAGGCGTACTACGGCGCCTCGATCATGCCCGTCCCGGTCCTGGAGCGCCTCCGCGCACGCCTGCCGAAGCTCGCGTTCTACAACTGCTTCGGCCAGAGCGAGATCGGCCCGCTCGCCACGGTGCTGGCACCCGACGAGCACGAGGGCCGGCTGGACTCCTGCGGCCGTACCGTGCTCTTCGTGGACGCGCGGGTCGTGGACGACCAGGGCGGGGACGTACCCGACGGCTCTCCGGGTGAAATCGTCTACCGCTCACCGCAGTTGTGCGAGGGCTACTGGGACAGGCCCGAGGAGACCGCCGAGGCCTTCCGGGACGGCTGGTTCCACTCTGGTGATCTCGCGGTCCGCGACGCCGACGGCTACTTTACGATCGTGGACCGCGTGAAGGACGTCATCAACTCCGGTGGCGTACTGGTGGCTTCACGTCAGGTCGAGGACGCTCTGTACACTCACGAGGCCGTCGCCGAGACCGCCGTGATCGGCCTGCCCGACGACCACTGGATCGAGGCCGTCACGGCAGTCGTCGTCCCACGCGGCGAGGTGACGGAGGATCAGCTCATCACGCACGTGAAGGAGAAACTCGCACCCTTCAAGGCGCCCAAACGGGTCCTGTTCGTGGACGAGTTGCCCCGCAACGCCAGCGGCAAGATCCTCAAACGCGAACTGCGGGACCGCTTCAGCGGCTAGCCAACCCGGCGCCGGGACAGCGACAGGCGGCGTCGCTCCCGGTCGAGGGCGGTGACGACGACCGTGATCTCGTCGCCCACCTGGACGACCTCCGAGGGCGCCTGCGCCGGCGGCGAAGAGAGCTCTTCCAGGTGGACCAGTCCCTCGATGCCGTCGGCGACCCGCACGAAGACGCCGAACGGAACCAGCTTGGTGACCGGCCCGCGCAGTCTCTGTCCCACCGCGACGCCGTCCGCGAACTCCTGGAAGGGATCCGGCCGGGTCGCTCGCAAGGACAGCCTGGCCTCCAGGTTCCTGGTGTCGAACTGCAGGAACTCACAGGTGACGCGCTGCCCGACCCGCACGACGTCGGACGCCGTCGCGAAGGGTGTCCAGGACAGCTCGGGGATCGTGATGAAGCCGACGCCGGGGAAGTCGGGGTGTGCGGGGCCGTCGTCCAGGGCCACGAACACACCGAACCGCTCGATCGCCGCGACGGTGCCGGACAGCAGTTCGCCGCGGTGCAGTGATTCCAGGAAAGCCCGGAGTTCCGGGTGCTCGGACCGCCAGTCCATGCCGGCCAGTCTTTCACGCGGAGTTGTACTGGCCTAGGCCTTGGCCGGCAGCAGCGCGTCGGCCAGCAACCGCCAGTGCGGCAGCGCCGATCCGCCCGGCTCGACGCCGATCACCTGTACGGCGACGTGGTCGGCGCCCGCCGTCACATGGCCGGTCAGCTTCCGTACGACCGTCTCCGGGTCGCCCCAGAACACCAGGTCATCCACGAAGCGGTCGCTGCCGCCGGCCGAGAGGTCCTCGTCGGTGTAGCCGAGGCGGCGGAACTTGGCGATGTTGTACGGGGTTTCGAGGTAGCCGCGCAGATGCTCGCGGGCGACGGCGCGGGCCCGGTCCGGCTCGGTCTCGAACAGGACGGCGTGCTCGACGGCCAGGAAGGCGCCCGGGCCGAGGATCTCCCGGGCCTGCGCCGTGTGGGCCACGTTCACGTGGTAGGTCTGGGCCCCGTCGGCGCGGTCGCGGGCCAGTTCCAGCATCTTCGGGCCGTACGCGGCCAGCAGTCGCCGCAGCGGGGTGGCGGGACGCGGGTTGGTGATCTGCGCCGTGCCCAGCGCGTCCAGTTCGTCGAGATAGCCGGCCATGGCGCCGAGCGGCTTGACCCCCGGCCTGGGGCGACCGCCGAAGCCCAGACCGAGCACGTGCCGGCCCGGGTAGGCGTCCGCGAGCAGCAGTGCCGAGCCGTACGTCCAGCGGGCCTCCCGGGACCAGATCTGGGCGATGCCGTTGACCACGGTCAGCCGCCGGGTGGAGGCGAGCAGATAGCCGGCGTGGGTGAACGCGTCCCGGCCGAGCCCCTCCGGAATCCACAGCGCCCGCCAGCCCAGGTCCTCCAGCCCCTGCACCGAATCCCGGATCCGCGCGGCCGGCTGGTGCTCGAAGTCGAAGGTGTAGATCCCGAACGTGCCGAGATCCAGGCCGTTCTTCCCCGCCATCGTGTCTCTCTCCCACGTCGTCCCGATGCGATCGATGAATCGGAATATCGCAGATTCTCGATATGAAGCGCAAGGGCCGGTGCCCTCACCTGCGCTTCCTGGTCGACTAGAGGGTCTGGCCCAGCTCCGTGACGAGGTCGGCTATGCGCTGCTCGTCCCGCTTGTAGTGGGTCCACTTGCCCACCCGGGTGGCCCGGACCAGACCCGCGCGCTGGAGTTCGGCCATATAGGCCGACACCGTGGACTGGGCCAGCCCCGCCTTCGCCTGGATGTGGCTCACGCACACACCCACCTCGGCCGGGTCGGCGATGGCCTTCTCCATCGGGAAGTGCCGCTCGGGCTCACGCAGCCAGCGCAGCATCTGCAGCCGCATCGGGTTGGACAGCGCCCGCAGCGCGTTGACCAGGTCCGGGTCCGGGGTGGGGGCGGTGTCCGTCATGGCTCCGGAGTATAGGCCGACGATGTTTCGAGGTACGTCGATACGACCGCCCCCGCGCTACCCCGCGTCCCGCGACCGCAGGTCCACGATCCGGCGGATCTTGCCCACCGACCGCTCCAGCGACTCCGGCTCCACGATCTCCACGTCGACGGAGACTCCGATGCCGTCCTTCACGGCGGCGACGATGGACCGGGCCGCCGCCTCCCGTGCCTCGGGGGGTGCGTCCGGGCGGGCCTCGGCCCGGACGGTCAGCCGGTCCAGGCGGCCCTCCCGGGTCAGCCGGAGCTGGAAGTGGGGCGCCACGCCGGCCGTGCGGAGCACGATCTCCTCGATCTGGGTCGGGAACAGGTTCACCCCGCGCAGGATCACCATGTCGTCGCTGCGCCCGGTGACCTTCTCCATCCGCCGGAACACCCGGGCCGTACCGGGCAGCAGCCGGGTCAGATCCCGGGTCCGGTAGCGGACGACCGGCATGGCCTCCTTGGTCAGCGAGGTGAACACCAACTCGCCCTGCTCGCCATCCGGCAGCACCTCGCCCGTGATCGGGTCGACCACCTCCGGATAGAAGTGGTCCTCCCACACGGTCAGCCCGTCCTTGGTCTCCACGCACTCCTGTGCCACACCGGGGCCGATCACCTCGGACAGCCCGTAGATGTCGACGGCGTCGATCGCGAACCGCTCCTCGATCTCGCGCCGCATCTGCTCGGTCCACGGCTCGGCCCCGAAGACGCCGACCCGCAGCGAGGTGGAGCGCGGATCCACACCCTGCCGTTCGAACTCGTCCAGCAGCGTGAGCATGTAGGAGGGGGTTACCATGATCACGGTCGGCTTCAGATCCCGGATCAGCTGCACCTGCCGCGCCGTCATGCCGCCGGAGGCCGGGACGACCGTACAGCCCAGGCGCTCGGCACCATAGTGGGCGCCCAGACCACCGGTGAACAGCCCATAGCCGTAGGCCACATGGACGATGTCACCGGGTCGCGCGCCGGCTGCCCGCAGTGAGCGCGCCACCATGTCGGCCCACATGGACAGGTCGTTGTCCGTATAGCCGACCACCGTGGGCAGCCCCGTGGTGCCGCTGGAGGCGTGCAGTCGGCGGATCTGCTCCCGGGGCACCGCGAACATGCCGTACGGGTAGTGCTCCCTCAGATCGGCCTTGGTCGTGAACGGGAAGAGGGCGAGGTCCGCGAGCGAGCGGCAGTCCTCCGGATGGACGCCGGCCTTGTCGAAGGACTCCCGGTAGAACGGCACGTGCTCGTAGGCGTGCCGCAGGGAGGCGCGCAGCCGCTCCAGCTGAAGCGCCCGCAGCTCGTCGGGCCCGAGCCGTTCGCCCGTGTCGAGCAGGTCCGTCGCATCCGCCATCGAGACGTCTCCCTCGCCGACCGTACATTCCGGACGACCGATCATTCGGTCGATCTGTTCGGGGCCAGTAATTCAGGCCGTCCGCCATCAGGCAAGAGGGCTGCGCGGAATTTCCGCACGACCGTTCCGCTGCGGTGTCCCCGGCGCAAAAACGTTGCACCTCGCCCGCGTGGACCGACATGATCGCGCCCATGCCGACCTTCACCGCGCCAGACGGCACCCTGCTCGCCTACCACCTGCGGGGCGAGGGCGATCCCGTCGCCGTCCTGCCCGGCGGTCCCATGCGCGCCTCGGTCTACCTCGGAGACCTCGGCGGACTGGCCGCGCACCGCCGGCTGGCCCTGCTGGACCTGCGGGGCACCGGCGACTCCGCGGTACCGGCGGACCCGGCGACGTACCGCTGCGACCGGATGGTCGAGGACGTGGAGGCGTGGCGCGCGCACATGGGCCTGGAGCACATGGATCTGCTTGCCCACTCGGCGGGTGCCGCCTTGGCCATGCTCTACGCGGCTCGCTACCCGCAGCGGATACGCCGCCTGCTGCTGATCACCCCCAACCCATCCGCGCTGGGCATGCGGGGGACGCCCGAGGACCGGCTGGCCGCTGCCCCGCTGCGTGCGGACGAGCCCTGGTTCGCGGAGGCCTTCCCCGCCTTCCGGGCCTGGCTGACGGGCGAGGCGGAGTTCGACGACGCGTTCGTGCCGTTCTTCTACGGCCGCTGGGACGACGCCGCCCGGGCGCACGCGGACGCCGAGCTCGAGCAGACCAACGAGGAGGCGGAGGGGCGCTACTTCGCCGACGGGGCCTTCACTCCCGACACGACCCGGGCCGCTCTCGCCACCCTGACCGCACCGGTCCTCGTGTACGCCGGCGACGTCGACGGCGGCCCGCGCCCGGGCCTCGCCCGCCGTGCCGCCGAGGCCTTCCCGAGGGCCGAGTTCACCGTCCAGCCCGGCGCCGGTCACTACCCCTGGCTGGACGACCCGGAGTGGTTCGTGAGCCGTCTCCTCGCGTTCCTCGACGGACCCGCGGACTCCGTTCTGCCCTCGGCAGAGTAGGCGCCCGGGAGCGGCCCGCCCGGCTAGCGTGCCCGGCATGGACACCGCGCAGCCGCAGATCGTCAAGGCGAACGGCATCACCCTGGCCTGCCGGAGCTGGGGCCCGGCGGACGCCCCGCCCGTCCTGCTGCTGCACTGCCGGGGAGCCGACGGCGCCGACTGGACGACCGTCGCCGAACGCCTCGCGGCACCACCGGATCCACGCCGGGTGTACGCCCCCGACCTGCGCGGCCACGGACACAGCGGCTGGCCCGGGGAGTACGCGGTGGAGGCGATGAGCGACGACGTGCGCGCCCTGCTGGCCGCCGTCGGTGTCGACCGCGCGGATGTCGTGGGCCACTCGCTGGGCGGCCTCGTCGCCTGTCTGCTGGCCCAGCACCACCCGGATGTCGTACGGCGCCTGGTGCTGGAGGACGTCTGCGCACCGGTGCCGCTCGACCCGCCTCGGCCGCCCGCCCCGCGGCCCGAGGGGGAGCTGCCGTTCGACTGGGCGATGGTGCGGGCCACCGACGAGCAGCGCAACGCGCCCGATCCTGTGTGGCGGGACCACATGGGCCGGATCACCATGCCGACGCTGGTCATCGGGGGCGGCCACACCAGCCTCATCCCGCAGGA
This sequence comes from Streptomyces sp. NPDC020192, assembly GCF_044388685.1. NCBI lineage: Bacteria > Bacillati > Actinomycetota > Actinomycetes > Kitasatosporales > Streptomycetaceae > Streptomyces > Streptomyces sp. NPDC020192. The sequence continues at coordinate 138,138 of NZ_JBIRXG010000022.1, read as the reverse complement.
CAAGGTGGCGCAGCTCGCCGGCCTGATCCCGGACGCCTCGCTCGTGACCCTCGACGCCGGGCACCTGGTCCACGAGAGCCGCCCGGAGGAGTTCCTGGCCGTGGTGGAGGAGTTCCTCGGCCGCTGAGGACACATGGGCGCCGTCGAAACCCCGATGGAGGTCCCGTCACCGGCCCGGCTGGGGCCCGTACGCCGTCAGGAAGCGGTCACGGAAGCCGTCCATCGGCCAGACGGGGGCGTTCGCGGCGGGCTTCAGCCCCTCCGTCCAGCCCCAGCCGGAGATCCGGTCCAGCACCCGGGGGTCGTGGGCGACGACGGTGACCGGCACGTCCTTGCGGGGGCTGTTCGCGGTGACCGTCGGCACCGGCTGGTGGTCGCCGAGGAAGACCAGGACCGTGTTCTTGTTGCCGTAGCGCTGGACGAACTCGACGAGGCAGCGCAGCGAGTACTCGATGGAGGTGCGGTATTCGGTGCGCACGCTCTCCGCGGTCTTCCAGACCTCCTCCTGGGACTTGCCCTCGCGCCTGATCTGCTGGAAGACCGAGCCGTCGCCCAGCTTCGCCCACTCGACCATGCGCGGCACGGGCCCCCAGGGGTAGTGGCTGGAGGTGAGGATGATCTCCGCCATCAGCGGGCCCCGGCCCGCCTTCCCGAACTCCTCGCGCCGGAAGGTGTCCAGGGCGAACTGGTCTGGCACCTGTGACCAGCCGAAGTCCGGGCCGTGGTAGCCGAGATGGTGGCCGTCGTAGACATGGTCCAGGCCGAAGTACCGGCCCTCCGGCCAGGCCACCAGCACACCCGGCACGACGCCGACCGTGCGCCAGGCACCGGTCCTGCGGAAGGAACCGGTGAGGGTGGCGCGGTCGCTGGAGGTGAGGCTGCGGAACCGCTGCTGGTTGCTGATCCACAGCCCGGACAGGAACGTCGAGTGGGCGAGCCAGCTGCCGCCGCCCGTCACCGGCGAGCGCAGCCAGCCGCTGCGCGCCTGGAACTCGGCAGCCTTCAGACTCGCCGTGCTCTCCTTGAGGACCGCGTCGATCCGCGGGGCCATCGCCGGGTCCTCGATCGCCGAGCGGCCGTAGCTCTCGACGAAGGTGAACAGCACGTCCTTGCCGCGCAGGCCGGTGAGCAGCCGGTCGGCCGGGGTGTGGGCGAAGGCGTCGACGGCGGCCTGGCGCCGGAAGATCCGGGCGTCCGCGAGCGAGGCGCGGACCTGATGGGCGCGGTCGCCGAGGAGATCGGCGTCGAGCGTGGCGGCCACGGGCTGCCCGGCACTGTGCAGGCCGAGCACCACACTCGTGACCCACACGGTGCCCAGCACGAGGGTGCCGCGCACCGCCCGGGCGCGGTGCCGGGCCATCAGCGTGGTCAGCCGGACCGTCGCGCCCGTGGTCAGGACGAGGACCGCGACCGCGAGCAGCACGGCACCGGCGATGGCGGCCAGCTCACCCGCCCGGCCGGACGTCGCCCGCAGATAGTCCGCCGCGTTGCCCAGCAGTCCCCAGTCCAGCACCAGGTCGAAGGGTCGGTACAGCACCGAATAGAAGCCCAGGTCGAGGCACTTGAGGAGGGTGAGCAGCCCGATCAGCACACCGGCGGCCACCGCCCCGGCCCGCCGCACCCGGGCGGGCGCCATGAGCAGCAGGACGGCGAGCAGGATGCCCTCGGCCGGCAGACGTACGAACGCCTTGGGCGTGAGGTGATCCGGCTGGTCCGGCAGCACCAGCGCGCCCAGCAGGACGGCGACCGCGAGCACGGTCGTACCGATGATCACCCCTCGCCGGATCCGGTCGTGCCGAGGCGTGGGGTGCGACACCTGAGGGTCCTTCCGCGCGGGGCCGGGCGCCGGCACGGGAGACCGGGACCGGCATCACTCGTACGATCGTCCGTCACTTTATGTGGCTGGATGACATGGATCGTGCGCACAGAGTAATCCTCCGGTGCGATCGAAGCCGCGGGACACCCCGGACCTACGGCCGGTCCGCCGCCACCGCCACCTCCCGCGCCCACCGGTAGTCGGCCTTACCGCTCGGGGAACGCTGGACGGACTCCGTGATCACGAGCTGGCGCGGGACCTTGTAACCGGCCAGCCGGGTACGGCAGTGGGTCTGGATGTCGGCCAGGGAGGGGCGCGACGCTCCCTCGCGCAGCTGCACCACGGCCGCCACATGGTTGCCCCACGTGGCGTCCGGCACCCCGGCGACGAGCGCGTCGTAGACGTCCGGATGCGCCTTGAGCGCCTGCTCGACCTCCTCGGGATAGACCTTCTCGCCCCCGGTGTTGATGCACTGCGAGCCCCGCCCGAGCACCGTGACCACGCCGTCCTCGTCCACCGTCGCCATGTCGCCGAGCAGCACCCAGCGCCGTCCGTCCTTCTCGAAGAACGTCTCGGCGGTCTTGTGCGGGTCGTTGTAGTAGCCGAGCGGCACATGGCCGCACTGGGCGACCCGGCCGACCTCGCCCGCCGCGACCGGCTCGTGCGTCGCCGGATCCACCACCCGGGTACGGGAGTTGACCCGGATGCGGAAGCCCCGCTCGGGCCCGGAGTCCTCGGTCGCCGTGCCGTTGAAGCCCGACTCGGAGGAGCCGAAGTTGTTCAGCAGCATGGCGTTCGGGACCAGCTCCCGGAACTGTCGGCGCACCGTCTCCGACATGATCGCGCCGGACGAGGAGACGCTGAACAGGGCCGAGCAGTCCGTGCCCTTCAGCGGTCCGCCGAGCGCGTCGATCAGCGGCCGGAGCATCGCGTCGCCGACCAGCGACATGCTGGTGACCTTCTCCCTCTCGACGGTCCGCAGCACCTCCTCGGGCACGAACTTGCGGTGCAGGACGACGCGTTGGCCGAAGTTGAAGCCGATGAACGCGGTCAGCGTCGAGGTGCCGTGCATCAGCGGGGGAGTGGGGAAGAACGTGATCCCCGTGCCGCTGGCCGCGACCCGCTCGGCAAGCTCCTCCGGCGTCTTCACCGGCTCCCCGGTCGGCGCGCCACCGCCCAACCCTGCGAAGAAAAGGTCCTCCTGACGCCACATCACGCCCTTGGGCATGCCCGTCGTGCCGCCCGTGTAGATGATGAACTGGTCGTCCCCGGAGCGCGCCGGAAAGCCTCGCTCCGGCGACCCGGCGGCCTCCGCGTCCGCGAACGGCACCGCGCCCGGGACCCCGGCCGCCCCCGGTACCCCGGACGCGTCCCGTCCCGCGCACAGCAGATGCCGCAGCCCCGGCGCCCGCGGCAGCGCCCCCGCCACCCGGTCCGCGAACTCCGCGTCGTAGACCAGGGCGACCAGATCGGCGTCCCGATAGAGGTACACCAACTCCTCTTCGACATAGCGGTAGTTGACGTTGACCGGGACGACGCGGGCCTTCAGGCAGGCCAGTACCGTCTGGAGGTACTCGACGCCGTTGTACAGGTGGAGGCCCAGATGCTCCCCGGGGCGGATGCCGCTGTCGATGAGGTGGTGGGCGACACGGTTGGCGGCCGCGTCCAGCTCGGCGTAGGTCAGGCGGCGCTCCGCGCCGGTGCCCGGATGGTCGAGGTAGACGAGCGCCTCGCGGTCCGCGGCCACGTCGACGACCGACTCGAACAGATCGGCAAGGTTGTACTCCACCGCTCCTCCTGACCCCGGCAGCCCCGACGAAGAAAGGTGAGAACCGTCGCTTCGCCGGTCATCAGAGCAAAGGGCGCCGCAACTGTGAAGGGTCCGCACCAAACAAATCTGACTGACTGTCAGAAAACCCTTGAAGTGCCTCCCCGGCTACTGCAACCTGTTCTCGTTCTCACCGAGGGAGGATGGCCCATGGGCGGGACGGAACACCTCACCGTGCGGCGCGAGGGCGCCACACTGGTGCTCACACTCAACCGGCCCGACGCCAGGAACGCGCTCTCGCTTCCGATGCTCGTCGGCCTCCACGACGGCTGGCTCGAGGCCGACGCGGACGACGCGATCCGCTCGATCGTGCTCACCGGGTCCGGCGGCTCCTTCTGCGCCGGGATGGACCTGAAGGCGCTCGCCGGGAACGGCATGCAGGGCGAGCACTACCGCGACCGGCTCAAGGCCGATCCCGACCTGCACTGGAAGGCGATGCTGCGCCACCATCGCCCGCGCAAACCGGTGATCGCCGCCGTCGAGGGGTACTGCGTCGCGGGCGGCACCGAGATCCTCCAGGGCACCGACATCCGGGTCGCGGGCGAGTCCGCGACCTTCGGCCTGTTCGAGGTCCGGCGCGGACTGTTCCCGATCGGCGGCTCCACCGTCCGCCTGCAACGCCAGATCCCGCGCACCCACGCCCTGGAGATGCTGCTCACCGGACGGCCGTACACCGCCGAGGAGGCCGCCCGCATCGGCCTGATCGGCCATGTCGTCCCCGACGGCACCGCGTTCGAGGCGGCCCTGGAGATCGCCGAGCAGATCAACGCCTGCGGCCCGCTCGCCGTCGAGGCCGTCAAGGCGTCGGTGTACGAGACCGCCGAACTGACGGAGACCGACGGCCTCGCGGCCGAACTCGCCCGTGGCTGGCCGGTCTTCGACACCGTCGACGCCAAGGAGGGCGCCCGCGCCTTCGCGGAGAAGCGGCCCCCCGTCTACAAGCGCGCGTAACGCTCCGCTGGAGGTGCGGTGCGGACGCCGCGGGCCGTGCGTGGCTGGTCGCTCCCCCGAGTTCCCGGCTCCGCTCGAACCCGGGGGCCACCGTCGCGGCGGAGCCGTGTATGTCACTGCCCCGCGCCCCTTTGGGCGCGCCCTCACCGACCTTGCTCGAAGGAGGCACGTTCCCGATGCCCGAAGTCCTCAAAGCACCCCTCGTCGTCGAGTTCCCCTTCACCCGCTCCCTCGGCCCCGTCCAGAGCGCCTTCCTCACCGGCCTGCGCGAACGGGTCGTCCTCGGCGTGAAGACCAGCGACGGACGCACCCTCGTCCCACCCGTCGAGTACGACCCCGCAACCGCCGAGGAGATCCGCGACCTGGTGGCGGTCGCCCCCACGGGCAAGGTCACCACCTGGGCCTGGAATCACGCCCCGCGCCCCGGCCAGCCCCTCGGCACCCCCTTCGCCTGGGTCCTGGTCCGGCTCGACGGCGCCGACACCGCCCTGCTGCACGCCCTCGACGCCCCCGGCCCCGACACCGTGCACTCCGGCATGCGGGTGCGCATCCGCTGGGCCGGGGAGCGCACCGGCGCCATCACCGACATCGCCTGCTTCGAGCCGTACGACGGGGAACCCGGGCAACCCGGCCGCCACACCGGTGAGTTCGAGAACCCGCTCACCGGGATCGTGACCCCCGCCCGCCTCGACTACACCTACTCACCCGGCCGTGCCCAGTCCGCCTACATCGACGCCCTCTCCGGTCGGCGGACTGTCGGCGAACGCTGCCCCTCCTGCCACAAGGTGTACGTCCCGCCGAGGGGTGCGTGCCCCACATGTGGTGTCGCCACAGCGGAACAGGTCGAAGTAGGGCCGCGCGGTACAGTGACCACCTTCTGCATCGTCAACATCAAGGCGAAGAACCTCGACATCGAGGTCCCCTACGTCTACGCGCACATCGCCCTCGACGGCGCCGACCTCGCCCTGCACGCCCGGATCGGCGGCATCCCCTACGACCAGGTGCGCATGGGCCTGCGCGTCGAGCCGGTGTGGACCGAGGGCGGCCGCTACCCCGACCACTACCGGCCCGCCGGCGAGCCCGACGCGGACTACGAGACGTACAAGGAGCTGCTGTGACCAGCGAAGAAGCCCCGGCCGCCCGGGACATCGCCGTCATCGCCTTCGCCCAGACCGACCACCGGCGCTCCACCGCGGAGTCCTCCGAGGTCGAGATGCTCATGCCGGTGCTGCACGACGTCCTCGCGCAGACCGGCCTGAAGACCGCCGACATCGGCTTCACCTGCTCCGGCTCCAGCGACTACCTCGCCGGCCGCGCCTTCTCCTTCACCCTCGCCCTCGACGGCGTCGGCGCCTGGCCGCCGATCTCCGAGTCGCACGTCGAGATGGACGGCGCCTGGGCCCTGTACGAGGCCTGGACCAAACTGCTCACCGGCGACGCCGACACCGCGCTCGTCTACGCCTACGGCAAGTCCTCACCCGGCTCCGTACGCGACGTACTGACCCGGCAGCTCGACCCGTACTACGTCGCCCCCCTGTGGCCCGACTCCATAGCTCTGGCCGCCCTCCAGGCGCAGGCCCTCATAGACGCCGGCCACACCGACGAACCGGCGCTCGCCGCCGTCGGCGCCCGCAGCCGGGCCGATGCCGAAGCCAACCCGCACGCCCAGCTCAAGGGCCGGGTCTCACAGGGCGACTACGTCGTACGGCCGCTGCGCACCGGCGACTGTCCGCCCGTCGGCGACGGCGCCGCCGCCGTGATCCTCGCGGCGGGCGAGCGGGCCCGTCAGCTCGCCGCACGGCCCGCCTGGATCCGCGGCATCGACCACCGTATCGAGGCGCACGGCCTCGGCGTCCGCGACCTCACCGACTCACCGTCCGCCCGGCTCGCCGCCGAAAAGGCCGGTGCCTTCGAACGGCCCGTCGACACCGCCGAGTTGCATGCTCCGTTCAGCGCCCAGGAGGTGATCCTGCGCCGGGCGCTGCGCCTCGGCGACGACGTGCGCGTCAACCCCTCCGGCGGGGCGCTCGCCGCCAACCCCGTGATGGCCGCCGGACTCGTCCGCATCGGCGAGGCCGCCGCCCGCATCCACCGCGGCGAGTCCGACCGCGCCCTCGCCCACGCCACCTCCGGCCCCTGCCTCCAGCAGAACCTGGTCGCCGTACTCGAAGGGGATCCACGATGAGCAAGGAGCCCGTGGCCGTCACCGGCATCGGCCAGACCAGGCACGTGGCCGCCCGCCGGGACGTGTCGATCGCCGGACTCGTCCGCGAGGCGGCACAAAAAGCGCTGGACGACGCCGAGTTGACGTGGGCCGACATCGACGCCGTCGTCATCGGCAAGGCGCCCGACTTCTTCGAGGGCGTCATGATGCCCGAGCTGTACCTCGCCGACGCGCTGGGTGCCGTGGGCAAGCCGATGCTGCGGGTCCACACGGCCGGTTCGGTGGGCGGGTCGACCGCGCTGGTCGCCGCCAACCTGATCGCCGCCCGCGTCCACGGCACCGTAATCACCCTGGCCTTCGAGAAGCAGTCCGAGTCGAACGCCATGTGGGGCCTGTCCCTGCCCATCCCCTTCCAGCAGCCCCTGCTCGCCGGGGCGGGCGGCTTCTTCGCCCCGCACGTGCGCGCGTACATGCGACGCAGTGGGGCCCCGGACACCATCGGTGCACTCGTCGCCTACAAGGACCGGCGCAACGCCCTAAAGAACCCCTACGCCCACCTCCACGAACACGACATCACGCTGGAGAAGGTGGTGGCCTCACCCATGTTGTGGGACCCCATTCGCTACTCCGAGACGTGTCCCTCCTCCGACGGCGCCTGCGCCATGGTCCTCACCGACCGCGCCGGAGCCGCCCGCGCGCCGAGGCCGCCCGCCTGGATGCTCGGCGGCGCCATGCGCAGTGAACCGACCCTGTTCGCCGGCAAGGACTTCGTCTCCCCACGGGCCGGCCGGGACTGCGCCGCCGACGTCTACCGGCAGGCCGGTATCGCCGACCCGCGCCGGGACATCGACGCCGTGGAGATGTACGTGCCGTTCTCCTGGTACGAGCCCATGTGGCTGGAGAACCTGGGCTTCGCCGAGGAGGGTGAGGGCTGGAAGCTCACCGAGTCCGGCGTGACCGAACTCGACGGGGACCTGCCCGTCAACATGTCGGGCGGTGTGCTGTCCGCCAACCCCATCGGCGCCTCCGGCATGATCCGCTTCGCCGAGGCGGCGCTGCAGGTGCGCGGCCGGGCCGGGGAACACCAGGTGGACGGCGCCCGGAGGGTCCTCGGGCACGCCTACGGCGGTGGCTCGCAGTTCTTCTCCATGTGGCTCGTGGGATCGAACCCGCCCAACGCCTGAGCGACTGCCGGTGGTTGGCCGAAGTCCTTCCCACATGGCCTGTCGGCCGTCGTGACCGGTCGCTAGGCTGAGCCGCGGACGACGAACCGGGAGGAGCACGGACGTGGCCGAGAGCACCATCCAGCATCAGCCGCTCGCGGGCTGGGACAAGCCGAACCTCGACCTCAGCGACGCCGAATGGCAGTCCAGCAGCCGGGGTCTGGGCGATGTCCAGATCGCGTTTGTGGAGGGCTTCATCGCGATGCGCAACAGCGGCCGCCCGGAGAGCCCTTCCCTGATCTTCACGCCCGCCGAATGGGGCGCCTTCGTCTCCGGCGCGCGCGAGGGGGAGTTCGACCTCACCTGAGCCACACCGGGAGTGTTCCGGGCGGATTTCCGGACACGCGACCGGCAGGGCCCCGCTGGGACCGACGCCTGCGTCAGGCTGGCCCCAGCAAGGGGAAGGTCGTGTTCCGGAGGTGAGCAACGATGAGCACTGCGCCGGTCATCGCCGCGGTCGACGGTTCGGACGACAGCCTGCGCGCGCTGGACTGGGCCGTCGACGCCGCCCGGCGCCGCGCGGCACCGCTGCGGGTGGTGCACGTCCGGCAGTACGCCGCCTGGGGACAGGCCGACGTGCTGGTCGCCGGGCCGCCCGACGCCGAGGGCGATCCGGTCCTGGACGGGGTCCGCGCCCGGCTCACGGGCGACGCCGGGGAACCCGCCGTGGAGTACGTCGCCCTGGAGGGCGTACCGGGCGCCGTACTGCCCGAACTCGGCAGCGACGCCGAGCTGTTGGTCCTCGGCTCCCGGGGCCGCGGCGGCTTCGCCAGCCTGCTGCTCGGCTCCAACAGCCTTGCCGCCGCCCGGGACGCCGAGTGCCCGGTGGTCGTCGTACCCCGGCCCGGCCGGGAGGTCCACGGCGACGGGCCGGCCGAGCCCGGGCCCCGGGTGGTGGTCGGCCTGCACGTCGACAGCCCCGACGACGCCACCCTCGCGTTCGCCTTCACCGAGGCCGCCCTGCGCGCGGCCCGGGTACAGGTCATCGCCGCGTACCCGTGGCCGGTGCAGACCTGGTCCGCGCCGGGCCAGCTCATGCCGCCCGCGATCGACCAGAACGCTGTGGAGAGCGAGACCCGCACGCTGGCCGAGGGCTTCCTCGCCTCGCACCGCAAGCGGCACCCCGACGTCCGCGCCGACACCGAGGCCCTGCCCGGCGACGCGGCCGGCCACCTCGTCGCCGCCTCCAAGGACGCCGACCTGCTGGTGGTCGGCCGCCACCGCCGCCGCTTCCTCGCCCCGGCCCGCATGATGGGCTCGGTCGCCCAGGCCGTCCTCCTCCACGCGGCCAGCCCGATCGCGGTCGTACCACCGGCACCACCGGAGGAGTGAGACACCCACCGCCCCGCATAGACGCCGCCGAACCCAAGCCGACGCCGACGCGATCCTGGACCGGTCGGGCTGCTTGGTGGGTCTGATCGCGTGGCGTGCGGGGCCATCAGCCGCAGCGTGCCACGGGTGCCGCGTGCACGTCCGCCGAGCCCAAGCCGCCGATTCCGACGCGATCCTGGACCGGTCGGGCTGCTCGGTGGGTCCGGTCGCGTGGCGTGCAGGGGGCCATCAACCGCACCGTGCCACGGGCCCCGCGTGCGCGGCCGCCGGACCCAAGCCGCCGATGCCGAGGCCGCGCACGCGGCAGCCGTGGCGGGTCCATCGCGGCCGTATCGCCGGCCTCCCCGGAGGAGTGGGGAAGCGCGTGCGGCGACGGCTGTGCTGAGCACGGCAGCACCGTCGTGCGCCATCGTGCCGCGCCGGGAGCCCCGCCCGGCCCGTGCCCCCCGGGCGTACCCGGTCGACGGCCCGCACGTGCTGTCCGGGCACATGGTCGCGGACCACGCGCGCGTACCCGCCAAGGACGCCGGGACCGCCCCGCACGGCCGGGCTCACCAGCCGGTCCACCCCTCCTGCGGCCGCTCGCGCCTCGCCCGTGCACCGGGAGGAGCCCGCCCTCGGCCACGACGGCCCGGCACGTCGGCGATCCACACCGCCCCCGACCGGGTGCCCGCAGGTCACCCCCTGGGGCAGGGGCACGTACCATGGCCGCATGTCGTTCCTCCGTCGCCGCAGCGCCACTCCTGCCGGACCCGACTTCGACGTGCTGGCCATGGATCCGGGTGACTGGCCCGGTAACCTCGGGGCGGGGCTGCTGCCCGCTCCCGACGGCACCTGCCAGGGCGTCTTTCTGCGCTACGACCTCTTCGGCGGCCGCGGCCCCGCGATGATCATCGGCAATCTCCCCGAGGGCTCCCCGGCCCGCGAGGTCGCCGAGGGCGAGATCCCCTTCGAGGTGGGCCAGCTGCTGCTCGCGCTGGAGAACGACGAGGAGGTCACCGTCGTCGGCATCGAGGACACCCCGGTCCTCCAGGGTGACAACCTGCTGATCGTGCGGCGGCTCAAGCTGTCCGAGGGCCGGATCTCCTGCGTCCAGTTCGACCGCAGCGACGGCGTCCTCGTGACCATCGCCGCCTGGGACCGCCCCATCACCGACGACCTGTACGCCCTGCTGAAGCCGCTCCCGGCGGAGCTTTTCCAGCAGGGCTGAGACAGCGGCGGTCACCGGCCGGGCGAGCCCTCCAGGGTGACGTCCGCCGCGCGGACGAAGGCGACCCGGTGGCCGTACTGGATCTCGTAGTACAGGTCCTTGCCCACCACGACCCGGTGCGAGTCGGCGGTGAAGGTGACCGAGTAGTAGTACTCGCCCGGCACCTCGTCACCGACCACGTACCTCTGTCCGGCCGGAATCGTGTACGGCAGCGGCACGACCGACTGTGCGGGGACGCCCGTCGGGAAGGCCTCCTTCTCCGGGTAGGCGCGGCCGTAGACGGGGACGCTCGCCACGCCCTCCTTCGGCGTCACCACCAGGCCCCTCGCCGCGACAGCCGTCGGCGCCGTGCGCGGGTTCTCGAACCAGGCCTTCTGGCCCAGGTACCAGATGGCCGTCCAGTCGCCCCATCGGTCCGCCACCGCGTACTGCTGGCCGGTGGACGCCCGCGAGGACAGGTCGTTGACGCCGGTGGTCGGGTCCTTGCCCAGGCCGATGTCCTTGATCAGCGGGGCGTTCGTGTCATGGTCCGTGTACAGGCGCACCTCGCTGGAGCCGTGCGCCGTGCACGGCTGGCCCGACGTGGTGCAGCCCGTGTACTGCGGTTGGTTGGCGGCGTAGTCCGGCAGGATCGTCACCAGGCCGGACCGCTTGCCGGCGGTGCGCTTGAAGGGGTGGCCCAGCAGCTCGAAGTAGTGCCGCCAGTCCCAGTACGGGCCCGGGTCCGTGTGCATGCCGGGAATGGTCGACGTGGTCGGGCCGGGCACGTTGTCGTGGCCCAGGATGTGCTGCCGGTCCAGCGGGATGCCGTACTTCCGGCTCAGGTACTTCACCAGCCGCGCCGAGGAGCGGTACATCGCCTCCGTGTACCAGGCGTCCGGGTTGGCGAGGAAACCTTCATGCTCGATGCCGACTGACTTGGCGTTGACGTACCAGTTGCCCGCGTGCCAGGCCACGTCCTTCGCCTTCACATGCTGGGCGATCAGACCGTCCGTGGAGCGGATCGTGTAGTTCCATGACACATAGGTCGGGTCCTGGACCAGGTGCAGCACCCCGTCCCAGGTGCCCTCCGTGTCATGGATGACGATGTACTTGATGCTCTGGGACACCGGCCGGTCGCCGAGGTCGTGGTTGCCGTAGTCGTTGTTGCCGAACTGGGAGTACGGCGCCCACACGGCCTCGCAGGACACCGACTTCGGGCACTCGATGCCGTCCGTGGGCAGCGTGCGCAGCCCGGCCCGCTTCAGCTGGGCCGTGTCGGCGGTCAGCCGCGGCTGGGCGGCCAGCACGACCAGCTGGCCGTCGTCCGTGGTGCGTTCCTCGCCCGTGCGCAGGACGTCGTACACGTCGTTCGCGTACGTCGCCGCCGTCGCCGTGTCGTCCGCGCCGGAGAAGCGGGCCACCGCGCCGTACCAGGCGGCCGGATCGGTGCTCAGCGGCTCTCCCAGCTGCTGCTGCGCGGCGGCGAGCAGGGCGGCGCCGCCGGTCACGTTCGCCGCCGGGTCGGTGCGCAACCGCTCGGCGGACAGGCCCGTCAGCTCCGCCGCCTGCGGCAGCGTCCTCAGCCGGGCCGGGAGCGCGGACTCGGCCGGCACCCTGATGTCGGGGTGTACGGCCGTACGGGCGCCGTCGCCGCGGGCGTCCTCGGTGCCCTCGGCGTAGTGCTCCGTGGTGGCGACGGCGGTCCGGGCGTCGGTCAGATGCATGGGCCCGTAGCCGCCGGCCACGCTGGGCGCGCCGCCGTGCCGGTCCCAGCGGGACTGCAGGTAGGAGACGGCCAGCAGGACACTCTGCGGTACGTGGTACTCGGCCGCGGCGGTGGCGAACGCCCGCTGGAGCCGGCCCGCGGAGGAGCCGGACGCGCTCTGCGCGGGAGCCGCGCCGAGCAGCGGCAACAGCAGGGCCGCGGTGGCCAGAGGGGCGGCGGCGCGGCGGAGATGTCTGTGGGGTGTGGACGTGGGATCGGTGGCGGAACCTCGCAATGCGGCCTCCTGTGACGGGCGGGCGTGGCGGGGCGTGCGGCGCCGAGCTGGGTCAGTGGTACCCGCTAGCCGACGATCCGTCAATCATGCATTCGGATCGGTGATTTCCCATGTCACGGAGGGTTTTCGGCGAGTTTCGCGAAGATGGGTCGCGGGCCTGCGGGGCGTCACTGGCATACACCAGTGGCCTCGCCCGGCCCGGACGCACGAAGGTCCGCGATGCGCCGCCGCTCTGGCGCACCGCGGACCCGTCGTTCCCGTCAGCGAGTGCCGACGGCCGCCCGTACGGCCTTGCGGGCCATCTGGCAGTCGTCGTGCAGCCGCCTGAGCAGCAGCCGCTGTTCCTCGCCGGACGGCGCGGCACCCGGGTGGGCCGTACCCGGTGCCGCCTCGTGCATCGAACGCTGCACGGCCGTCTCGTACGTACGGATCTCCCGGGTCAGCAGCAGCATCAGATTCACCAGGAAGGCGTCCCGGGAGGCAGGGCCCGCCGACTGGGCGATCTGGCTGATCTGACGCCGGGCCACCGGCGCGTCCCCGAGGACCAGCCACAGCGTCGCCAGGTCGTACCCCGGCAGATACCAGCCCGCGTGCTCCCAGTCCACCAGCACTGGACCGGCCGGGGACAACAGGATGTTCGACAGCAGGGCGTCGCCGTGGCAGAACTGGAGCATGCCGTGCCGGCCCACCTCGTGGGCGATGCCGTGCAGCAGCTTCTGGAGGTCGCCGAGGTCCCGGTCGGTGAGCAGGCCCAGCTCGTGGAACCGGGAGATCCGGGCGCCGTAGTCCAGCGGCATGTCGAACGTGCCCGCCGGAGGCCGCCAGGCGTTCACCCGGCAGATCGCGCCCAGCGCGGCCCGGATGTCCGGGCGCGGTGGCGCCTCCACCGGATGCCGCTGCAGCGCCGCCACCCGGCCGGCCGTCCGCTCGATCACCAGGGTGCAGTTGTCCGGATCCGCCGCGATCAGCCGGGGCACACGGACCGGGGGCCGGTGCCGGACGAACGAGCGGTATGCGGCTATTTCGTGGCGGATCCGCTCGGCCCAGGCCGGCGACTGGTCCAGCAGACACTTGGCCACGGCCGTACTGCGCCCGGTCGTCCCGACGATGAGCACGGACCGCCCGCTGCGCCGCAGCACCTGCACCGGTGCGAACTCCGGACAGATCCGGTGCACCGAGTTGATGGCGGCGCGCAGCTGGGCGCCCTGGGGGCCGGACAAGTCGAGTCTCCCGCTGAGCGGTGGCGTACCGGGCTGGCCCGGGACCCGCCGGAGCCGGCCCGCGACCGGCGCGGGCCCGCCCGGACGCGCCACCGGGTCGAGGTACGGCCCGCCGCCCGCCGGGCGGGGACGCAGCGGCCGGGGCGGGGCGGACACGGAGGACGATGCTGCGTACATGGGAGATACAGATCCCTTCGTGTGCCTGCGGTGCCTGCCTGAAAAACCTTGCGCGCAACCCGGCCCGGCCGCCTTGGGCACCCTGGGGAATGCCCCTGTCATATTGACGGGAGACCGGGTCGGGGTGGCGCGTTCCTACTCGACACCCGATGGGCAGTGGCACACCATCTGGCGCACCCTGGCGAACCGTGGCGAATAGTCGCCCGGCAACCTCCGCGGGTCTACTGTCAACTCAGCCGAGAACCTGGGGGCTTGACGTGAGCGGACAATCCAACACCCGCCTATCGGACCTGTTCGGCCTGGCCGGCTGGTCGAAGGGCGAACTCGCGAGGCTGGTCAACAAGCAGGCGGCGGCCATGGGCCACCCCCAGCTGTCGACCGACACCTCCCGGGTGCGGCGGTGGATCGACATGGGAGAGATCCCGCGCGATCCGGTGCCGCGGGTGCTGGCGGCCCTGTTCACCGAGCGTCTCGGCCGTGTCGTGACCATCGAGGACCTCGGTCTGGTGCGGCACGGGCGTAACGGGAAACGGCAGGGCGACGGGATCGAGGAACATCCCGACGGCGTGCCGTGGGCGCCCGAACGGACCGCCGCGGTCCTCACCGAATTCACGGGAATGGACCTCATGCTCAACCGACGCGGCTTGGTGGGCGCGGGTGCCGCGCTCGCCGCGGGATCCACACTCAGCAGCGCCATGCACGACTGGTTGCACACCGACCCGGCCCTGAAGGCCGACGCCCCCGTCCTCGACGACCCCCTGCACGCCGACCCCGCTGGGTTCGACCGCTATGAGGCCGCCCCCATCGGGTCGCAGGAGATCGAGGAACTGGAGCGCTCGGTCGAGGTGTTCCGCGCCTGGGACGCGGCCCGCGGCGGCGGGCTTCAGCGCAAGGCGGTCGTGGGCCAGCTCAACGAGGTGGGCGGCATGCTCGCCTACCGCCATCCACCCCATCTCCAGCGCCGCCTGTGGGGCGTCGCGGCCAACCTCGCGGTCCTCGCGGGCTGGATGTCGCACGACGTGGGCCTGGAGCCCACGGCGCAGAAGTACTTCGTCATCGCCGCCCACGCCGCCCGCGAGGGCGGCGACCGCCCCCGCGCGGGGGAGGCCCTGTCCCGGGCGGCCCGGCAGATGGTGCACCTCGGCCGGCCCGACGACGCGCTGGACCTGATGAAACTCGCCCAGTCCGGCTCCGGCGACCGCCTGCAGCCGCGTACGAAGGCGATGTTCCACACCATCGAGGCCTGGGCGCAGGCGTCGATGGGCAAGGGCCAGGCCATGCGCCGCACCCTCGGCCGGGCGGAGGACCTCTTCGTCTCCGACCGGCCGAGCGAGGAGCAGCCGGACTGGATGCAGACCTTCAGGGACGAGGACCTGTACGGCATGCAGGCCCTCGCCTACCGCACGCTCGCGGAGTTCGACCCGGCCGCGGCCGTGCACGCCCAGCACTACGCGGAGAAGGCGCTCGCGCTGCGCATCGACGGCCGGGAGCGGTCGAAGATCTTCGACCATCTGTCCATGGCGTCGGCCTGCTTCATCGCCGACGACCCGGAACAGGCCGACCGCTTCGCACGGCTGGCCCTGATGTCGATGGGCTCGAACTCCTCCCGTCGTACCTGGGACCGGCTGCGCCAGATGTACCAGCTCACCGCCCAGTACGCCGAGTACCCGAAGATCCACGAACTGCGGGAGGAGATCAGGAACGCCCTGCCCAAGCCGAGGGCCAAGGGCGGCAACAGCGCACAGGCGTGACCGCACGGGCACAGGAGGCCCGTGCGCGCAACTCACCTGTCACTGTGGTCAGTTCACTCGGTGACCCTGGCGACGAGCACGCATGCCTCGTCCTCGCGCCCGGCTCCGCCGAACTCCTCGACCACCGTCCGGACACAGTCCTGCGCGGTGCGCGCCGTGCCGAACCGTGGGGCGAGGTCGAGCAGCCGGTCCACGGCCGCCGTGGTGATCCGGCCCGGTACGAGCCCGTCGGTGTGCAGGAGCAGCAGGTCGCCCGGCTGGAGGGTCTCCTCGGCCTGCCCGTAGACGGCACCCGAGGTCGCGCCGAGCAGCACACCGTCCGGCGCGGTCAGCACGCGCCCCGTCCCGTCGCGGTACAGCAGCGGGGCGGGGTGTCCTGCCTGGGCCCAGAGAAGAGTGCGGGTCTCGGGCCGGTAGCGGCAGCAGACGGCGCTGCCCAGGGCGGGCTGCACGGTGGCGTCCAGTAAACGGTTGAGCATCCCGAGGAGTTCACCGGGCCGGGTGCCGGCCAGCGCCATCCCGCGTACGGCACCGAGCAGCATCGCCATGCCCGAGGCGACGGCCACCCCGTGACCGGTGAGGTCGCCGACGCTGAGCAGGGTCTCGCCGTCGGGCAGATCCAGCGCGTCGTACCAGTCGGCGCCGATCAGCGTGCTCGTCTCCGCCGGCAGATGGTGGGCGGCGAGGTCGAGGGCGCGCGGTCGCGGCTGCGGGAGGCTCAGGGAGCCGAGCCACGACGGCAGCACGGCTTCCTGCAGCTCGGCCGCGATCCGGTGCTCGGTCCGCTCCCGCCGGCGTCGCCGCTGCAGCGAGTCATGGGTCTCGCGCACCGTCCGCTGGCTGTGGCGCAGTTCGCTCACGTCCCGCAGCACGGCCCACATCGAGGAGGTGCCGCCGTCGGCGCCGAGCACGGGCTCGCCCATCATGTGCACCGTCCGCACCGAGCCGTCCGGCCGTGCGACACGGAACTCGCCGTCGATCGGCCTGCCGTCGACCAGACAGCCCGTCACCATCGCGGTCAGCTTCGGCCGGTCCTCCTCCAGGAGCAGCGAGGGCAGCTCGTCCAGGGTGAGGGCGGGGTCGGCCGGGTCGCGGCCGAGGATCTGGTACAGCTCGCCGGACCAGGTCGCCTCGTCCGTCAGCAGGTTCCACTCCGCGGTGCCGACCCGGCTGAGCAGCGAGCCGCGCGGGGTGACGGCCGGCGCGGCGTGGAATCCCTGCGCCGTGGCGGGCTCGGCCGGGGGCTCCGGGCCGTCCCGGAGCTGGGCCAGGTGGGCGTCCAGGTCGTTCAGTTGATGCAGCGCGAGGTCGTACAGGGCGCGCTGCCAGCGTTCCTCCGGGTCCGTGCCGTCGCTCGGGGTGTCCCGCCGTACGGCGTCCACGTCGCCCCTGAGCCGCCGCGCCTGCGTTATCAACGCCTCGACCGAGCCGCGTCCGGGCGGCTGGGCGGCTGGGCGGCCCGCGGAGACTGGGGACGGCATGACGCACTCCGATGGGGGACGATACGGCGAAGCAGGACGGGGGACCGTTACGACTGTGGCACAGCCCGCGACGCCCTGTAAGGGATTTGGCAACACACGATACGGTGGTGCTTCCGGCATATGCCAGAGTCTTCCCGGAGCGATCCGCGGGCACGAATGACGTACGCGCCAGGCGCCCCAAGTCGTAGAAAGCCTACGAGAGTTGGCCCGCGCCGGCGATCTTCGTGTAGCGCTCACGCGCATGTTCGACGCGCTTGTGTTCGCCCGTCATGCCGACCGGCCTGTACCCGCCGAACTCTGACCGGATTTGGCGGTATGTGAAGCGCTTTCGCGGACTCCATAAAAGCATGGACACCACTGTCGAACAGCCCGTGCTCGCCCGGCTCGTCACCGCGGAGGACCAGGAGATCCCCGTGTCCGCCACGCTGCGCTACACCACGGACGATCCGCTCGCCGTCTTCGTGGACTTCCCCGCCGAGGCCGCCCTGGAGGGCGAGGACGTCACCTGGACCTTCGCGCGCTCCCTGCTGGACCAGGGACTGCGGGCCCCGGCCGGCCACGGGGACGTGCAGATCTGGCCCTACGGCCGCACCTGGACGGTGATCGAGTTCCACTCGCCCCACGGCCTCGCCCTGCTGCAGTTCCACACCCTCGGCCTGCGTCGCTTCCTGCTGTGTACCTACGAGGTGGTGGCACCCGGGCAGGAGGACGTCACCAGGGTGGTGGAACGGGGACTGAGCGCCCTGTTCGGCGGGGTGTGACCAGCCCCGACCGACTTTGACTTCTGTTCACCTTCGCCTCACCGCATGGGTATGGACCCTGACGATCGCCCCGTGCACCCTGGCGCGCGGTGTGCCGCTGGGGCACACGAGGTGACGAGGACGGGGCGAATGACACCGATCAGCCGAAGAGGCTTCGTGGGGCTGGGCGCGTCCGTCGCGGCGGGTGCGGCGCTGGGCGCCGGCACCCCTCGTACCGCGGCTGCCGCATCGACCACGGCGACCGGCACGATCCAGGACGTCAAGCACGTGGTGATCCTCATGCAGGAGAACCGCAGCTTCGACCACTACTTCGGCCGTCTGAGGGGTGTGCGCGGCTTCGGCGACCGCAGCGGCATCACCCTGAGCGGCGGGTATCCGGTCTTCGACCAGCCGAACGGGCTCGGCCGCCAGTATCCGTGGAAGCTCAGCGCGACCCCCTCCGCCGGCGGCCAGAACGGCGAGACCCTGGCCCAGTGCAACGGCGACCTGCCCCACTCGTGGTCCTCGCAGCACTCCGCGTGGAACAAGGGCCGCATGGACAACTGGGTCGCGGGCGTCGGCAACGTCCGCTCGCTCGGCTACCTGGACCGCTCCGACATCCCCTTCCACTACGCGCTCGCCGACAACTACACCATCTGCGACGCCTACTTCTGCTCCACGCTCAGCGCCACCGGCCCCAACCGCACCTACCTGTGGAGCGGCAAGGTCGACTCCTCCTCCTACGACGGCGGCGACGAGTCCGGCCTGACCTGGCAGAACTACGCCGAGGCGCTGCAGGCCGCCGGGGTGAGCTGGAAGGTCTACCAGAACGCGGCCGACAACTACGGCGACAACGGCTGCGCCTACTTCAAGAACTTCGCGAACGCCACGGCGGGCAACCCGCTGTACGACCGGGGCATGTCCTCGGTGCCGAAGGTGACCGGCTCGACCCCCGACGACATCGCCGCGGCCATCAAGGCCGACGTCCTCGCGGGCACCCTCCCGCAGGTCTCCTGGGTCGTCCCCGACCAGGCCTTCTCCGAACACCCCTACGCCCCGCCCGGCGACGGCGCCCACTTCGTCAACCTCGTCTACCAGGCCCTCGCCGCAGAACCGGACGTCCTCGACTCCACCGTCCTGTTCCTCAACTACGACGAGAACGACGGCTACTTCGACCACGTGCCCCCGCCGTCCCCGCCCGCCGGAACCGCCGGGGAGTTCCTCAACGGGGTGCCGTACGGCTTCGGCTTCCGCGTACCGATGATCGTCATCTCGCCCTGGACACACGGCGGTTGGGTGTCCTCCGAGGTGTTCGAGCACACCTCGGTGCTGCGCTTCCTGGAGACCTGGACGGCCGCCCTCGGCACGCCCGCCCAGTGCCCCAACATCAGCGACTGGCGGCGCAAGGTGAGCGGCGACCTGACCGGCGTCTTCGACTTCGCCAACCCGGTCTACGGCGCGGTCTCGCTGCCCGCGACCAGCGTCATCGGCATCAACACCTGCGGCCCGCTGCCCAACCCGGTGCCGACGGACAACGCCCTGCCCGCCCAGGAGTCCGGCACCCGGCCCGCCCGCGCGCTGCCGTACCAGCCGAACGGCTGTCTGGACCACCTGGAGTTCGGCGCGGCCGGCAAGATCCTCGCCTGGTTCACCATGACCAACCAGGGCGACCCGGCTTCCCGGGCGGCCCACTTCTCCATCCACCCCAACGCCTACCGCGACACCACCCCCTGGCAGTACACGGTCGACGCGGGCGGTACCGCCTCCGACTCCTTCAACATCGGCACGGGCTTCGGCGGCGGCAGGTACGACCTGACCATGGTCGGCCCCAACCGCTTCCTGCGCCGCTTCCAGGGCGACGCCACCAAGGCCGGCAAGTCGGCGGAGGTCAGCACCCGTTACGCCGTTGAGCCCGGCACCGGCAAGCTCGCGGTCTACTTCAAGATGGCCAACTCCGGTGCGTCGTCGGTGAAGTTCACCATCACCTCCAACCACTACCGCGGCGACGGTCCGTGGACCTACACGGTCGCCGCGGGCGGCTCGACGGAGGACTTCTTCAACGCGGTCGCCTACCAGAACGGCTGGTACGACTTCACGGTGACCGTCGACTCCGACACGACCTGGTCGCGCCGGTTCACCGGGCACCTGGAGACGGGCGCCGCGAGCGTCAGCGGCTGACCCCGGCGCAGGGGTCGTACAGGTCCGGGCGCGGGGCGAGTCCGACGGCCACCCGGCCGCCGGTCTCCAGCGCCCGGACCCCCGCCTCGGCGACGACCGAGGACGCGTAGCCGTCCCAGACGCTCGCGCCGGTGACCTCGCCGCGCCGGGTGGCGTCGACCCACGCCTGCACCTCGCGGTCGTAGGCGGCGGCGAAGCGCACGAGGTAGTCCTGCGCCACCTCTTCGCGGGCGGTCCCGCCGGTGGTGACCACCATGGTGTGCTCGTCGCCGATCCGGGCGCTGCCCCGCTCGCACACGGCCTCGCAGCGCACCTGGTAGCCGAAGCCGCAGTTCACGAAGACCTCGACGTCGACCAGAGCGCCCCGGTCGGTCTCGAACAGCACGAACTGTGGATCGAGCAGGCCCGCCGGGGCGTCCGAGGGCGGCGTGGGCCGCAGCACGGTCACCGCCGTCAGCTCCTGCCCGAGCAGCCATCGGGCCGCGTCGATCTCGTGCGAGACCGAGCTGTTGACCAGCATCGCGCTGGTGAAGTCCGGCGGCGAGGAGACATTGCGGTGGGTGCAGTGCAGCATCAGCGGCCGGCCCAGGCTGCCCCCGTCCAGCAGCGCCTTCAGCCGCCGGTACTCGGCGTCGTAGCGGCGCATGAAGCCGATCTGCGCCAGCCTGCGGCCCAGCCCGGCCTCGGCCTCCACGATCCGCAGCGCGCCGGTGGAGTCCGGCACCATGGGCTTCTCGCACAGCACCGGCAGTCCCCGGGCGAAGGCGGCGAGCAGCGCCTCCTCATGAGCCGGGCCGGGGGAGGCGATCAGCACGGCGGCGACACCGGGCGCGTCGAGCGCGCTCTCCGCGTCCGGGTGGACACTCACCCCGGTGAGGCCGGCCACCGCTTCCTTCGCCCGCTCGACGTCGGGGTCGGCCACGGCCGCGACCCTGGCTCCGCTCACCACCTGGTCGAGCCGCCGTATGTGATCGGCCCCCATGTGTCCGGCACCCAGTACCGCCACACCCAGCAGCTCACCCATGCGCGCGCTCCCTTACGCCGACGATCACGCCGTAGCGTACGCCGGGCAGGGAGCGCTGCCGGGGGAGCGGCTCGGTGCCGCGGGGCTGCTCAGTAGCGCAGGACCCCCGCGATCCCGTGGGCGTCGCCCAGGGTGCCGTCGGGTACGAAGCGGACCTCGGCGCCGGTCTGCAGGCACTGCTCGACGATCTCGTCCACGATGTCCTCGCGGGCCTCGAGGTCGCCGGGCTCGGCCGGCACCAGATGGCCGCCGAGGTCGTTGACGGTCGCCCGGAAGTTCTCCTCGACGGCGAGCAGCCGGACTCGTCCGTCGCGGGCGCTCTGCCACAGCTCGTCCAGACCGGCCGCGTAGGTCTTGCGGCCGCGCGCGGAGGTCAGCTCGTCGACGACGGACGTGGTGTCCTTGCGGGCCTCGTCCTCCAGCACCGGCCGCAGGGCCTGCCACACGGCCTCGTGACCGGCGTGCGTGAGGCCGCCGTGCGGGACCTGGACGGCACACTTGGCCACGTTGCCGGCCTCCTCCAGCAGCGACAGCGCAGCCTGTTCGCCGGTGACGTACAGCGGCCGGGGCTCTTCGCGCAGGAGCGCGGCCATGGCGGTGTCGGCCTCGCGCAGGAACTGGCGCGTGCCCTCGTCGCTGTACGCGCTCGGCGTGTCGCCGATCTGCTCCTGGCGCTCGGGATCGAAGTTCGGCTGCCGCCGCTCCAGCGGGAAGCCGCCGGACTCCTCCGCCACGACACGGCCCTCGCCGCCGCTCCACAGGGTGACGCGGTCCGCGGAGACCGACAGCACCCAGAAGGGCCGTTCGGCCGCGTGCGCGGCGACCAGGTTGCGGGTGAGGAAGGTGTCCGCGAGCACCACCCGCTCGGGCACGGTACGGGCCAGGGACCAGACCTGGTGCTCGCCCGGCGCGGCGAAGATCACCAGACCGTCCTCGGCGTGTGCCAGGTCCACCTCGGCCAGTGCGCGGTCGAGCTGGGCCTCGACGTCGTTGCGTCGTTCACGGGTGACGGCGGGGTCGGCCTCCAGGCGCTTGCGCGCCTCGGTGAGGACATTGCGCAGCCGGACCGGGTCCTGCTCGTTGTCCGGTTCACGACGGTGTGTCGGGGTCAGCACGGACACCGCCGGGTAGGGACGAGGGCGCCGCAGTTCGGCCAGGGTCGCGGGACTCAGTGCGTGCTCCATGACAGCACGATAGGGCGGATTCACGCATACGGCATTCGGGGTAAAAGCGGACCCGGCGTGCGCTGGGAACTCCCCGCCGGGAGGCGGTGACGCGGCGCCCCGCGGCCGGATACCGTACCCGCCAGTAACCGAACCGTGGCGCACCCAGGAGGCCCCCATGCCGCAGCTCGACGTCGCCGGAGCGACCCTGACGTACGACGACGAGGGTCCCCGTGACGCGCCCGAGGCGCCCCTGGTGTTCGTGCACGGCTGGACCGCGAACCGGCACCGCTGGGACCACCAGACTGCGCACTTCTCCGCAGGACGCCGGGTGATCCGCCTCGACCTGCGCGGCCACGGGGAGAGCACGGGAGCCGGGGTCCGTACGATCGCGGAGCTGGCGGACGACGTCGTAGCCCTCCTCGATCACCTCGAGGTCGAACGGTTCGCGCTGGTCGGCCACTCCATGGGCGGGATGATCGCGCAGACCGTCGCCCTCGCCCACCCCGGCCGGGTGGAGCGGCTGGTGCTGGTCGGCTCCATCGCCCGGATGGCCTACAGCCGTGGGCGCGGGTTGCTCATGGCCGTGTCCACGCTGGTGCCGTTCAAACTGTTCGTGGCGGCCAACATCCAGCGCGCCTTCGCGCCCGGCTATCCGCGCGAGGAGATCCGGGCGCACATCCGCGCCTCGGCCGGCACTCCGCGCGAGGTCGTCATGACGCTCTACGGCGCCATGCGGGCCTTCGACGTCCTGGACCGGGCCGGTGAGATCCGCACGCCCACCCTGATGGTGCACGGTTACCACGACGTCCAGCTGCCGGTGCGGCAGATGCTGCGGATGGCCACGGCGTATCCGGACGCGGTCGTCCGTGTCCTCGACGCGGGTCATGAGCTGCCCCTGGAGAAGCCGGCCGAGCTGACCGACGCGCTGGAGCGGTTCCTGGCGCGGGCCTGACTTCTCCTGGCCGAAAGCCTGACCCTGCCTGACCGAAAGCGCCTGACCCGTGTGGCGTTTGGGGAAGTCTTTGCCTCTGGCCGGTTCCTGACGGCACCGGCCCGGTGGTGCGGCCTCCGCCGGATTTCGCGCGAGCAAAAAGCGGCCGAAACCATCGGGGAGAGGGGGCCGACCGTGTTACGCCCGCGTTGACTGCCTCGGGCAACTGGCGGACGCTCGTAGATATAGGTGCTCGATACAACCGATTTGCCGACCGGAACCCGGATCACCGCGGAAGGTACAGGTGAGCGCGGGAAGCGGCCGCGAACCGGAGGCAGGAGGTAACGCATGTGCGGCATCACCGGATGGGTCTCCTACGGCCGTGATCTGACCGCCGAGGCCACCACATTGCATGCGATGACCGAGACGATGGCCTGCCGGGGCCCGGACGACCGCGGCACCTGGACCGAGGGCCCGGCCGCCCTGGGACACCGCCGTCTCGCGATCATCGACCTTCCCGGCGGCCGCCAGCCGATGTCCCTGCCGACCCCCGAGGGAACCATCGCCATGGTCTACTCCGGGGAGGCCTACAACTTCACCGAGCTGCGCCGTGAACTCGAGGGCCGCGGCCACCGGTTCACCACCGACTCCGACACCGAGGTCGTCCTGCACGGCTACCTCGAATGGGGCGACGAGGTCGCCGAACGCCTCAACGGGATGTACGCGTTCGCCGTCTGGGACGGCCGGCACGACAAGCTCGTGATGATCCGCGACCGCATGGGCATCAAGCCCTTCTACTACCACCCCACCCCCGATGGCGTCCTGTTCGGCTCCGAACCCAAGGCGATCCTCGCCAACCCGCTGGCCCGCCGCCGGGTCACGCTGGACGGCCTGCGCGAGCTGTTCGTGCTCATCAAGACGCCCGGGCACGCGATCTGGGACGGCATGCGCGAGGTGGAGCCCGGCACCGTCGTCACCGTCGACCGTTCCGGCATCAGCACCCGCGTCTACTGGCGGCTGCGGACCCTCGCGCACACCGACGACCGTGACACCACCATCGCCACCGTGCGCTCCCTCCTCGACGACATCGTGCGCCGCCAGCTGGTCGCCGACGTACCGCGCTGCACCCTGCTCTCCGGCGGCCTCGACTCCTCCGCGATGACCGCGATCGCCGCCCGGCAACTCGCCGAACAGGGCGAGCGCGTACGGAGTTTCGCCGTCGACTTCGTCGGCCAGACCGACAACTTCGTCGCCGACGAACTGCGCGGCACCCCCGACACGCCCTTCGTGCACGACGTGGCCGAGCTCGCCCGGACCGACCACCAGGACATCGTGCTCGACGCCCAGTCCCTCGCCGACCCCGCCGTGCGCGAGCGGGTGATCCGCGCCCGCGATCTGCCGGCCGGCTTCGGTGACATGGACTCCTCGCTGCTGCTGCTCTTCCGTGCCATCCGAGAGAAGTCCACGGTCGCCCTGTCCGGCGAGTCCGCCGACGAAGTCTTCGGCGGTTACCTGCAGTTCTTCGACGAGGAGGCGCGCCGCGCCGACACCTTCCCCTGGCTGGCCAGTTTCAGCCGGCACTTCGGCGAGGACGCCGACGTCCTGCGCGCCGACCTCACCAAGTCCCTGGACCTGGAGAGCTACGTCGCCGACGGCTATCGCACCGCCGTCGCCGGCATCGAACGGCTCGACGGCGAGAGCGACTTCGAGTACCGGATGCGGCAGATGAGCCATCTGCACCTGACCCGCTTCGTGCGCGCCCTGCTCGACCGCAAGGACCGGATGAGCATGGCCGTGGGCCTGGAGGTCCGGGTGCCGTTCTGCGACCACCGGCTGGTCGAGTACGTCTACAACGCCCCCTGGGCCCTGAAGTCCTTCGACGGCCGGGAGAAGAGCCTGCTGCGCGAGGCGGCCGCGGACGTCCTGCCGCGCTCGGTGTACGAGCGGGTGAAGAGCCCGTACCCCTCCACCCAGGACCCGGAGTACGCCGTCGCCCTGCAGGCACAGGCCAAGGACCTCCTCTCCCGGCCCTCCCACCCGGTCTTCGACCTCGTCGACCGGGAGCGGCTCCGCGAGGCCGCCGAGCGCGAGACCCCGGTCAGCACCCAGGTGGAGCGGCGTGTCCTGGAACGCGCCCTGGAACTCGCGGGCTGGCTGGACGCCTATTCCCCCGAGGTGGTGCTCAGCTGAGGCCGATGGCCCGGTCCGCGGCCGCCGCCGTGGGCTGCCACCACGTGGTCACCGGCTCCCACACCGGCACCTGCCTGCCGGTGCCGAGCCGGTCGGCAGGGAACGTGCGGCCCCAGTGCGCGGCCGAGGCGGCCACGGTGAGGCTGTCCGTCCGTCGGGCCTGCGGGTCCGCCGGGTTCACGATGGTCCGCACGTCCGCGTACGCGGACCGGCCCGCCGCGAGCCGGTAGCTGCCGGTGCCGCCCGCCGGCACCGGCAGCGCCGCTCCGTCCAGGTCCCCGAAGGTCACCGTGGGCACGCGGTCGACCACGCACGCGCGGGCGGTGCGGTTGGTGACGCTCATGCGCACCACGGTCGGACGGCCGGGCACGGCCTTCGCCCGGACCGTCAGCGCCGACTCGGCGCAGCGGACGGCCCGTGCGTGATCGCCGGCGGCCTTGGTGGTCGTGGTCGTGGCGGCCTGGCCCGGCTGCGCGGTCAGCAGCAGGGCCGCCGAGGCGGCGGGTACGGCGAGGGCGGCGCGGATGCGCATGACGGTCTCTCCCTGTCGCGGTCACGTACGCGGATACGGCGGCCGAAGCGCGCCTGCACAGGGCGACGTCCGGGTACGGCGGAAGGTTGTACCGGATGCACGCCCGTCACCCGGTTGCGCCTCACCTGTCATCAGTTGTCGGTGTTGCCGCTCGCGCTCCAGTCCTTCCCGTCCGCCGGGCAGGAACTGCCGCTCGGGGGCAGGGTGCCGTACAGCAGGAAGTCGTCGATCTTCTGGTGGACGCACACGGAGGAGGTGTACCCGGTGTGGCCGTCACCCTTGTTGTCGAGCACCACCGCCGACGGGCCGAGCCGGGCCGCCGTCTCCACGGTCCACCGGTACGGCGTCGCCGGGTCGCCGCGCGTGCCCACGAGCAGCATCTTCGCGCTGTCGACGTTCTTCACCCGGTCGCGGATGAAGTCGGTGCCCCTGGGCCGGCCGTAGCACATGAGCAGCTGGGTGAGCCGGTAGCGGCCGAAGACCGGGGAGGCCTGCTGGTACCTGTCCTGCAGATCCCTGAGGTCCTCGGTGATCCGGGCCGCGTCGGGCCGGTCGGGGTCGTCCGCGCAGTTGATCGCCATCAGCGCGGCCGCCAGATTGTCCGCCGGGACGTCCTGCGGATCGACCGGCCCGCCGCCCGACCGGACCGGCAGGCCGGTGCCCCCGGTGGCGAAGTTCAGCACGCCCCGGGTGTCGTCGTCCTGGACCAGCGAGGCCAGCGCCCGCTCCAGCGAGGGCCACAACTGCTTGCTGTAGAGGGCCTGTCCGATGGCTCCCACCAGATCCTGCCCGGAGAACTTGGTGCCGAAGTCGGTGGGCACCGGGTGCTCGTCGAGCGAGTTCACCAGCCGTACGACCTGGTCCCCGGCCGCTCGCCGGTCCTGCCCGAACGGACAGGCGACATCCGCCGTACACCAGTCCAGGAAATCGTCCAGCGCGGTCTGCTGTCCCTCGGCCCCGGCCACCCCCTGCTCGGACAGCGGCTCGGTCAGCGTGTCCACGCCGTCGAGGGCGAACCGGCCGACCCTGTGCGGGAACTGCGCCGCGTACACCGCGCCGAGCCGGGTTCCGTAGGAGAAGCCCAGGTAGTTGAGCCTCTTGTCGCCGAGTGCCTGGCGGATGACGTCCAGGTCGCGGGAGGCGTTCACGGTGCCGATGTGGGCCAGCACCGGGCCGGAGTACCGGGCACACTCGCCGGCGGCCCGCTCCAACTGCCGCAGCAGTGCCTGCGGATGGGCGAGGTCGACGGTGCCGTCCGTCGTGCCGGAGGCGTCGTCGCCGCCCTCGCCGCAGCTGACGGGGGAGGAGCCGCCGACACCGCGCGGGTCGAAGGTCACCACGTCGTAGCCGTTGGTCAGGTCCATGAACTCCCGGCTGTCGGAGGCGAGTTCACTGACCCCCGGGCCGCCCGGTCCGCCGAAGTTCAGCAGTACCGAGCCCTGTGACGTCCCCGTCGCCCGGTAGCGGGCCAGGGCTATGTCGAGGGTGCCCGCGCGGGGGCGGGCGTAGTCGAGCGGGACGGTGACCTTGGCGCACTGCAGGTCCTTCGGCATGTCCGGGCCCTTGCAGGCAGTCCAGGTCGGCTTCTGCCGGTAGAACCGGGACAGGTCGGGCTGCGGCCGGTCGGCCACGGCCGCGGGCAGCCCCGCGCCGAGCAGCGCCAGGGTGAGGAATCCGATACCCGCGCAGCGCCGCACGGCGGGCCGTGTGGACGGCTTGGCCTGCATCGATCGCCTCCCGGGACGCCTGTCGCGGACCGGGGGACGGCGCCCTCGGATCACCATAAGCGGGCCCCGGAGCGCCCGCCTCCGGACGAGCGGGACGGTGCCTGGTGTCATATGATTCGCACTTTTTATTTCCAGGTGATGATCATTGAGAGGCTTTGTGTACGGTTCGATGACAGTGTCGCCCAAGTGGGTGAAAGACCGATTGGCCATAACTCGGATGGTTCGCCTGCGTTTTAGAGGGTGCGGGCGAGTGCCCGCGACGATGTCTGGAAGGCAGGGAACCTATGAGACGGGCTACCCGAAACGGCGTGATCGCCCTCGTCGCAGCCTCCGGAGCGATGGCCGTGGCGCTGCCGGTGTCCGCCGCTTTCGCGGCCGACGGCGCCGCCGCCGACGGCTCCGCGGCCGGCTCGCCCGGGCTGATCTCCGGCAACGGCATCCAGCTCCCGGTGGACGTGCCGGTGAACGTGTGCGGCAACACCGTGAACGTGGCCGGACTGCTCAACCCCGCGGCGGGCAACCGCTGCGCGAACACCGGCGCAGCCGCGACGAGCGGATCGGCCACGTCCGGCGGCGCCTCGGCCCACGGCACCGCCCAGGACTCGCCCGGCGTGCTCTCCGGCAACGGTGTCCAGCTTCCGGTCCACCTGCCGGTGAACGTCAGCGGCAACAGCGTCAACGTGGTCGGCATCGGCAACCCGGTCGAGGGCAACACATCGGTCAACGGTCCCGCCGAGGAGCCCCGGCAACCGCAGACCCCGCACACGCCGGCCCCCACATCCCCGGCCCCCACAGGCCCGGCCCCCACGCCCCCGGCGCCCGTGAAGCACCACCCGGCCCCGGCCGCCGCTCCCCACTCGATCGTGACCTCCCTGGCCCACACCGGTACGGACGCGACCCTCCCCGCGGTCGCCGGCAGCGCCGCGCTGCTCCTCAGCGGCACGATGCTCTACCGCCGCTTCCGCCCGGGCCGCACCCGCTGATTCACCCCACCCCGCACGGCCCCACCGGACGCCGGCCCGGTGGGGCCGGATCATGGGTGCAGTACGTTGTCCCGGTGACGGACGGCATACGCGGACGATGGCGGGCGCTGCCGCGCCGGGCGCGGGCGGCTCTCGTGGTCTACGCCGCCGGATTCCTGGAAGGGACCGGCGATCACGCCCTGGTCCTGGCGCGCGGCGGACCGCACGCCTATGCCGGCTTCGGCCCCGTGCCGTTGCAGGTGTTCTTCGTCGCTCTGGTCGTCCTCGACCCGCTCGCCGCCGCCCTGACCCTGGGGCTGCGGCCCTGGGGCTTCCGGCTGGCGGCCGCGGTGATGACACTGGACGTCCTCGGCAACTGGTACGTCAACCGGCGCTGGGTGAAGGCGCATCCCGAAGAACTGCTGCGGCCGGTGGGGCTGTTGCCGATCACCCTCTTCGGACTGTTCGTCGTCGCCACGGCGCCTGTGCTGCTGCGTGTGGTGCGGGGTGTCGTAACGGCTGATCTTCCCGTGGCGCGGCCTGCGTCGGTCCGCAAGGATGCGGTACGGCAGTCCGGTCCCGACGGAAATGGAGCGCACCGATGACCTCTGCGGCCCCCCACGACCTCGTCGTCACCCAGGCCACCCTCGCCGACTGGCCGGTGATCGCCGGGTGGGCGGCGGCGGAGGGCTGGAATCCCGGAGTGTCCGACGGGCCGGCGTTCTTCGCGCAGGACCCCGACGGGTTCTTCCTCGGCCGGATCGACGGGGAGCCCGTCTCGGCCATCTCGGTCGTCAACTACGGCTCCGACTACGCCTTCCTGGGCTGCTACCTGGTCCGCCCCGACCTGCGCGGCCACGGCCACGGCCTCACCACCTGGAAGACCGCCCTAGCCCACGCCGGCAACCGCACCGTCGGCCTGGACGGAGTCGTCGCCCAGCAGCACAATTACCGCCAGTCCGGGTTCGAACTCGCCTACCGCACCATCCGGTTCACCGGCACCGCACCCGAGGGCGAGGTGCCCGACGGCATCCGGCCGGCCGGTCCCGCCGACCTCGCCGCGATCAGCGCCTACGACGGTGTCTGCTACCCGGCCGACCGTCCGCGCTTCCTCGCCGAGTGGCTGACCGGCCCCGGCCACCGGGCCTTCGTCCGTCACGACGGCGAACGTCTCACCGGCTACGGCGTGCTGCGCCCCGGCCGCGACAGCCTGCGCATCGGCCCCCTCTTCGCCGACACCACCGAGGACGCCCGGGCTCTCTTCGCCGCCCTCACGGCCGAGGCCGCCGGCCGCGAGGTCGCCATCGACGTGCCCGAGCCGAACACGGCCGGCCTCGCCCTCGCCGAAGAGGCCGGATTCCACGCCTCGTTCGAGACCGCCCGGATGTACACCGGGCCGGTCCGCGCCCACGCCCAGCACCGCGTGTACGGCGTCACCACCCTCGAACTCGGCTGAAATACCAAGGAGTTACCGAACCAGGCGGTGAGGCGGGGGAGTTACGACAGGAAGCGGCGCCGGTGCAGCTCGCGTACCTGGTCCACCAGCTCCGGCACCGGCCCCTCCACGGCCACACCGGGTGCGACCTCCTGGACGGGCAGCGCCCGCACCGGCGCCTGCGGTACCCCCCACTCGGCCAGCCAGCCGGACAGTTGCGCGGACGAGGCGACGTACACGATGCGGCCGAGCCCCGCCCAGGCGTGCGCGGCCGCGCACATCGGGCAGTGCTCGCCGGAGGTGTAGACGGTGGCCCCCGTCCGTTCCTCGGGCGTCAGATGCGCGGCCGACCAGCGGGCCAGCTCGAACTCGGGATGCCGGGTGCCGTCGCCGCCGGCCACCCGGTTGCGGTCCTCGGCCAGCACCGTGCCGTCCGCGCCCACGAGCAGCGACCCGAAGGGCTCGTCACCGGCGTCCAGCGCCTCACCGGCCAGCTCCACACAGCGGCGCAGATACCGCAGCTCACAGTCGTTCACCATCGCGCACCGACCTCCTCACCACATGATCTCCGGCGGCGCAGGGTACGGCCACCGCACCCGGCTCGGCCGACGGGCCTGCCTCCGGGGCACCACCGCGCCGCACGGCCGGGAAGGCGTACCGGCGGCCCGCCGTGACCGTGGCGAGCGCCAGCACGGCCGGTGCCAGCGCGGTCCACGGCAGGGCACCGACGCCCAGCGAGTCCAGCGCCACCCCGCCGGTGAGTGAACCGGCCGCGATGCCCGCGTTGTACACCGTGGTCTGCAGCGAGGTCGCCACATCGGCGTCGGCCGGGCCGGATGCGTCGACCAGCGCGGTCTGGATCAGCGTCGGCGCCCCGCCGAAGGCCATGCCCCACACCGCGACCGCGCCGACCAGCAGCGCGTGCGCCCCCGCACCCAGGCCCAGCACCGGCAGCACGCCCGCGAACAGGGCGAGCGCCACCAGCAGTGTGCGGCGCGGCCACCGGTCGATCAGCACACCGGTGAGCCAGATCCCGGCCACCGTGGCCGTCCCGAACACCGCGAGCAGCAGGCCCGTACGGCCGTACCCCACCTGCGCGGCGAACGGGGCGATGTACGTGTACATCACCTGGTGCCCCAGCAGCAGGAACAGGGTCACCGACAGCACCGGGCGGATCCCGGGGCGCCGTGCGACCCGGGTGAGCGGCACGCGCGCGTGCGCCGGTTCGCCGGGGAAGGCGGGCACGGACAGCCGTACCCAGCCCACGAGCAGCACGGCGAGCGCGGCCAGCGTGCCGAAGGCCGCGCGCCAGCCCACCGCACCGGCCAGCGCGGTACCTGCGGGCACGCCGAGCGACAGCGCCAGGGTGATCCCGGCGAGCACGACGGCGATGGCCCGCCCGCGCCGCTCGGCCGGCACCATCCGGGCCGCGTAGCCGGCCAGCATCGCCCACAGGGTGCCGCCCATCGCACCGGCCAGCAGCCGCGCCGCGAAGGTGAGCGGGTACGACGAGGACAGCGCGACCAGCGCGTTGCTCACGGCGAAGCCGAGCAGCGCCCCGGACAGCACCAGCCGCCGCGGCAGCCCGCGCAGCGCGGCGGTGACCGGGACCGCGGCCGCGAACGAGGCGGCCGCGTAGGCCGTGACGAGGAACCCGATCCGGGACTCGGCGACCCCGAGCGGCGGCGCCATCGCGGGTAGCAGCCCGGCCGGGAGGAGTTCCGTCATGACGGCGGTGAACGCGGCGCAGGACAGGGCGAGCAGCCCCGACCACGGCAAACGAACGCCCTTGACCTGGGAAGACGTGGAGAACATGGTCATGCGACCATGGTCGGAGCCTCACATCAATGTGAAGGTCAAACATGTGGCGGGAGGCCATGATGCGGATCGGTGAACTGTCGCGCCGCACCGGTGTCCCCACCCGGCTGCTGCGCTACTACGAGGAACAGGACCTGCTCCACCCCGAGCGCGCGGACAACGGCTACCGCAGCTATCCCGAGTCCGCGGTGGCCGACGTCCAGCAGATCCGCGGCCTGCTGGACTCCGGGCTCACCACCGAGATGATCCGCGTGATCCTGCCGTACCTCTCCGGGCCCGGCGAGCTGCACCCGCCCGCCGAGTGCGTGACCCCGCAGACGGCCGCCCTGCTCCAGGGGCACATCGACCGCATCCAGACGCGCATCGACTGCCTGGCCCGCAACCGTGACCGGCTCACCGCCTACCTCGCCGCCGTACGGCCGGACGCGAGCGGGTCCGACAGGCGGTAATTCCGTTGCCCGGCCGGGGCCGACCTGATCGGCTGTGCGCATGGATCACACAGCGGTACTCGCCCTCTACGACCGAGACATGCGTGAACGCGTCCGCCCCGACGGCCCCGGCGCCCGGATCGAACGGGCCGGCGCGGTCGTGCGCCACGTCGCGGACGCCCAGGGCTGGAACGGCGTGCTCTGGAGCGACCTGGACACGGCCGGCGCCGACCGGGCGATCCGCGAGCAGATCGAGTACTTCACCTCTCTCGGCCGGGACTTCGAGTGGAAGCTCTACGGCCACGACCAACCCGCGGACCTGGGCGCCCGGCTCACCGCCGCCGGATTCCGGGCCGAACCCGAGGAGACGCTGCTCGTCGCCGAGACCGGCCGGCTCGCTCTGGACGCCGAACCACCCGCCGGCATCCGGCTCGTGGCGGCCGCCGACGAGGCCGGCGTCGACCTCGTCGTGGCCGTGCACGAGCAGGCCTTCGGCACCGACGGCACCCGGCTGCGGCACCAGATGCTCACCCGGCTGGCCGCCGACCCCGGCACCGTCGTCGCCGTGGTCGCGCTCGCCGGGGACACACCGGTCAGCTCCGCCCGGATGGAGCTGGTGCCCGGCATCCCCTTCGCCGGGCTGTGGGGCGGCGGCACCGTCGAAGCCTGGCGCGGCCGGGGCATCTACCGCGCCCTGGTCGCCCACCGCGCCCGCATCGCCGCCGCCCACGGCTACCGCTACCTCCAGGTCGACGCCTCACCCATGAGCCGCCCGATCCTCGAGCGCCTCGGCTTCCACGCCCTGAGCACCACCACGCCCTATCTGTACGGAGAGTGAGGCGCCGCCCTCGCCCAGGGGGCTGTCCGTTCATTGCCAGGACTTTCTGTTCACCGGGCCTTCATGCCATGTACCTTTCAAACAGTCCACGCGTGTAGAACCCTCAATCCGGTTCTACGCGCGCAGATTTGGGCGCCCCCACCGCCCCTCCCCACCCCTCATGGAGGTTCGCCGGATGCTTGGATCCAGGAGATCCCGCCGCAGACTCACCACCGCCCTGGCCGGATTCGGGCTGCTCCTCACCGGAGCCGCCGTCCAGGTCGGCAGCGGCAGCACCCCCGCCCACGCGGCGACCACGCACCGCATCCTGTTCGACAACGCCCACGCCGAGACGGCCGGCAACGCCGACTGGATCATCTCCACCAGTCAGCCCGACCCGCTCGGCGAGAACTCCTCACCGTCCGCCGAGACGGACTGGACCGGCGCCCTCTCCTCCTGGGGTGTGGCGCTGCAGAAGACGGGCAACTACAGCCTGAAGACGCTGCCTTCGGGCAACAGCCTCAGCTACGGCGGCTCGTCCTCGCTCGACCTGTCGAACTTCGACACGCTGGTCCTGCCGGAGCCCAACACGCTGTTCACGAGCGCCGAGAAGACGGCGATCATGAACTTCGTGAAGAACGGCGGCGGGCTGTTCATGATCTCCGACCACACGAAATCGGACCGCAACAACGACGGTTACGACTCGGTCCAGATCCTCAACGACCTGATGACCAACAACAGCGTCGACTCGACCGACCCGTTCGGCTTCTCGATCGACTCGCTCAACATCTCCTCCGACCACCCGGCCGCGATCAGCGACAGCACCGACCCGGTGCTGCACGGCTCCTTCGGCACGGTCACCAAGAGCCTCATCGCCAACGGGACGACGGCCACGCTCAAGCCCGCCGACAACTCCTCCGTCAAGGGCCTGCTCTACCGCACCGGTTACTCCGGCAACACCGGCGCCTTCTTCCTGACCAGCGCCTTCGGCAGCGGCCGCGTCGCCTACTGGGGCGACAGCTCCCCGATCGACGACGGCACCGGCCAGGCGGGCAACACCCTGTACGACGGCTGGAACGACTCCAGTGCCACCAACGCGGCCCTCGCGCTCAACGCCACCGAGTGGCTCTCCGGCGCGAGCGGCACCAGCGGCGGCGGGACCGGAGGCGGCGGCACCGGAGGCGGCGGGACCGGAGGCGGCGGCACCGGCACCTGCACCGCCGCCCAGCTCCTCGGCAACCCGGGCTTCGAGTCCGGCAACACCACCTGGAGCGCGTCCAGCGGGGTGATCACCAACGCGACCGGTGAGTCGGCTCATTCGGGCTCGTACTACGCCTGGCTCGACGGCTACGGCACCGCCACCACCGACACCCTCTCCCAGTCGGTGACCATCCCGTCCGGCTGCTCAACGGCGACATTCGGCTTCTCCCTGCACGTCGACACCGCCGAGACCTCCACCAGCACGGCCTACGACACCCTCAAGGTGCAGGTGCTGAACAGCTCCGGCACGGTCCTGGGCACCCTGGCCACGTACTCGAACCTCGACGCGGCCTCCGGCTACACCCAGCGCAGCTTCGACCTCAGCGGCTACGCCGGGCAGACCGTCACGCTGAAGTTCACCGGCACCGAGGGCTCCCAGTACCAGACGTCCTTCGTCGTGGACGACACCGCGCTCAACGTCGCCTGACGCACCGGGGCCCGGCCTCGCGCCGGGCCCCACTCATGTCACGCCGCCGGAACCGTCCGCTCCGGCGTGTTCCAGCCGGAGATCCGCACACCCGGCGCCGAGCCCGCCAGATCGGCCGTCCGGTACGTCGCCGTCAGCGTCACCGACTCGCCCGGCCACAAGCTCACCTCGTTGTCCGACCAGCGCACCGGCAGCACCGGCCTGCCCTGCGTGTCCACGAGATGAACGTCCGTCAGCAGGGCCGGGGTCGTCCCGCTCCCGGTGTTGCGCAGGGTCACCGTCGTGGTCGACGTCCCGTCCGACGCGCTCGTGGCCGCCGTCGCCGAGACCGGCACCTGGGCCATCGAGGCGAGCCCCGTGAGATCGGCGTAGCTCGTCGTCGGTGTGTAGTACCAGGTGGTGCCGGACCAGTCGAGGGTGTCGGGCCGGGTGGAGAGCCAGTACACGTTCCGGCTCACCTCCTTGCCGTCCGTGTCCGTCAGCGTCAGGCGCAGCAGATACGTCGTCGACAGTGCGCTCACCGAGGCGGGCAGGGTGAGCGGGGTGGTGTGGGCGCCGTCGCCGGTCACCGAGACACCGCTCACCGACCTGTCGTACTTCTGTGTGCCGTCGGGGTCGAAGAGCGTGGCCCGCGCGGTCAGTCCGTGGACCGCGTCGTGCCGGTTGTTCACGACGGCGACCGAGCGGCTGTCGTAGCCGTACTGGATGTGCAGCGGCTCGTTCGCCTTCTTCGCGCCGAAGTAGGCGCCGCCCTGGTCGAGATAACGATCCGTCAGCTGCCAGTGCAGGGACGTCCAGCCGCTGTTGAACATCCAGTGGATCACTCCGGTGGCGGGCTTCGCGGAGTCGGCCGCGTTCCGCCCGTACGCCTCGAACTGGGCGCGGACGTTCTCGTACTGGGCCAGCTGGGCCTTGCGGACATAGTCGGCGAGGCTCTTCGGGGCGCCGTAGCGGCCGGTGAGGGCGGCGCCGTAGATCTTGAGGGTGTCGAAGACGGGGGACGGCGAGCGGTGGTACTGCCGGGCGCCCGGGTCCTTCCAGAGGGTGTCGAGTTCGGCCGGGGTGAGCATGCGGCGCAGGGTGTCGAGGGTGGGGATGCTCGGGCCCGCGCTGGTCTCGGAGTTGAAGCCGGTGGCCCCGCCCTCGCGCTTGGCGTACCAGTAGCCGGGCGGCACCCAGTCGTACGGCCCGGTCATCTTCAGCCCCGAACTGCCCAGCTGGGGCGAGGAGTTGTCGGAGGCGGCGGAGATCACCGGGGTGGTCCAGTCGGCGGCCTTCAGGGCGTCGAGGTAGGTCTTCTCGATCGTCGCGTCGGGTGCGAAGTCGCTGCCGATCAGGAAGGAGATCACGCTGGGGTGGTCGCGCAGCCGGGCGGCCTCGGCGGCCATGGACGCCTTCGCCACCGGATAGTCGGCGTCGGTCCACGGCTCCCCGGGCTCCGCGTCGCCGTTGACGTTGCCCTCCCACTTGTCGCAGCATTCCCAGCCGGGGAGGATGAGGATGCCGTAGCGGTCGGCCAGGTCGAAGAACTCGTCCGGCTCCAGGTGTCCTTCCAGGCGGATCGCGTTCAGGCCCAGGTCGACGGCGTACTTCAGCCGGTCCTCGGCGTAACGGCTGTCCCAGCGCAGGAACTCGTCCGGTGACCAGCCGCCGCCCTTGATCAGCAGCCGGCGGCCGTTGATCCGGTACTGGCGGGCGCCGTCGGAGTTCAGCGGTGCCCGGACGTCGCGGATGCCGAAGCTCTCGTGCGCGGTGTCCGAGGTCGTCCCGGCGACGGACGCGGTGAGGTCGAGGTCGTACAGCGGCTGTCCGCCCATCCCGGCCGGCCACCACACCCTGGGTGCGCTCAGACGCAGGCCCGGGGTGTCGGCGGGGGAGAAGGCGACGGTCCTCGTCTCGTGCGCGGCGAGCGTGACCTGCCGGGAGAAGCTCGCCCTGCCCACGGTGCCGGTGATCTCGGCCGTGACCGGCGCGCCGGTGTCGTTGCGGGCCTGTGCCTTCACCGTCAGGTCGGCGGTGGCGAGCGAGGGCACGGCCAGCCGGGTGAGCACGTGCGCGTCGCGCAGCGCGACCGGGCCGCCCCTGCGCACCAGGACGTCCCGGACGATCCCCATGTTCCGGTCGGGCGGCGGCTGGAGCCAGTCGATCCAGCCCATGGTCAGCTCGTTGTCGGGGTCGTTGGGCCGGATCCGGAAGGCGACCGTGTTCGTGCCCGGCCTGACCAGCGAGGTGACGTCCAGCTCGTGGTGGGTGTAGGCGCCGGTGACGTCCTCGGCGGTCGCGGCCCGGCGGCCGTTGACGTAGACGTCGGCCGCCGAGACGACCCCGCTGAAGTCGAGGGACGTGCGCCGGGCGGTGTCGTCGACGGTGAAGTCGGCGCGGTACCACCAGGGAACCTGGAAGTCGGCCCGCGGGATCTTCCGCAGGTTGGTGGAGAAGAACGGGTCGGCGTAGACGCCGTCGGCGAGCAGCGCGGCCAGCACGGTGGAGCGCGGGCCCGCCGGATACCAGCCCTGCGCCGGATAGCCGGGCGAGGAGACCGTGGCGGCGGAGTCGCTGACCTTCGCCGAGGACTGGATGGCGTATCCGGCGAGCGGGGTGCCGGTGCCTGCGGCGGAGGGGACCCGGGTGACCGGGGCCGGTGCCGGCTGATGGCGGGCGCCGGCCCAGGCGCCACCGCTCAGCGAGCCGAGCAGGCCCAGGACCAGTGCGGTGACGGCGTACCGGCGTGCGGACACGGCAGAGCTCCGCTCTTGTAAAGTTAGGAAACTTTACTAATCCGGCTTCACGTTAGGGGCCGGTGCGGGCCATGTCAATGAGCACGGCCGCCTCCGCCCCCGACATGGTCAGGCGCCGGCCGCCCGGCGCTCGAACACCAGGTCCCGGGCCGTGTCCAGCGCCGTGGCCACCGCGCCCAGCAGCACCGCGTCCTCGCCGAGCCGGCTCGGGGCGATGTGCGGGCGCAGTGGGGTGAGGGCGCGCAAGTGCTCCTGGACGGGGCGCAGCAGCAGGTCGACGCTGTGGCCGACGCCGCCGCCGAGCACCACGAGGTCCGGGTCGAGCACGGCGGCGGCCGCCGCGACGGTGTGCGCGATCCGCTCGCCCTCCAGCTCCACCGCCTTGACCGCGGCCGGATTGCCCTGCCGGGCCGCGTCGAAGACGGCCTTCGCCGTGAGCTGCCCGCTCATCCCGAACTGCCGGGCGGCCTCCACCACGGCCACCCCGGACACCGCGTCCTCCAGCCGCTCCGGCTTCTGCCGCCCCGGCCAGGGCAGGAAGCCGATCTCGCCGGCCAGTCCGTGCGCCCCCGTGAACAGCCGCCCCTCGCTGACCACCCCCATGCCGAGGCCGGTGCCGATGAGGATGTACGCGAACAGCCGGCTGCCGGTGCCGACGCCGTACGTGTACTCGCCGAGCGCGGCGAGATTGGCGTCGTTGTGCACCTCCAGCGGCACGCCCAGCTCCTCGCGCATCCGGTCGACCAGCCCCGCGCGGCCCCAGCCCGGCAGATGCATCGCGTACCGCACGCGCCGCTGCTTGTCGTCGTAGACACCCGGCGTGCCGATCACCCCGTGCACCACCTCGGCCGGGTCCACGCCCGAGCCCGCGATCACCTGGCGGGCGGTGCCCACCACCAGGTCGGCCAGCGCGGCGGAGGTGCGGGCCCGGTTGCGTACGTCGGCGCGGGCGACGACCGTGCCGTCCAGGTCGGCCACCGCCACCCGCAGCCAGCCCCGGCCGATGTCGACGCCGAGGGCGTGCCCGGCGGCCGGGTCGGGGGAGTAGAGCACGGCGGTACGCCCGCGCTCCGGGGCGTGGGTGCCGACCTCGTGCACCAGGCCGGCCCGGGCGAGTGAGGCCAGCGCGCTGGAGACCGTCGGCTTCGACAGGCCGGTCTCCCGGGCCAGTTGCGCGCGCGAGGCGGCGCCCTGGGCGCGCAGCCGGTCCAGCAGCAGCCGCTCGTTGGTGCTGCGCAGGCGCCTGCGGTTCCAGGGCTGTTCCTGCTGCTCCATGACATCACCGGCGGCCATCGCACCATTCTCACGCATTGCCCACGGATACTTGACGCAGCTAGTAAGGCTCCTTAACTTTATCGGCCAGTCAGCCCGGCCCGGGCGAGTCAGAGCGCCGGCACGTGGGCCGCGCGCCCGTCGCGTCAGGAGTCCCCATGTCCGGTAGCCCGCCGCCCACGGGTGGTTTCGTCCGCCGTGTCGGCCTGTTCCAGGCCACGGCCATCAACATGAGCCAGATGTGCGGCATCGGTCCGTTCGTGACGATCCCGCTGATGGTCGCCGCGTTCGGCGGTCCGCAAGCCGTCATCGGCTTCGTCGCGGGCGCGGTCCTCGCGCTGTGCGACGGACTGGTCTGGGCCGAGCTGGGCGCCTCGATGCCCGGTTCCGGCGGCAGTTACGTCTATCTGCGCCAGGCCTTCCAGTACCGCACCGGCCGGCTCGTGCCGTTCCTGTTCGTGTGGACGGCGATGCTCTTCATCCCGCTGATCATGTCGACCGGAGTGGTCGGTTTCGTGCAGTATCTGGGCTATCTGGCCCCCGGTCTCGGGCAGACGGCGGGCGACCTGACCGGCCTCGGCGTCATCGCCCTGGTGGTGATCCTGCTGTGGCGCGGCATCGAGCACATCGCCCGGATCACCGCCGTGATGTGGGCCGTGATGATCGCCTCCGTACTGCTGGTGATCACCGCCGCCGCCACCGACTTCAGCCCGCACCTGGCCTTCACCTACCCGTCGGGCGCCTTCGACCTGACGAGCGATCACTTCTGGCTCGGCTTCGCCGCGGGCCTGACCATCGGCATCTACGACTACCTCGGCTACAACACCACGGCCTACATGGGCGCCGAGATCAAGGACCCGGGCCGCAACCTCCCGCGCTCCATCCTCTACTCGATCGTCGGCATCATGGCGATCTATCTGCTGCTGCAGATCGGCACCCTCGGGGTGATCGACTGGCGCCGGATGACCGACCCGCACGACATCGCCTCCACCTCGGTGGCCTCGGCGGTGCTGGAGAAGACCTGGGGCAGGGGCGCGGCCGACACGGTGACCGTGCTGATCCTCGTCACCGCGTTCGCCTCGGTCTTCACCGGCCTGCTCGGCGGCTCCCGCGTGCCGTACGACGCCGCCCGTGACCGCGTCTTCTTCCGCCCGTACGAGAAGCTGCACCCGAAGCACCGCTTCCCCGTGCTGGGTCTCGCGACGATGGGTGTGATCACCGCGGTCGGCTTCCTGATCGGACGGCACACCGACCTCGCCACTCTGATCCAGTTGCTCACCACGGTCATGGTGATCGTCCAGGCGCTCGCCCAGATCGTCGCGCTGACCGTCCTGCGCAGGCGACAGCCGGAACTGCCCCGCCCGTACCGGATGTGGCTCTACCCGCTGCCGAGCATCCTCGCGTTCGCCGGCTGGTGCGTGATCTACGGCTACGCCGACAAGAGCTCCCCGGGCCGTCACCCCATCGAATGGTCGCTGGCCTGGCTGGCCCTCGGCTGTGTGGCCTTCCTGGTCTGGGCACGGCTGGAGAAGGTGTGGCCGTTCGGGCGGAAGGAGATCGCCGAGGAGTACAAGGTCCTTGAGATGAGCTAGAGTTACGGCAGTCTTCGCGAGCCTCCCCGGAACGGACGTCCTGTCCGCCGGGGAGGCTCTCGTTCTATGACCGACACATTCTCATCGGACGTGACCGTCCGACCCGCGACCCCTGACGACCGGCCCACCGTCGAACGCCTGTGGCTGATGTTCCGCCACGACCTCTCCGAGTTCCGGGGTGTCCTGCCCGGCCCGGAAGGTACCTTCCGCGACGAGTGGGTGGAGTACGCCTTCACCCGGCCGGGCTGGGCGCCGTATCTGTTCCTGTGCGGCGAACGGCCGGCCGGCTTCGCGTTCGTGCGCGCGCTGGACGAGCCGGTGCGGGTGCTGAACAGCTTCTTCGTCGTGCGCGGGGCGCGGCGCCGGCGCGTCGGGCTGCGGGCCGTACGCGCGGTGCTCACCCGGCATCCCGGCCCCTGGGAGATCGCCTTCCAGCACGACAACCCCGCCGCCGTGGCCTTCTGGCACGGGGTCGCCTCGGACCTCGCCGGGGACGCCTGGACGCGGGAACTCCGTCCGGTTCCGGACCGGCCCGAACTGCCGCCGGACGTCTGGCTGTCCTTCCACGTCGGGCCGGCCGTGCCACCGTTCGGGCTTCAGCGCACGGGTGGCTGACGGGTCACCGGGGAGCGACGGCCGTCGCCCGCAGCGGGGCCGGTCACCACGCCACGCGCGCGGACCGATCGAGGTGACGGTGAGCGCCTCGGACATCCGGGCACCGGAGACCGGCCGGGCCGTCCGGGTTTCGGGTCCGATTGACATGCAAGTGATTGCCTGCATAACGTTGAGTGTGCGATCAGACGACGACACCGGGATGGACAAGGTCTTCAAGGCGCTGGCCGACGACACACGCAGGCGCCTGCTGGACCGGCTCCACGAGAACAACGGCCAGACCCTGGGCGAACTGTGCGAGCGCATCGCCATGACGCGCCAGGCGGTGACCCAGCACCTGGCCGTCCTGGAGGCCGCCAATCTGATCACCACCGTGCGGCGGGGGCGGGAAAAGCTGCACTACCTCAATCCCGTGCCGCTCCACGAGATCCAGGAGCGGTGGATCGACAAGTTCGAGCGCCCGCGCCTGCGCGCGCTCGGCGCCCTGAAGCGACGAGCCGAGGAAGCCATGACCGACAAGCCCAGCTTTGTGTACGTCACCTACATCGCGAGCACGCCCGAGAAGGTCTGGGAGGCGCTCACCGACGCCGACCTCACGGCCGCCTACTGGGGTCACCGCAACGAGTCCGACTGGCAGGTCGGCTCCCGCTGGGCGCATGTGCGCACCGACGGCTCCGGGGTCGAGGACGTCGTCGGCCGGGTGGTCGAGAGCGAGCCGCCGACCCGGCTGGTCACCACCTGGGCCGCGCCCGGCGAGGAGGACCAGGAGGACCGGCACTCGAGGGTCACCTACGAGATCCGGCCGCACGGGGACATCGTCCGGCTGACCGTCATCCACGAGGACCTCAACGACGAGCGCGCGCGCTCGGAGGTCGGTTCCGGCTGGCCGGCCGTGCTGTCCAACCTCAAGTCCCTGCTGGAGACCGGGCGAACCCTGCCGCAGGAGCCCTGGCTGGTGCCGAGCCACTGAGCGGGCGCGGGGGAGGCCGGTCCGCCCGGAGCGGACCGGCCTCCTGTGCATGCCGGTTCGTGTGGCCTCCGCTTCCTTTCTCGCGTCTCCTCTACGGCTTGGGTGTGCTCTTGGCCGCCGTGCCGGCGCAGACCAGTCCGAGCACGAGCGCCAGTGCGCCGATGACGACGTTGTTGATGATCACGCCCTTGTCGGGGGCACTCCCCACGACCCAGGGGGCGATGATCAGCCAGATGCCCATGGCGCACATGGCCCAGCTCAGGCCGTACATCCGCTCGGGAGCCCTGGTGAAACCGAGTGCCAGCAGGCCTATCGCCACGCCCATGATCAGGTTGTGGGTCATGAGCGCGGGCTGGCTCGCCGTGTAGTGCACGATCCACGGAGATGCCGCGCAGTACAGGCCGAGCAGGAACACCGGCCCGTCCACGAGCGCCACATCGCGACCGCCGAGCATGCGGGCGTAGCGTTCCCGCATTTCGGAGACATCGGGGTGGGTCGACAGATCACCCCTGTGCGAGACGTCTGACATGACTCGTCTCCTTTGACTTCGCAGGCCAGACCGCGTCTGGTGCGGTGCGGGTAAGCACCGCTTGACTCCATTTTGCTCTTATTTCTTCTTTATGTGTAGGTCTTCGATGCGCGGCGCCATCCGCCCTGGTCCGCGATACGAGACCGGTTCGGATCTTCCTTGACGGCCTCATCGGCGGCTGCGACGATCGACGCCATGATGATGCGACTGGACCTCACGCGGCGACGCCATGTCGACCTCGCGCGCGTTGCCAGCGCCTCCTGTTGTGCCGCGGTCTGATCAGCTGACCCTTCCTCCGGTCCGCCGCGCCTTTCTCCCGCCCGTTCTCGGCTGAACCTCCCCGCCTTCCCGGCGCGCGGAATCCGGCATGTCCGAAGAACGTCACCGAACAACTCCGCACCGGGAGTTCCGCATGCCCGGGGACCGCGTACTCCGGCGTGTGCGCGCTGCCGCTCGTCACGGGAGCCGGAGGCTCAACCCGTCGATGAGGAGCGGGAGTCGGGGCGAAACGCGATTCGGGCCTGACCGTCACACCATCGCGCACTCCCAGAAACGAGGCATCCATGGCCACCGTCCTGTCCGTCTCCGGCAGCCCCTCCGCCACCTCGCGCACCGTTCGCCTGCTGCGCCACCTGGACCAGCGGCTGACCGCCCAGGGGCATGACGTGATCCCGCTCGACGTCCGTGCCCTCCCGGCCGAGGCCCTGCTCGGCGCTGACGTCCGGCACCCGGCCATCACCCGGGCCGCCGAGCTGTTCGCCCGCGCCGACGGCGTCCTGATCGGCACGCCCATCTACAAGGCGTCGTACTCCGGTGTGCTCAAGGCGCTGCTCGATCTGCTCCCGCAGTACGCGCTCACCGGCAAGACCGTGCTGCCGCTCGCCACGGGTGGGTCCACCGCCCATGTGCTCGCCATCGACTACGCGCTGCGGCCGGTGCTGAACTCCATGGGTGCCGCCCACATAGTCCAGGGCTGGTTCACCCTCGACAAGGACATCACCGTACGCGAGGACGGCTCGCTGACTCTCGCCCCGGCCACCGCCGAGGCGCTCGGGCAGGTGGTGGACCAGTTCTCGGCCGCTCTCGGCCGGACCCCGGTTCTGGCGGCGGCGAGCTGAGCGTGCCCGCACGGTCGCCGGCCGGCACCCGTTCGGTGCTCAACTCCCTCAACTCGCACCGTCAGCGGGGCCACGCCGCCCGTCCCCGACCCCCTCACGAGCCGCCTCGCCGGAAGGTCCAGCACCTCGCCCGGTACGCGCCGACCGGAACCCGGTCGCCCCGCCACGGCCCGCTCTGACGCACGATCCCGAACGGAGAATCCCCGTGTCCCTCACCTTCCACTGGTTCCTGCCCACCAACGGTGACAGCCGCCATGTCGTCGGCGGCGGTCACGGCACCCCGGCGACCGCCTCCGGCCTGGACCGGCCGCCCACGGTCGCCTGTCTGAGCCAGATCGCCCGGGCCGCCGAGCAACTCGGCTTCGCCGCCGCGCTCACGCCGACCGGTGCCTGGTGCGAGGACGCGTGGCTGACCACCGCCATGGTCAGCCAGAACTCCGAGCGGCTGAAGTTCCTGGTCGCCTTCCGGCCCGGCTCCGTCTCGCCGACGCTCGCCGCGCAGATGGCGTCCACCTTCCAGCGGCAGAGCGGCGGACGGCTGCTGCTCAACGTCGTCACCGGCGGCGAGACCCGCGAGCAGCGGGCCTACGGCGACTTCCTCGACAAGGACGCCCGCTATCGCCGTACCGGTGAATTCCTGCACATCGTGCGCCAGTTGTGGGACGGCAAGAGCGTCGACCTGCACGGGGAGCACCTCCAGGTGGAGGACGCCAGGCTCAGCCGGGTGCCCGACCCGGTGCCCGAGGTGTACTTCGGCGGCTCCTCGCCCGCCGCGGGTGAGGTCGCGGCCAAGTACGCCGACGTGTACCTCACGTGGGGCGAACCGCCCGCCCAGGTCGCCGAGAAGATCGCCTGGATCCGCGAACTGGCCGCGGCGCACGGCC
Source organism: Streptomyces sp. NPDC020192 (assembly GCF_044388685.1). NCBI lineage: Bacteria > Bacillati > Actinomycetota > Actinomycetes > Kitasatosporales > Streptomycetaceae > Streptomyces > Streptomyces sp. NPDC020192. Next base: position 93,653 of record NZ_JBIRXG010000022.1, on the reverse strand, counting down.
GTACCCTGCGTTTCGGCATCCGGCTGCACGTCATCACCCGGGACACCTCGGAGCAGGCCTGGGCGGAGGCGGACCGGCTGCTCGACGGCTTCGACCCCGCGACCGTCGAGGCCGTACAGGCGGGGCTCGCGCGCAGCGAGTCCGAGGGCCAGCAGCGCATGCTCGCCCTGCACGGCGGCAGCCGGGAGAGCCTGGAGATCCACCCCAACCTGTGGGCCGGCATCGGCCTGGTGCGCGGCGGCGCGGGCACGGCCCTGGTCGGCAGCCACGACGAGGTGGTGGAGCGGATCAAGGAGTACCACGCCCTCGGCATCGACGAGTTCGTGCTGTCCGGCTACCCGCACCTGGAGGAGGCGTACTGGTTCGGCGAGGGCGTCCTGCCCCGGCTCGCCGCACAGGGGCTGTGGACCCACCCCTACGCCGAGCCGGCCACTCCCTCGCCCCAGGTGCCGTTCGCGAGCTGAACAAACGGCCAGGGCCTCGCTTTGCGTGGCTCAGGCTCCGCCCAGCGCCCGCAGGTGGGCCGTACGGGTCTCGGCCGTCTGCCCCTGCACCAGCAGGAACAGTGCCTCCCGGGCAAGGCGCTGGGCCCGGTTCGTCAGCGCCATGGACCGGCCGCCCCCGGCGACCACCGCCGCCGTGGTGGCCGTACGGAGCATCTCGTACGCCGCCGCCCGCACCGCCAGCCGCTCCTCGGCCCGCTCCAGCGGCGCCGGATGGTCGGCCAGGGCGTAGGCCCGCCGGCGGACGTCGGCGAGGCGGGCGCGCAGCGGGGCGGCCGCCTCCTCGTCCAGCAGGCACAGGGCGGCCTCGGCGACGCCGAAGACCGCCGGGTTGGCATTCAGCGTCCGGGCCCGGTCTCCCGGCGCCCAGCGCTCGTACGGCATCCGCAGGGCCACCGCCTCCTCGGGCAGCCACAGTCCCGTCAGCTCCAGCGACACCGTGCGCGCGGCGGTGAGGGCGGCCAGGCGCATCGGCGCCGAGGCCCGCAGCCCCGGCTGGTCGCGGGCCTCGGCGAAGGCGAACAGCACCTCACCGGCGTCGGTCACCCCGGCGAGCAGCATCACGTCGTTCAGCCCCCAGCCGGTGTACCAGGGCACCGTCCCGTCGAACCGCCGGCCGCCGCCCTCCCGGCGCACACGCACCGGCACGCGCGGATACGACCGCAGATGCGCGTACGCCACCCCGGCCAGCAGCTCACCGCGCGCCAGCGGGCCCAACAGGCGCTCACGGACGGGCAGTTCACTCTGTGCGAGGGTCTGCACCGGGGTGTGGTGCTGGGTCTGCACGAACCAGGTCGAGCAGCACGCACCGGCCAGGATCTCGGCGGTCTCCCGCAGTACGGCGGGCGGAGCGCCGGCACCGCCGTACGCGACCGGTGCCACCACACCCAGCAGCCCGGACCGCTTCACCGCCGCGATGTGGCTCGCGGGCACGCCCTCCTGGTCCACCCGCCCGGCCTCGGGGACGAGCAGTTCGGCGGCGAGCCGGCGGGCACGGGTGACGAGCGGATGCGCGGTGGTGGTGGTCATGGCGAGGATTCTTCCGGACTCCTTCTTCCGGAATTCCGGGGCGCGGTGTCGATCCGGGGACCCGGCGTTCGTGTAGGAGGTGACAGAGAGCCGAGAGGCTCCGCAGCACCGAGGAGGACACCATGAAGCACTACCTGCTCAGCGTGGTCACACCGGCCGACGGCACCCCGCCCGCTCCCGACGCGCTCGCCGCGATCATGCGCGACGTGAAGGCCTTCAACGACGAGCTGCGCGCCGCCGGGGCCTGGGTCTTCGCGGGCGGACTGCACGGCCCGGAGACCGCCACCATGCTCCGTCCCCAGGGCGGCGACGTCCTGATCACCGACGGCCCTTACGCCGAGGGCAAGGAGTACCTGGGCGGACTGTGCCTGATCCGGGCCGCCGACCTGGACGAGGCGCTGGAGTGGGGGCGCAAGGCCGCGCTCGCGACCACGCTGCCCATCGAGGTACGGCCGTTCGTCGACGAGCACTGATGGGTACGGCCGCGGGCGTCGAGGCCGTCTTCCGTGCCGAGTACGGACGCGCGGTCTCCGTCCTCGTCCGCTTCCTCGGCGACATCGACCTCGCCGAGGAAGCGGTGCAGGACGCCTTCACCACCGCCGTACGCACCTGGCCGGAGACCGGTGTGCCGCCGAGCCCGGCCGGCTGGATCATCACCACCGCCCGCAACCGGGCCATCGACCGGCTGCGCCGCGAGTCCTCCCGGGACGCACGGCAGGCCGACGCCGCCCGGCTGTACACGCCCCACCCGTACCCGACCGACCCGCACGCGCCCGACGCATCGCCCGAGGAGGGCCCCGTGCGCGACGACCGGCTCCGCCTGATCTTCACCTGCTGCCACCCCGCGCTCGCCCTCCAGTCCCGCGTCGCCCTCACCCTGCGCCTGCTCGGCGGCCTGAGCACCGCCCAGATCGCCCGCGCGTTCCTGGTGCCGGAGCCGACCCTCGTCTGGGGGTCCCCCCGGCTCGAGCGAAGCCGAGAGTTGGGGGAGGTTGGTCCGCGCCAAGGCCAAGATCCGTGACGCGGGCATCCCGTACCGCGTGCCCCGTGACGCCGATCTGCCCGACCGGCTCGGCGGTGTCCTCGCGGTCGTCTACCTGATCTTCAACGAGGGTTACACCGGCGACCCCGCCCTGTGCGCGGAGGCGCTGCGGCTCGGCCGGCTGCTCGCCGCGCTGATGCCGGACGAACCGGAGGTCATCGGCCTGCTCGCGCTGATGCTGCTGATCGAGGCGCGCCGGCCGGCCCGGCAGGACGCGGACGGCGCCCTCGTACCGCTGCCCGAGCAGGACCGCGAGCTCTGGGACCGCGCGCTGGTCACCGAGGGCCTGGACCTGGTCCGCCGCTGTCTGCGCCTGGGCCGACCGGGGCCGTACCAGATCCAGGCCGCGATCAACGCCGTACACAGCGACGCCCCGAACGCCGGCGCCACCGACTGGGGGCAGATCCTGGCGCTGTACGACCAGCTCACGGCCGTGGCGCCGTCCCCGGTGGTCGCCCTGAACCGGGCGGTCGCGGTGGCCGAGACCGAGGGACCGGCCGCCGCCCTGACCCTGGTCGACGCGCTGGACCTCGGCCGCTATCACGTGCTGTACGCCGTACGCGCCGACCTGCTGCGCCGGCTGGGCCGGACCGCCGAGGCGGCGACGGAGTACGGCCTGGCCGCCGAACTGGCCGGGAGCGAGGCCGAGCGGGCCTGTCTGGAGCGGCGCCGCCGGGAGATCGACCCACCGGAGAAGTGACACGGGTGTGGCTGGGGAGTGACCCGCGTCACCGAAGGCCGCCGGAATGAACTTGAGGACCTGAAAGGTTGGCAAATACATCCACTGAGTCCTAGGCTCGGGCCGAACCAGCCCGTGCACCACCAGCGAGGCATCCGTGAACCATCCCGCCATCGAGCAGCCCGCCGACATCGTGGCCCGGCTGCGTGCCACCTTCGCCACCGGCCGCACCAAGCCCGTCGAGTGGCGCGTCGACCAGCTGCGCCGCCTGCGCGCGATGCTCACGGAACGCGGTGCGGACCTCGCCGCCGCCCTCCGTGCCGACCTGGGCAAGAGCCGCACCGAGGCCTACCGGACCGAGATCGACTTCACCGTCCGGGAGATCGACCACACCCTGGACCATCTGGCGGACTGGCTGCGCCCCGAGCCTGCGCCCGTCCCGGCGCACCTCGGCGCCGACGCCACGGCCTGGACGCAGTACGACCCGCTCGGCGTCGTCCTCGTCATCGCCCCCTGGAACTACCCGGCGCAGCTGCTGCTCGCCCCCATGGTCGGCGCGCTGGCCTCCGGCAACGCCGTGGTCGCCAAGCCGAGCGAGCTGGCCCCGGCCACCTCGGCCGCACTGGCCGAGCTGATCCCCGCCTACCTCGACACCGACGCGGTCGCCGTGGTCGAGGGCGGCATCCCGGAGACCACGGCCCTGCTGGCCGAGCGCTTCGACCACATCTTCTACACCGGCAACGGCACCGTCGGCCGGATCGTGATGCGCGCCGCCGCCGAGCACCTCACCCCGGTCACCCTCGAACTGGGCGGCAAGTCCCCGGTGTTCGTGGACCGCGACGCCGACCTCGGCGTGGTCGCGGACCGGCTGGCCCGCGGCAAGTTCCTCAACGCCGGGCAGACCTGCGTCGCCCCCGACTACGTGCTGACCGACCCGGAGACCGCCGCGGCCCTGGAGACGGCGCTGGTCCGTGCCGTGGAAGGGGTGTTCGGCACCGATCCGGCCGAGTCGCCGGAGTACGGCAGGATCGTCAACGAGCGCCATTTCGACCGGCTGTCGGGCCTGCTCGACTCGGGCCGGGTGGCGGTCGGCGGCGAGAGCGACCGTACGACGAAGTACATCGCGCCGACCGTGCTGGCGGACGTCGACCCCACGTCGGCGGTCATGCAGGAGGAGATCTTCGGCCCGATCCTGCCGATCGTCACCGTGGCCGGTCTGGACGAGGCGATCGCCTTCATCAACGACCGCGACAAGCCGCTCGCGCTGTACGTCTTCAGCGAGTCCGAGGAGACCCGCGGGCGCATCGCCGCCGAGACCTCCTCCGGCGGCCTCGGGTACGGTCTGCCCCTCGCCCATCTCACCGTCTCCGACCTGCCGTTCGGCGGTGTGGGGGAGAGCGGCATGGGCAACTACCACGGCCGCTACTCGATCGAGACCTTCAGCCACCGCAAGGCGGTGCTGGAAAAGCCGCTGAGCTAGAAACCCTGGGCTGAATTCGCTTACGCGGCACGCCGGATGTGCGAAACTCCGCCGAATGACCGCTGAAACGATCACCGCGGAAGCCTCCGGCACCTTCACACTCGGCGACCTGCCCGTCCACCGCATCGGCTTCGGAGCCATGCGGCTGACGGGCAGCGCCGCGTTCCACCTGGGCACCCCGAGCGACCGGGAACGCTCGACAGCGGTACTCCGGCGGGCGGTGGAGCTCGGCGTGAACCACATCGACACGGCCGCCTTCTACTTCTCCGCCACGCGCTCGGCCAACGAACTGATCAACACGGCCCTCGCGCCGTACGCCGACGACCTGGTCATCACCACCAAGGTCGGCCCCTTCCGGGACTACTCCGGCGAGTGGGGCACCTCGGCCCGGCCCGACCAGCTGCGCGGCCATGTCGAGGAGAACCTGCGCCAGCTCGGCCGCGACCACCTCGACGTCGTCAACTTGCGCCGGATGCGCCAGGACTCGATCGCCGAGCACTTCGGCGCCCTCGCCGAGTTGCGCGAGGCCGGCCTGATCCGCCACCTCGGCATCTCCGGCGTAGAACCGCGCCACCTCACCGAAGCGCTCGAGATCGTCCCGGTGGTGTGCGTCCAGAACCGGTTCGCCCTGGACCGTCCCGACCCCGTCGACGACGAGATGCTGCGCCTGTGCGGCGAGCACGGCATCGCGTTCGTCCCCTTCTACGCCGTCGCCGGCGAGGCAGGCCCCCAGCCGGCGGCCACCGATCACGCCGACGAGGTACTGGCCATCGCCAACGCCCACGGCGTGAGCCCCGCCCAGCTCCGCATCGCCTGGACCCTCCACCAGGGCCCCCACGTCCTCGCCATCCCCGGCACCGGCAACCCCGACCACCTGACGCAGAACGTCGCGGCGGGCGCTCTGCGCCTCACGGCGGAGGAGCTGGCCCGCCTGGACGCCTTGCACAGCGGGAGCGGCTGAGGCGGGGAGTGCCGGGGCTGCGCACTCCAGAACCCGCACCTCCAGCCGCCGCCCCTCCGGCCCGCCGCTCTCTCATCATGGGCATACCGGCGTACAGTCGTGCGAAGGTCCGGTTGACTACCATCGTGTAGACGGTCTCCGGGCCGCAGACGAGGACGGGGTGAGGAACGTTCCATGACCGAGGCGAAGGACGAGCGCCGGCCGGCCGGTGAGCTCGAGGCGAGTGTCATGGCCGCGCTCTGGGCGGCGAGGGTGCCCCAGACGCCCGGTCAGGTCCAGTCGAGCCTCCGCGCGGACCTGGCCCGTACGACGGTGACGACGATCCTCACCCGGCTGTATGACAAGGGGGTCGTCGAGCGGCACCGGCAGGGGCGTGGGTACGCCTATTTCCCCGTGCGGGACGTTCAGGACGCCCAGGGGCTGACCGCCCGGCGCATGCACAGCGAGCTGGACCGGGACAACGACCGTGAGACCGTGCTCGCCCGGTTCGTCGCCCAGCTCAGCCCCGACGACGAGCGCGTCCTGCGGGACCTGCTCGAATCCGACGAACGATGACCGGCCTGCTCCTGCTCCCCCTGCTGCTGCCGTTCGCGCTGCCGGCCCTGGCCCGCCGTGCGCTGGACCGGCTGGCCCCGGTCGCCGCCCTGTGGGCGCTCACCGTCTGCGCGGTCGTCCTCGCCGGCTGCTCGCTGGCCGCGCTCGGCGCGTTCGTGCTGGTCGGGCTGTTCAAGCTCCCGCTCGTCGCCGCGCTCGGCGAACTGGTCCGTCCGCTGCACACCGCCTCCGATCTCGTCGTCCTGCCGGCCGCCGCCACCTCGGTCGGCGTTCTCTCCGTGTGCGGCTGGACCCTCGTACGCTCCGTGCTGCGCCAGACCCGCGCCTTCCGCGCCGCGCGCACGCAGGCCGGGCGCGGACCCGCCGCCGGTGACCTGTGCGTGGTCGACTCGCCCCGGCCGGACGCGTACGCCCTGCCCGGCCGCCCGCACCGCATCGTCGTCACCACCGCGATGCTGCGCAGCCTGGACGGCCCCGAGCGGGAGGCGCTGTTCGCGCACGAGCGGGCGCACAACGACGGCGGTCACCACTACTTCCTCGCCGCCGCCGAACTCGCCGCGCACTGCCACCCCGCCCTGCGCCCGGTCCGCGAGACGATCCGCCTCGCCGCCGAGCGCGCCGCCGACGAGGCCGCCGCGGCCCGGGTCGGCGACCGGCGGCTGACCGCCCGCGCCATCGCCCGCGCGGCCCTCGCCGGACAGACCACCCGTTCCGAGCGCCCCGACTTCGCGCCCGCCGCGACCACCGGTCCGGTCCCGCAGCGCGTCCAGGCCCTGCTGGCCGCCGCCCCCCGGGCGCCCCGGGCCGGGCGTGCCGTCGCTTCTCTCCTCCTCGCCTGCACCGCCGTCTCCTGCGTGGCCTCCGTCGCCGGCATGGCCGACTTCCACCACCGTGTGGAGATCGCCCAGGGCGACGAATCCCCCTGACCCGTCCACCGCGGGACACCTTGCGGCAGCCCTTTCGCAACACGCGTAGAAGACCCTGACCGCAACGCGCGTAGAACAGGACTGGCGTCCAGGAAGTTTTACGTATAACCTCACCCGCTAACACCCCGCCGGAAGGTCCCCGAAAGGTCCCGATGCGACGCGTCGCCCTGGTCACCCTCGTCGTCGACGACTACGACGAGGCCATCCGCTTCTACACCGAGGCCCTCGGCTTCCGGCTCGCCGAGGACGCCCCGCGCCCCGACGGCTCCCGCTGGGTCGTCGTGGAGCCCGGGGATCCCGCGGCCGGCACCGGGCTGCTGCTCGCCCGCGCCAAGGACGAGGAGCAGCGCGCCCGCGTCGGCGACCAGACCGGCGGCCGCGTCGGCTTCTTCCTGCACACCGACGACTTCGCCCGCGACCACGCCCGCATGACCGCGGCCGCAGTGACCTTCCTGGAGGACCCGCGGCACGAGCCGTACGGCACCGTCGCCGTCTTCCAGGACCTGTACGGCAACCGCTGGGACCTGCTCCAGCCCGCCGACCGCTGACCCACCACCGCACCACCTGCCGAGGAAACACGCCCATGACCGCGCCCCGCATCGACACCGAGACCCTCCGCCGGCTCCCCAAGGCCGTGCTGCACGACCACCTCGACGGCGGCCTGCGCCCCGCCACCGTCGTCGAACTCGCGGCGGAGATCGGTCACACCCTGCCCACCACCGACCCCGACGAGCTGGCCGCCTGGTACTTCGAGGCCGCCAACTCCGGCGACCTGGTCCGCTACATCGCCACCTTCGAGCACACCCTCGCCGTCATGCAGACCCGCGAGGGCCTGCTGCGCACCGCCGAGGAGTACGTGCTGGACCTCGCCGCCGACGGCGTCGTCTACGCCGAGGTGCGCTACGCCCCCGAGCTGAACACGAACGGCGGGCTGTCGCTCGGCGAGGTCGTCGAGACCGTGCAGGAGGGTCTCGCCGCCGGCATGGCCAAGGCGGCCGCCGCCGGCACCCCCGTGCGCGTCGGCACCCTGCTGTGCGGCATGCGGATGTTCGACCGGGTCCGCGACGCCGCCGACCTCGCCGTGGCCTACCGGGACGCCGGTGTCATCGGCTTCGACATCGCCGGCGCCGAGGACGGCTTCCCGCCCGCCGACCACCTCGAGGCCTTCGAGCACCTGCGCCGTGAGAGCGTGCCCTTCACCATCCACGCCGGCGAGGCGCACGGCCTGCCCAGCATCCACCAGGCCCTGCAGGTGTGCGGCGCCCAGCGCATCGGCCACGGTGTGCGCCTCACCGAGGACATCGTGGACGGCAAGCTCGGCCGGCTCGCCTCCTGGGTCCGCGACCGCCGTATCGCCCTGGAGATGTGCCCCACCTCCAACCTGCAGACCGGCTGCGCCACCTCGATAGCCGAGCACCCCATCACCGCGCTGAAGGACCTCGGCTTCCGGGTCACCCTCAACACCGACAACCGGCTGGTCTCGGGGACGACGATGACCCGGGAGATGTCCCTGCTGGTCGAGGAGGCCGGCTGGACCGTCGAGGACCTGCGCACGGTCACGGTGAACGCCCTCAAGAGCGCGTTCATCCCGTTCGACGAGCGCAACGCCCTCATCGAGGACGTGGTCCTGCCGGGTTACGCGGCCGCGCTCTGAAGCAGCCCCCTGAGGTAGGCGGCCTGTCCGACGTGCTGAAGGTCGTCGGACAGGACGCTCACCAGGCGGACCCCCAGGGTGACCGGGGGATCCCAGCCCTCGTCCACGACGCGTTCCAGATCCTTGGCGGCGAGATCCCTGAGCGCGCCGAGGGTCTGCTCGTGGACGGCGTCGTAGTACCCGGTGAGCAGGTCGGCGGAGTCGACCCTGACCTTCGCGACCTTCGCGGGGGTGTGCCCGTACCCGTGGTCGCGGGGCGGCAGGTCGAGGCCGAAGCGCTTCTGCCAGTCCTGGGTGAGCCAGACCTGCTCGAGGCCGAACGCGTCGGCGATGTGGTCGTCCTGCACCCGGGTGAGGTGCCAGACCAGCCAGGTGATGGAGTTGGCGTCGGGCTCCGGGCGGTGGTTCAGCTCGTCCGGTCCGAGGCCGTCGAGGGCGGCATGGACTTCTTCCTGGATGCGGCCGTAGCCGTCGATGAGGATGTCCTTGGCATGCATACCGTCCACCATCCCAAAGAGCGGCCGTTCACGCGTCCGGAATCCAGCTCCCGTGGAAGCCCAGCGGGACCCGCCCCGGCAGATGCACCCGCGCCACCGGTTCGCCGGTGAAGTCCTGCGCCGCGAGGATCACCAGGTCGGCCAGGCCCCGGTCCGGGTTGTGGACGTACGCGAGCGCGTACCCGTCGTCCTCCGCCGCCCGCCGGTCGTCCGGATCGCGCGGCACGAACACCGCCTCGCCCGCCGCCGCTCCCCTCGGCAGCCGGTGCACCTGGGTGGTGTCGCGCAGCAGGTCGTGCTTGACCAGCGCGTTGGAGAAGGCGCCGTCGGGCGGGGTGCCGCCGTCCGGCGTCAGATACGCGGCCGTCAGCTCGGCGGCCGCCGCCGTGTAGCCGTAGCGGTGGCGCCGCGCCACCAACGACTCGTTCACGCGCGGGAATTCCTGCGGCCGGTCGTCCAGCACCCGCTGCCGTACCCGCCCGTGGCGCAGATCGACCGTCCAGCGTTCCAGCCTGCCCGTGCCCGCGTCGTACGGACCGCCCGAGCCGCGCCCGGCGACCAGGAACGGCGCCGGACAGGCCATCAGGTCGACCACCACCGACCCGCCCTCGTCGTAGGCGTTGAGGGTGTGCGAGTAGGGACCGGCTCGATGCCGAACCAGCGGACCGGGCCGCCGGTGCGCCGCATGACCCCCACCCGGGTCGGATGGTTCCGGTTCCAGACGTACGGCACCGGGGCGCCGCGCCCGGCCGCCGCCGCGTCGAAGGTGATCGGCAGGTCGAAGACGACGACGTACCGCTCGGTCAGCGCGAAGTCGTGCATCATCGGCGCGTCCGCCACCGGGATCCGGGTCGTGCGGGCGACCCTCCCGGAGGCGTCCACGACCAGGTGCCGGACATGGTCCCGGTCCGGGTGGTAGGCGATGGCGTGCAACTCGCCCGCGTGCGCGTCGTACTTGGTGTGCGCCGCGAACGCGCCCTCCAGCGTGCCCCGGAAGTCGTACGTGCCCACCGTGCCCAGCTCACCGTCGAGTTCGTACGGCAGCGGGCCGCTCTCCTGGAGCGCCAGGATCCGCCCCTGGTAGGGGATGACATGCGTGTTGCACGCGAAGTCCTCCTCCGGCACCGGACCCGGACACGGCTCGCCGAGCTTCTTCGCGACCTGCGAGGAGCGCACCCAGCGGTTGCGGTACCACTCGGCCTTCCCGTCCCGCAGCCGCACTCCGTGCACCATGCCCTCGCCGAGCATCCAGTGATGGGCGCGGGGATCCTCCAGGCCCAGCACATTGGGGCCGTTGCGCAGGAAGCGGCCGTTCAGCTCGCGCGGCACGCGTCCGGTGACCGGCAGGTCGAAGGCCGTCAGCTCCTCGGTGACGGGGGCGAACGCGCCTTCCAGGAAGGATAGTGACGTTTCGTCAACTCTCCTGCGGGGCGGGCCGCTGCGTGACCCGCTCCCGTGCCGCCCACGAGTGCGCCCGCCGCCGCGAGTCCGGCCGTGCCGCGCAGCACGGTGCGCCGTGTGTGTTCCGCCATGACCTGTTCCCCCTGAACCGTCGTGGTGAGGGCCGACGGTCCTTGAGTCTGGCGCGGTGGACGGCCGGAATCAGTGGCTCTGGCCGCCCTCCCGGGGTGGTGCCAGGCCCCCTGTCCCGCCTCCTGTTTCCAGGAGGGTGACCAGTGCGCGGGCGGCGGGGCTGGTGGCCCGGTCCGGGGGCAGCAGGGCGACGGTCTCGTACTCCGCCTCGCCCGTGCCCTTCAGCGGGAGCGCCGTGAGCGCGGGCCGCTTGTGCCGGAAGTGCCGGGGGACGACCGCGATCCCCAGGTTCTCGTCCACCAGGTCCAGCAGGCTGTGCACGTCGTTCACCTCCAGCGCCACCGTGCGCCGTACCCCGGCCGCGGTGAACGCGGCGTCGGTCGTACGACGCGGCCCCCAGTCCGGATGGAAGTCCACGAAGACCTCCCCGGCCAGGTCCTCCGGGATCAGCGCCGCGCCCGCCGAGGCCAGCCGGTGGCCGGGATGGCACAGCACGGTCATCGGCTCGCTCGTCAGCGCCACCGAACGCAACTGGTCGGAGTCCGCCTGCGTGCGGTAGGCGAAGGCCAGGTCGAGCCGCCCGGCCGCGACCTCCTCGGCCAGCGCGCCCGAGCCGGCCTGCCGCAGCCGGATCTCCACGTCCGGATGCCGCCCCCGGAACCCGGCGAGCAGCCGCGCCACATGCACCCCGGCGATGCACTGCTCGGTGCCGAGGGCCAGCGTGCCGCGCAGCACGCCCTGCACCGCCGCCACCGCCTCGTGCGCCGAGCGCACCTGCGCCAGGATCCGCTCCGCCTCCACCAGCAGCGCCCGCCCCGCCTCGGTGAGCGTCACCCGCCGGGTGGTCCGTACGAACAGCGGCGCCCGCAGCTCCCGCTCCAGGGCCCTGATGGAGGCGGACAGACCGGACTGCGACACCATCAGGCGTTCGGCTGCCCGGGTGAAGTGCTGGTCCTCGGCGACCGCGACGAAGTGCTGGAGATGGCGCAGTTCCATGATTGAGAAGCCTAGCCGCACAATTCCATCGGATTCTCCTGTTGGACCGCTGCGTGCCGCGCGCGGAAGAGTGGCACGGGTAGACCGTGTGCCAACCCCTCTGGAGTCGCGTTGTACACCGCACACCCCGACCGCTACGACGGCATGCCCTACCGGCGCACCGGGCGCAGCGGACTGAAGCTCCCCGCGCTGTCCCTCGGCCTGTGGCACAACTTCGGCCCGGACCGGCCCGTCGAGACCCAGCGGGCCATTCTGCGGCGCGCCTTCGACCTGGGCGTCACCCACTTCGACCTCGCGAACAACTACGGCCCGCCGCCCGGCGCCGCCGAGTCCGCGCTCGGCGAGGCCCTGAAGGCCGACTTCGCGCCGTACCGCGACGAGCTGGTCATCTCCACCAAGGCCGGCTACCTCATGTGGCCCGGCCCGTACGGCGAATGGGGCTCGCGCAAGTACCTGCTGTCCTCGCTGGACCAGAGCCTCGCGCGCATGGGCCTGGACTACGTGGACGTCTTCTACTCGCACCGCCCCGACCCGGACACTCCGCTGGAGGAGACGATGGGCGCCCTGCACTCGGCGGTGCGGCAGGGCAAGGCGCTCTACGTCGGCGTCTCCAACTACTCGGCCGAGCAGACCCGCGAGGCCGCCCGCATCCTCGCCGACCTCGGCACCCCGCTCCTCATCCACCAGCCGCGCTACTCGATGCTCGACCGGCGCCCCGAGGACGAGGGCCTGCTCGACGCCCTGGACGAGCTCCAGGTCGGCTCCATCGTCTACTCCCCGCTGGAGCAGGGCCTGCTCACCGGCCGCTACCTCGACGGCATCCCCGAGGACTCCCGCGCCGCGAGCGACAGCCCCTTCCTCAACTCCGACGCGGTCACCGAGGACCTGGTCGCCCGGCTGCGCGCCCTGGACGAGATCGCCACGTCCCGCGGCCAGACCCTGGCCCAACTGGCCCTGTCCTGGGTCCTGCGGGGCGGCCGCGTCACCTCCGCGCTGGTCGGCGCGAGCAGCGCACGGCAGATCGAGGACAGCGTCGGCGCGATCCGGAACCTGGACTTCGACGCCGAGGAACTGACCCGGATCGACGCGATCGTGAAGGGCTGAGAACGGCGGGCGGGGCGGCCTGCGCGGCGGTCTTCCGCTCAGCCCCGCCGGCCCGGTTCCACGGCGTGTGTCAGGCACCCTCCGGCACCCGGTCCAGGAAGCCCAGGACCTGGCGGATGCGGCCCTCCTCGTCCAGGATGACCACGTCGAACCCGGCGACCGGTGCCGACCCTCCCCCGGGGGTACCCCCAGCCTCGCTGACCAGCTCCCAGCCGAAGCGCGCGGTGTCGTGGTGGCCGTCCACCATGCCCAGCGGGCGGAAGACGAACCCCGGGAACTGCTCGTGGACCGCGGTGATCACGGCGGCGATGCCCTCGTGGCCGCGGACGTCGGCGAGGGGGTCGGTGTAACCCCCGTCCGCGGTCCACGCGGCGGCGACCGCCTTCTTCAGTGCCTCCGGCTCGGTGGCGTTCCAGGCCTCGAAGTAACGGGCGGCCGCGGTCTCGTAACGGTCGGTGTTCACGGACATGCTGAATCAGCCTCCATCGAAGTCGTGTGAGGTCGTATCTGCTGGTCAGGCCCGGATCCGGGGCTTCGCCGATCCGGTGTGACCACCATGCCGGAGGTCGAGGGGGCGGGTCGATTACCTCTCTGGTCATGCCCGGGGGCGCGTAACAGCCCGGTGCAATTTCGGCCAGAACGGGCGCCGAATATGCCAACAGGCTGGCCGGAAAGGCATGGTGACAGTGTTTCGGGAGAGGCGATACTCGAACGCCAGGGGCACTTCACCGCACAGGAGCCGCACGGAAAGCGAGGGCCTGAGCCGGCACACCAGCGAGGCGACGGGGGAGTGAGACGTGCACGACGAGTTCCTGTGCCATGTCACGGCGTACGGCATGTGCGACGGCCGGCGCATCGGCGTACCGCTCGGCACCTATCGCGCGCCGACGCTGGCCCTGGCGCTGTGGTGGTTACGGGACCGGGCGTCCTGGATCGCCGAGCGGCTCGACCCCAGCCCGGAGGACCAGGCCTTCCCCGCGGGCGCGCTGGTGCCGGTGGCCGAGACGGTCGCCGACGTGCCCACGCTGCTGCGCGCCTGGTGTGCCGACGACGTCCGGCAGGAGCTGGTGGCCGACGAACTGGCGGGCGGCCGGCTGGTGCGGATCGCCGCCAGCGACGACACCACCGAGTACGAACTGCTCGCCGAGTCCGTCGACGCCCTGCGGATGCAGCGCACCCTGCCCGTCCTCGTCGTACCCGTCGCCTGACACGTGTCCGTACGCCGGGTCTGTACCTCTCCACTGCGGCGTATATGTGAACGAATCGGTACAATTCTGGCCATGGCGGAGCGACAGGTCGCCCCGACGGCGCCCGACATCGTCCTGGAGACCGACGCGGGCTCCACGGTGATGAGCCCGGGCCGTGACTACCACGTCGGACGCGACCCGTTGAGCGACATCGTCCTCGACGATGCCCGGGTCTCGTGGCACCACGCCGTGCTGCGCTGCGACCACGACCACTGGATCCTGGCGGACCAGCACAGCACCAACGGCACCTACGCCGACGGCCGCAGGATCGACGAGCGGGCCGTCAGCCCCGGCGACGTGATCCGCTTCGGCGGTCCCACCGGCCCTCGCGCGGTGCTCGCCGGCGCCCCGCGGCCCGCCCCCGACCGCCCCTCCGCGGTGTCGCTGCCCCTGCTGACCGGCACCTTCCGCCGCCCCACCAGCGTCCGCCCGCTGCCCGTGCGCACCGTCCGCATCGGCCGGGCACCCGACAACGACCTCGTGGTGGACGACCTGATCGTCTCCCGCCGCCACGCCGAACTGCGCGCCCACGCGGACGGCACGTACGAGATCGCCGACCTCGGCAGCCACAACGGCACCTACCTCAACGGCCGGCCCGTCACCCGGGCCCGCCTCGGCCCCGGCGACATCGTCGGCATCGGGCACTCGGCGTTCTGCCTGGCCGGCGACGGACTCCAGGAGTACGTCGACACCGGCGAGGTCTCCCTCGACGTCCAGGGCCTCACCGTCGCCGTCGACGGCGGCCGCAAGATCCTGCTGGACCACGTCTCCTTCCCGGTGGGCGAGAAGTGTCTGCTCGCCGTGGTCGGTCCGAGCGGCGCCGGCAAGTCCACGCTGCTCGGCGCCCTCACCGGACAGCGCCCCGCGGAGCACGGCACCGTCCTGTACGACGGTCGCGACCTCTACCGCGACTACGCCGAACTGCGTCAGCGCATCGGCCTGGTCCCGCAGGACGATATCCTGCACGTCCAGCTGACCGTGCGCAGCGCCCTCACCTACGCCGCCGAACTGCGCTTCCCCGAGGACACCGCGAGGTCCGAGCGGCGGCAGCGGGTCGAGGAGGTCATCCGGGAGCTGGGCCTCGAACAGCGCGCCGAGCAGCCCGTGCACAGCCTCTCCGGCGGGCAGCGCAAACGGGTGAGCGTGGCCCTGGAGCTGCTGACCAAGCCGTCGCTGCTCTTCCTCGACGAGCCGACCTCCGGCCTCGACCCCGGCATGGACCGGTCGGTGATGAACATGCTGCGCGGCCTCGCCGACGACGGCCGCACCGTCATCGTCGTCACCCACAGCGTGCTCAGCCTGGACGTCTGCGACCGCCTCCTGGTGCTGGCGCCGGGCGGGCGGACGGCCTACTTCGGGCCGCCCGGCGACGCCCTCGGCTTCTTCGGGTTCGACGAGTGGCCGGAGGCGTTCGAGGCGTTCGAGCGGGACACCGGCCGGGACTGGGCGGGGCAGTACCGCGACTCGTCGTACCACCGCGAGCACATCGTGAACTCCAGCGCGCAGCCGCAGGCGCCGCGCACCGGCCCGGTCGCCGCCGCGCCACCGCCGAGGCCGCGCAGCTGGGGAGCCCAGTTCTCGACCCTGGTGCGCCGCTACACGGCCGTCCTCGCCGCCGACCGCACCTTCCTCGCCATCATGATCGGGCTGCCGTTCGTCATGGGCGCGATGGCCCGGGCCGTCGCCGGCAGCAGACTCACCTTTGACACCGCGACCAACGCGCTGCTCACCCTGTGCGTGGGCGGCGTACTGATCGGCGCCGCCAACGCCGTGCGCGAACTGGTCAAGGAACGTGTCGTCTACCAGCGCGAGAGAGCCGTCGGCCTGCCCCGATCGGCCTATGTGATGTCGAAGGTCGTCGTCCTCGGCGTCATCACCGCGCTGCAGGCGGTCGTCCTCACCCTCGTCGGCCTGGCCGGCGTCGACCTCGACGCGCCCCGCGGCGACGGAGTGCTGATGCCACCCCTGTTCGAGATCACCGTCGCCGTGGCCGTGCTCGCCTTCACCGCGATGATGCTCGGCCTGGTGATCTCCGCGCTGGTCCGCAAGGAGGAAGTGACGATGCCGCTGCTGGTGCTGCTCACCGTCGTCCAGGTCGTCTTCTGCGGGACCCTGCTGAAACTGAACGGCGTGCCCGGTCTCGAGCAGATCGCCTGGCTGGTCCCCTCGCGGTGGGCGCTGGGCGCCATGGCCGGTACCGTCGACCTGGGCCGGATCGTGCCGGGCACGCTCACCGCGGACCCGTTCTTCCGGCACTCGGCCGGCGTGTGGCTGCGCAACATGGGCATGCTGATGGTGCTGGCCGCCGTCTTCGGCTGTGTCCTGTCCCGGCTGCTGCGCCGGCACGAGCCCGCTGTGATGCGGAAGTAGGCGGCACGATGACAAAAGGCCCCGGCCCCGGATTCCGGCCCACGCACGTCGTCCCGCCGCGCGGCATGGCCGCCTGGGAGGCCCCCGACCCGGCCCGGCCCACCCTGCCCCTGGACGCGCTGCTGCCGGTCCAGCTCGTGGAACGGCGCGGCGACTGGGGACACATCCGCTGCGCCAACGGCTGGGCCGCCTGGGTCGACAGCCGCCACCTCGTCGCCGTACCCGAGGACCCGCCCGCCGCCGACAGCCAGGCCGGCACCGCCGATCCCCGGCCCCTGCTGGCCGCCGCCGCCGAGGCCCTCGCCGACTACCGCTCCGCCGTGGAGGACCTGGCGGCCGGCGCCCTCGACGGCGAGGACTTCGCGGACCGCACCCGGGGGCTGAGGATCGGGATCGTCGTCGACGGGGAGTCCATGTGGCTGTACGACCCCGAGGAGAGCCGCTGGATGTACGGCGACGGACGCCGGATCACCACCTACGCCACCGACCGGTCGGTCACCGGCGACACCGACACCGGGCACGCTCCGACCCGGCTGGTGGCACCCGACGGTGAGCCCTGATGGCGCGCCAGACCAGCCTGTTCTCCGGGCGGCCCTCCGAGCTGATCGGCCGGAAGGTGGCGAGCTACCTGATCGAGAGCGAGGTCGGGCGCGGCGGCATGGCGGTCGTCTTCCGCGCCCGCGACCTGCGCCTGGACCGCACGGTCGCCCTCAAACTGCTCGCGCCCGAACTGGCCCGCAACGACACCTTCCGGCAGCGCTTCACCCATGAGTCCCAGGTGGCCGCCGCGATCGACCACCCGCACATCGTGCCGGTCTTCGACGCCGGTGAGACCGACGGCGTGCTCTACATCGCCATGCGGTTCGTGTCCGGCAGCGACCTGCGCCATCTGCTGGACGACCGCGGACCGCTGCCGCTCCCGGACGCCGTCCGCATCGCCGGGCAGGTGGCCTCCGCCCTCGACGCCGCCCACGAGCACGGCCTGGTCCACCGGGACGTCAAGCCCGGCAACATCCTGGTCGCCGAGGGCACCGACAGCGACCACCCCGAGCACGTGTACCTCACCGACTTCGGGCTCACCAAGAAGTCGCTGTCCCTGACCGGCTTCACCAGCGTCGGCCAGTTCGTCGGCACCCTCGACTACGTGGCCCCCGAGCAGATCTCCGGCCGCCCCGTCGACGGCCGCTGCGACGTCTACGGGCTGGCCTGCGTCGTCTACGAGACCCTCGCCGGCCGCCCGCCCTTCCAGCGCGACGACGACATGGCCCTGCTGTGGGCCCACCAGTACGACGAACCGTCCCCGCCGAGCGCGGCCCGCCCCGGTCTCGACCCGGCCGCCGACGCCGTGTTCGCCAAGGCCCTCGCCAAGAGCCCGGACGACCGCTACGACACCTGTCTCGCCTTCGTCGCCGCCCTGCGCGCCACCATGGCGGC
Source organism: Streptomyces sp. NPDC020192 (assembly GCF_044388685.1). Taxonomy (NCBI): domain Bacteria; kingdom Bacillati; phylum Actinomycetota; class Actinomycetes; order Kitasatosporales; family Streptomycetaceae; genus Streptomyces; species Streptomyces sp. NPDC020192. Next base: position 75,643 of record NZ_JBIRXG010000022.1, on the reverse strand, counting down.
CGGCCCGGCCGGGGTCCACCCCGCGACGGAGTCCGGGACGGAGCCCGCCCGCACGGTGACCGAGACCCCGGCACCCCCGCACTGGGCCGGGCCGGTGTTCCACGGCTGACAGGGCCCGGGCGACGGCTCAGCGCGTCGGTTCGCCGACCTCGCCCCGGCGCCGCACCGGCAGGGCCAGGAGTCCGCCCAGCAGCCCGGCGACCAGGCCCCACAGTGCGCCGAGGCCCACCGCCTGCCAGAGCTGTGGCCTGAGGAACAGCTCGCCGGACAGGCCGCCGCCCAGGTTGCCGATGCCGAGCAGGGACAGGCCGTAGTGCGCCGAGACACTGCCCGTCAGACAGATCATCAGCACGGTCAGCGCCAGCGCCACGCCCAGGTGCAGGGCGTGCTGCCACACCCGGATCCGGGCCGGTGAGACGGCAGCCGTCCAGAAGGCCACGGCGAGCAGCAGGAGCGCGTCCACGACCACCAGCCACCACCAGCGGCCGTCGTAGCCGGTGAGCGAGCGCAGATTCAGCACGGAGACGTCCGGGGTGCGCAGCAGCACGTTCAGGACATGCGGCATCGGCAACCCGAACGGGCCGTCCACCCGGCCGTTCCAGGTCGCGCCCAGGCCGATGGTGAGGGCCAGCCAGGCCAGGTTGGGCAGCCCGAGGAGGATCAGCGCGAAGGTCGCCGGGGCATGTCCGCGAGCGGCCGCCGTGATCAGCGCGACGACCAGGCCGACGACGACGTAGGCGAGGAGCAGGACGACCATCGCGTGCGCCGCCGGACGCACCGACTCCTGGAAGCGCAGCAGCCGCCCCGGCAGCGGAGCCCCGCGCGCGACCAGCACCGCCAGCAGCAGCACCCCGGCCAGCCACAGCAGCCCGAACAGCACGGTCAGCGGCACGTTCGTGGTGAAGCCGACCCTCGGCGCGGCCTCGAACAGCCCGGTCAGATCGCTGAGGGTGCCGCTGCCCACGTCGACGGCGAAGGTCTGCCGGGCGCCGAAGGCCAGGCCGATCAGCACCAGCAGCCACAGCACCGCCAGCCGGGCGGCCCAGCCGGCCAGCTCCGCGGCCGAGGCCACCGCCCGGTGCCGCAACGGGCGCAGAAAGCCCGCCCCGATCACCAGGGCACCGGCCAGCGTCACCGACAGCGGGATCACGGTGAGACCGGCGTGGCTCTCCGCCAGCACCCCGGCATCACCGGACAGTTCGACGGTGCCGCCCACGGCCGTGGCCAGGGTCGCGGCCACCACCCTCGGGAACGCGCCGTCCGGCAGATCCGACGCACCGGCCGCCCACAGACCCAGCGCCGCCACCAGGACCATGACGGCCAGCCCGGTCAGCACCGCGCCCAGGGCATGGGCCCAGCCGTGGCGAGTGGCGGGCCGCGCGGTGACGGTCGGAGGGCTCACATCAGCCACGCTAAGCAGCGGCCGGGGACCCCGCTCGTCGGCTTGCGAGCATCGTGGTCCTGCGACACACAATGGGGTCAATGTGCAGCCAAATGCACCAAACGGAACTTGACTGCGAAATGCCGCACTGAGAAAGGCCGCGCCGAAAAGCCGGCCTGAGAAAAGCCGCCCATCGCGACGGGAAGAAGTGCTCGTGAGCGTCGAACCTCCGTCATCCGGCCGCCCCACCGGGCCGCCCTCCGGCCCCCTGTCGGGGGGCTCCCAGCCGCCCGCCGGACCGCCCGCCGGGCCGCCGTCCGGCACCGGGCCCAAGGGGCCGCACGGGCCGTGGTGGAAGTCCGTACCGCGCATGGCCGCCGTGAGCGCCGCCGTGGTCGCCGCCGTGGTCCTCGCCGTCGTCTTCACCCGTCCGGGCGGCGGATCCTCCGCCAAGGGCGGCGAGGTCTTCCTGCAGTCCGCCGCCAGCACCGGCCAGGACCCCTACACACACTCGACGGCGAAGCAGAGTTCCGCTCCACCACCCCCCTCCCCCTCCGCCGCGCCCTCCGGCGCCGCCACCACGGTGCAGGAAGTGCAGGGCGGGGCGCCCGGCCTGTACGGCGGCACCCAGAAGATCGCCGCCTGTGACGTGGAGCAGCAGATCAAGGCCCTCCAGGCGGACCCGGGCAAGAACAGGGCGTTCGCCTCCGTGGCCGGCGTCCAGCCGTCCAGTGTGCCCGCCTACCTGCGCTCGCTCACCCCGGTCCAGCTGCGCGTCGACACACGCGTCACCAACCACGGCTACCGGAACGGCGCCGCCACCAGCTACCAGTCCGTGCTCCAGGCGGGTACGGCCGTGCTGGTCGACAACCACGGCGTGCCCCGGGTGCGCTGCGCCTGCGGCAACCCGCTGACCTCGCCGGTCGCCGAGAAGGCCACACCCAAGCTGGTGGGCCCGCGCTGGCCGGCCTACCGGCCCTCGAACGTGGTCGTGGTGACGCCCGCGCCGGTGATCGTCAAGGTCTTCGTGATCTACGACTCCCACCACGACGACTGGATCCACCGCCCGCAGGGCAACCAGGGCTGGCAGCACGACGAGCACGGCAGGCCGCCGCAGTTCCCGCACCCCTGGTTCCCGCCGCCGTTCTCCTCCCCGACGTGCCCGCCCGGGACGAAGCACTGCCCGTCCCCCACATCGGGCAGGCCGAGCCCGTCGACCACATCGGGCAAGCCGAACCCGTCGACGTCGTCCTCCTCGTCGAGCGCGTCCCCCTCGTCCTCGTCGAGCAGCGCGTCTCCCTCGACCTCGGCATCCTCCTCGTCCTCGTCCTCGTCCCCGTCCTCGCCGTCGTCGTCGAGTGCGTCCCCGTCGTCCTCCTCGTCCTCCTCGCCGTCGTCCGCGTCCTCGGGACCCAAGTCGGCGTCGTCGTCCCCGGCCACCTCGCCGTCGTCCTCGTCGTCCTCGGCCGCGCCCTCCACTGCCGGGCCCTCGTCACCGTCCCCGGGCTCGCCGTCGAGCGAGTCGTCGGCCGTGACCTCGTCGGGCGGCGGGTCCGGGCAGTCCACGCAGCAGCAGACGAGCGTCTCCGCGCCCCCGGCCACGCAGAACTCCGGGCCCGGCGCGGTGACCCCCGGGACGACCGGCCAGCCGCCGGGGAACGGGAACGGCACCGGAAACGGCAACGGGAACGGCACCGGGAACGGGAACGGCAATGGCAACGGGAACGGGCAGCAGTCGTAGGGCCGGTCCGGGGGCGATCCGAGAGTGACCATCGCCACTGTGCGCGGTCGGCGAACGCTTCGGGGGACTGCCGGGCCCGGCTCGGGGTAACAGGACTGGTGCAACAGGCGACCGGCCGGACCCGGCATTCGAGAGAGACAGCATGACCGAGCACCTGGGCGGGGATGTGATACCGACTGGTTTCGACGTACCCGTGGAACCGCTGCGCCGCGCGGCGCACTACACCGGCGAACCCGGCTCCATAGCGGAGGCACGGGCCTTCGCGGCACGGTTTCTGGAACAGCTGAAGACCGAGTGGTGCGCCACTCCCGACCGCCGTGCCGACGGCGAGCTGCTCCTGCTCGTGAGCGAGCTGGTCACCAATGCCGAGCGGCACAGCAACGGCCCCTACATCCTGGAGCTGGAGGGCACGGACAGCGTGGTCACGGTGTGCGTCTACGACAGCAGCTCCGCCCTGCCCCGCCGCTACCCCAGGGACCCCGAGCGGGTCGGGCGGCACGGCTTGGAGATCGTGGACGCCCTGGCCACCGAGGTCACCGCCGAGCGGGTGCCGGTCGGCAAGCGGGTGCGCGCCCGCTTCCCGCTCCAGCGCTGAGCCCAGGCCCCGCCGCGCCGATTTCCCTCAGGGCGCAACGCCGGGCCCTTGTCCCGCGGCCTCCCGCTCCTAGGCTGACGTGGGTGAGCAACCAGGTGAGCAACGAAGCCCGAGTGATCCCGCTGCGCCCGGCGCCCGCCCGCCCGCAGGAGCCCGAGTCCGAGCCCGGGGAGACCGGCAAAGAGCCCCTCTGGCGCGATCTGGTCGGCGAGGTGCTGCGGCGCGAACGGCAGGCGCAGGACCGCACCCTGAAGGACGTGGCCGACGCGGCCCGGATCTCGCTGCCCTACCTGTCCGAGATCGAGCGCGGCCGCAAGGAGGCCTCCTCGGAGGTGCTCGCCGCCGCCGCGCACGCCCTCGGACTGGGCCTCGGCGACCTGCTGTCGCTGGCACACGGCCGGCTCACCCGGCGGACGAGCACCCACCGCCGTCCGGCGGCCGCACCGCACCGGCCTTACAACGGACTCTGCCTGGCCGCCTGAGCGGGCGCCCGGCTCAGTTCTCCCGCAGCTGCCGGAAGAACGCGCGCACATCGCCGACCAGCAGATCCGGCTCCTCCATGGCCGCGAAGTGCCCGCCCCGGTCGAACTCCGTCCAGCGCACGAGGTTCTCGGTCCGCTCGGCCCGGTGCCGCAGCGGAAGCTGGAGTTCGGCCGGGAACACGGCGAGCGCCGTCGGCGCCGTGGACGGCTCGGCGGGCAGGGCCCGGCGGCCGGCGGCGTGCGCCCGCTCGTAGTAGATGCGTGCCGACGAACCGGCCGTGCCGGTCAGCCAGTACAGCATCACGCCGGTGAGCAGCCGGTCCCGGTCCACCGCCTCCTCCGGTAGCTCCTCGGAGTCCGTCCAGGCCCGGAACTTCTCGACGATCCAGGCGAGTTGACCGACGGGCGAGTCCGTCAGGGCGTAGCCGAGGGTGTGCGGCCGGGTGGACTGCAGGGCGGCGTACGCGCTGTCCTCGCGGGACCAGTCCGCCCACTGGCGCCAGGACCGCAGCGTCCGCTCCCGCTCCTCGGGCCCGAGCGCGCCCAGCTCCTCCTCGGTCGGCTCGGTCGTCGCCTGCGCGCCGGGCAACAGATTGAGGTGGACGCCGATGATCCGGCCCGGGTGGGCGCGGCCCAGCTCGCGGGAGATCATCGCGCCCCAGTCCCCGCCCTGCGTCCCGAACCGCTCGTAGCCGAGCCGCCGCATCAGCTCCACCCAGGCATCGGCCACCCGGCCCGCCTCCCAGCCCCGTTCGACGGTGGGCCCGGACAGCCCGAAGCCGGGGATGCTCGGGACGACGACATGGAAGGCGTCGGCCGCGTCGCCGCCGTGCGCCACCGGGTCGGTGAGCGGGCCGACGACATCCAGGAACTCCACGATCGAGCCCGGCCAGCCGTGGGTCAGCAGCAGCGGGGTGGCGTCCGGTTCGGGCGAGCGGACATGGGCGAAATGGACATTCGCACCGTCGATCGTGGTCGTGAACTGCGGCCACCGGTTGAGCTCGGCCTCGGCCGCGCGCCAGTCGTACGCGTGCCGCCAGTAGTGGACCAGCTCCTTCAGATAGCCGGCCGGGACCCCGTACTCCCAGCCCGCGCCTGGCAGCTCGGCGGGCCAGCGGGTCCGGTCCAGGCGGTCGTACAGATCGTCGAGGTCGCTCTGCGGCACCGACAGCCGGAAGGGCTCGACGCTCTCGCCGGGTGTCTCGTCACGTGTCTCGCGGGGTGTGGAGGTCATGATCCGGATGCTAGGCGGGTGCGCCGCTCGCCCGTCCGGATCAATCTCGGGCCCGCCGATGAGTTTCGCGGCGCGCGGCGGTCGATACACATGACCGCGTTCCCCGTCCAGGAGGTACTCATGACCACCGACGGTTTCATCACCTGTCTCTGGTTCGACGGCCAGGCCGAGGAGGCCGCCGAGTTCTACGTCTCGGTCTTCAAGAACTCGTCCATCCACGGGGTCACCCGCTGGCCCGAGTCCGGGCCCGGTGAGGCCGGCTCGGTGCTGACGGTCGACTTCACGGCCAACGGGCAGAGGTTCGTCGCGCTCAACGGCGGCCCGCAGTTCACGTTCAACGAGGCGATCTCCTTCCAGATCCACTGTGCCGACCAGCAGGAGATCGACCACTACTGGACCAAGCTCACCGAGAACGGTGGCGAGCCCGGCCCGTGCGGCTGGCTCAAGGACCGGTACGGCGTCTCCTGGCAGGTCGTCTACGACCGCTTGCCCGTACTGATCAGCGACCCGGACCCGGAGAAGGCAGCCCGCGCCACCAAGGCCATGATGGCCATGGGCAAGCTGGACGTCGCCACGCTGGAGAAGGCGTACGCGGGGGAGTAGCCGGCCGAGGGGCCCTCACCCGGTCTCGGCGAGGATCTCGGCGATGACATGCCGGGAGTTCTCCGCCAGTGCCGGGTTGGTGTCCCAGTAGTACGGCAGCTGGATCAGCGAGATCGACAGGGCCCAGCCCCGCCCGCGGGCCCACTGGGCGTCGTCGGCGCCGACGGCCTCGCGGAAGGTGTCCCGGGCGCTCGCGGGCAGCAGGTTCCAGGCGACGATCAGATCCACGGCCGGATCGCCGACGCCGGCGCAGCCGAAGTCGATCACGGCGGTCAGCCGGCCGCCGTCGACCAGCACATTGCCCGGGGAGAGGTCTGCGTGGGCCCACACGGCGGGCCCGGTGTGGGCCGGGGCGCCGAGGGCCCGCTCCCACAGGGCGGTGGCCGCGTCGGTGTCGATCCGTCCGTCCAGGTCGGCGAGGGCGGCGCGGGTCGGCTCGTCCCGCTCCCGGAGCGGACCGGCCCGGTAGCCGGGCGGTGCGTCCTGCGGGTCGACCCGGCGCAGCGCGCGGACGAACGCCCCGAGTTCCGCGGCGAGTTGCCGCGGTTCCCGGACGGCCCCCGCCACCGGATTGCGCCCCTCCAGCCAGCGGTAGACGGACCACGGCCAGGGGAACTCCTCATCGGGTCCGCCGATGCCGAGCGGCTCGGGCACGGGCACCGGCAGGTGCGGACCGAGCCGGGGCAGCCAGTGCTGCTCGTGCGTCACGTCCGGTACGGCGCCGGGCCGCCGGGGCAGCCGTACCAGCAGGTCGGAGCCGAGCCGGAACATGGCGTTCTCGGTGCCGGAGGAAGCGAGGCGCCGTACCCGCAGGCCGGCCCAGCGCGGGAACCGGCGGGCGACCAGCCGGCCGACGAGCGGGGCGTCGAGGTGCACCTCGTCCGCGTGCATGCGCGGCGATGGGGTGCTCGCAGGGGTGTCGGCATTCATCGAAGGCCATCCCAGCGCCTCGGCGCCCGCGCTGTCGACCGGATTTCACCGGATCGCCTACGGGCTCAGACCCGGTCGGCCACGATCAGCAGGTACTGGAAGCTGCCGTTGCGGTAGGCGTCCAGGAACGCGTCCTCGATGCCCGTCACCAGGTGGTCGGCCTGTTTGCGCAGCTCCCAGTACGGGATCGTCGCCTCGGTCAGGTCCTCCACATGGACCGGCACCAGCCGGTTCCTGGCCATCGCCCGGAAGTACTCCGACCTCGGGTGGATGTCGCAGATGTAGTGCGCGTTGATCAGGGACACCTCGCGCGAGGCCCGGCCGTAGGTGTCGTTGTAGCAGCCGGTGACCGTCACATAGCGTCCGCCGCGGCGCAGCAGCCGGGCGTGCTCGGCGAACAGCAGGTCCAGCTCGACGTACATCGTGGACTCGTTGTTCCACGAGGCCGCGTACGCCCCCGACGGGAAGCCGGTGTCCAGCATGTTGCGGTGGTGATAGCGCACCTTGTCGCCGACCCCCCGCTTGCGGGCCATCTCATTGGCGAATTCGGCCTGCTTCGCGGAGATGGTGACTCCGTCGGCGTGGCAGCCGTAGCGCAGGTTCGCCACGATGCTGCCGCCGCCCCGGCCGCAGCCGGCGTCGAAGACCCGGTCGGCCGGGGTGAGCGGGCCGAGGTGGGAGGCCAGCACCTCGGCCTGGGCGTGCTCCAGGCGGTGCAGTTCGCTGGTGATCCGTTCCTTGCGCAGCTCGGGATCGGGTTCGTCGAGCACCGACCGGTCGGCCTCACCGATGCCGTAGTGATGGTGGTACAGGTCGTCGATCTTGCCGAGTTCGAGGTTGACCGGGTTCTCCTCGGCGTTCCAGTAGTCCGCGACCCGGCTCTGGTAGATGGACTGGGTCGGGACCGGAACCGCGTTGGTCCGGGCGGGGGCAGTGGTCAACGATGACTCCTCTGGAACATGGAACGGCGTTGCGGAGAGGCTGGTTCGCCCGTGACCGGGCGCATCACCAGTAGTCGGGCAGGTGGTAGCGGTTGCTGTTGGTGGCGTGCCACTCGTGGTTGCCGGCGACCCAGGCGGCGAGGCCCTGGGCGTACCGCTCGACGAGGGGCGAGGTGGCGGACAGGGCGGCCGACTCCTCCTCGAAGGCCTCCATGATCCGGTTGTGGATCTCGACGGACTTCAGATAGGCCGCCTTCAGGCCGCGCCGGTCGTTGGCGGCGACCACCTGCGGCAGATTGAGGTGGTCCGGATCGCTCGCCAGCTCCTTGGTGAAGGAGTACAGGTCGTTCACGATCGTGGTGGCGTTGCACGCCAGAGTGGTGATCCGCTGGATCTCCGGGCGGGCGTAGATCTGCTCGGGCAGTTCGTAGCCGTCCACCGCGTCGACGAGCGACAGACAGGGGCGGAAGTTGTTGAACTGCCGCATCACCAGGTACTCCCAGACGCGGGGCGTGTACCGGGTCTCCATCCAGGCGGCCTCGCCGAGATAGCCCAGGTGCAGCCGGGCGATGTCGTGCACGAACCGGCCGGTCTGGCTGGGCGTGGCGAACGTGGCGTAGTCCGCGAGGGCGTAGTGGTACGAGCGCAGCGGGCCCTCGGCCTGGATACCCTCGCGCCACTCGGCCTCCAGCTCCGGGACGCCGTGGAAGGGGTCCAGCGCCGACTGGGCGATGATCAGCGGGCCGCCGAGGCCGCGCCGCGATCCGCCCCGCCCCTCGTCCTCCTCGCAGTAGCAGGAGTCCACGATGTTCTCGGCGAGCAGCAGCTTGCCGGCGGCGGTGAGCCGGTCCAGGTCGAGGCCGCCCGGGTGCTGGAGGACGATGGCCCGGCCGGTCTGGAAGTCCGAGAAGTCCCCCGTCCAGGCCTCGGGGAACAGATCCAGCTCCCGGGCCCAGGTCTCCAGCCGACGGTCGATCTCGGCCGCCTTCTCCGGGTCGGCGGGCACGGCGGGCCGGTGGTGCAGTCCGGGGACCACGCCGGTGCGCCGGGACGGACGCAGGGTCTGGGCGATGTTCGGCGGGCCGGGCAGCGTGTAGGCGGTGGTGGGTGTGCTCATGGCGTGCTCCGGGCCGTCAGTCGGCGGTTCGGCCGAGCTGGACGTTCTCCAGGATCCCCGCCGCGTCGGGGACGAGGATGGCCATCGAGTAGTAGGCGGTGACCAGGTAGTTGATGACGGCCTGCTCGTTGATGCCCATGAAGCGGACGTTCAGGCCCGGCTGGAACTCCTCCGGGATACCGGTCTGGTAGAGGCCGATGACGCCCTGGTCGGCCTCGCCGGTGCGCAGCGCGATGATGCTCGTGGTGTGGTCGTCGCTGATCGGGATCTTGCTGCACGGGTAGATCGGCACGCCGCGCCAGGCGGGCACCTCGTGCCCGTCGACGTTCACCGAAGGGGGCACCAGACCGCGCCGGTTGCACTGCCGGAAGAACGCGGCGATCGCCTTTGGGTGGGCGAGGAACACCTTGGTCTTGCGCCGCATGGACAGCAGCTCGTCCATGTCGTCCGGGCAGGGCGGGCCGGTGAAGGTGCTGATCCGCTGGCCGTAGTCGACGTTGTGCAGGAGGCCGAACTCGCGGTTGTTGACCAGCTCCCACTCCTGGCGCTCGCGGATCTCCTCGACGGTCAGGCGCAGCTGTTGCTGTGTCTGGTCCATGGGGTGGTTGTAGAGGTCGGCGATGCGGGTGTGCACCCGCAGCACGGTCTGGGTGAGGGACAACTCGTATTCACGCGGGGCGAGTTCGTAGTCCACGAAGCCGCCCTGGAGTGTGGGCTCGCCGACGTGGCCGGCCTGCACCGGCACCTCGGCCTCGCCCTTGCGGTTCATGGGCTTCGCCTGCTGCTCGACGTACGCCTGGAGATGCGCGGCGAGGGACGGCGCCCGCTGGGTGACCTCCTGGACGGCGGCCCAGGGCAGCGACAGCACCACGCCCGCGGTGTCGGCGCGCACCGAGGACAGCCACAGCGGGTCGGACTGCCCGACCGCCTCGTCGCCCATCTGGTCGCCGGCGGTGACGACCCCGGTGATCTCCTCGTCGCCGTACTTGCCGTTGCTGTAGCGGGTGAACCGGCCGTGGACGACCAGATACGCCTCCGTCACCGGCTGGCCGGCCTCGAACAGCACCTGTCCGGCGCGCACCTCGCGAGGCTGGAAACGGCCGGCGATCTCCCGCAGCACGTCGCCATCGGGGTAGCCGCGCAGAATCGGCAACTCGGTCAGCGTCTCCGGGATGACCCGGATGTCGTCGGCGCCGTTGTGCTCGAAGTGCACCCGGCCGCGTCCGGTGCGCAGCTGCAGCCGGCGGTTGACCCGGTAGGTGCCGCCCTTGACGTCCACCCACGGCAGCGTCTTCAGCAGCCATCGGGAGGTGATGGCCTGCATCTGCGGTTCGGACTTGGTGGTCGTGGCGAGCTGGCGTGCCGCCCGGGTGCTCAGGCTGCTGAGCTGCCCCTCCGGGTCGGGGGCGGGTTCCTCGATGACGGAACCGGTGGCGCTGTCCGGTGTGGACACATTCCCTCCAGCGGGCGCAACGGGGGTGACGGGATCGGTCGGTGGTGCTCCAGATGGAGCTGCGCACGGACCAGCCAAACAGGCCGGATGATCACCGGGTAAGGCGTGAAAGGGGGCGGTTGCGCGCGCGAGTTGTGCAAACCCGCCACTCGTGTCAAACAAGCGGCATGCGGCTGTGTGCGCGCTTCCGGTCGCCTCCGCGCCGGGGTTTCCCGCCCGCGTTTCACCCTCGCGGGTGACCGGATGCTCCCAGAACCTCACTTTCCGCGACCGCCCGCGCGGCCGGCTCCGGCCCCGGGCGCTCGGCGCGCGTGCCGACGGCGGGATGGCTAGCGTGAGCAGCGGGGTGGCAAGCGGGAGCAATCGGGAGATACGACACCAGGAGGGCCGTGGGCATGGCCGTGCAACCCGAGGGAACGCCCTGTTGGGCCGACGCGATGTTCAGTGACGTCGAGGGAGCCAAGCGCTTCTACGGCGACGTCCTCGGCTGGACCTTCGGCGAGTCGTCGTCGGAGTACGGCAACTACACCCAGGCCTTCGTGAACGGCAAGGCGGTGGCCGCCGTCGTCCCGCCCATGCCCGGCCAGGAGGCCCAGTCCCAGTGGTGCCTGTACTTCGCCTCGTCGGACGCCGCCGCCACCGCCCGCAGGATCCGGGACAACGGCGGCGAGGTCCTGATGGAGCCGATGAAGATCGGCGACTTCGGCACCATGTGCCTGGCCAGGGAGCCCAGCGGAACCGTGTTCGGTGTCTGGCAGGGTGCCACCCACGAGGGGTTCGAGGCGACCGGGGCCCCAGGCGCCTACTGCTGGGCCGAGGTCTTCACCCGGGAACCTGAGCGGGCCGACACCTTCCTCTCCGCCGTCTTCCCGTACCGGATGAAGCAGATGGAGGACCCCGCGATCGACTACCGGATGTTCGACGTGGGTGACCGGACCGTGCTCGGCCGGATGAAGATGACCGACGACTTCCCGCCCGAGGTGCCGTCGTACATCAATGTCTACTTCAGCGTCGACGACTGCGACCAGGCGGTGGAGCGCGCCGTCAAGCTCGGCGGTGTCCTGCGCTTCGGGCCGGTGAGCAGCCCCTTCGGCCGGTTCGCGGCGCTGAGCGACCCGCAGGGCGCGGACTTCTCGGTGATCGACACCGCGACGACCGAGGGGGAGATGCCCGCGGTCAAGGACGTCTGAGGGCGGGGGTGGGGGTGGGGCGGGGAGGCACGACGGGCAGGGGGCGGGCACGGCCGTCCGCGTCACCATGGCATGATCGTGCGTATGCGTGAACGTGTGGTGGCCGCGTGCGACGGGGCTTCGAAGGGAAACCCCGGACCGGCCGGATGGGCGTGGGTGGTCTCCGACGACGAGCGGACCCCCGCCCGCTGGGAGGCCGGACCGCTCGGCCGGGCCACCAACAACGTCGCCGAACTCACCGCTCTGGAGCGCCTGCTCACGGCGGTCGCGCCGGAGGTGCCGCTGGAGATCCGCATGGACTCCCAGTACGCGATGAAGGCCGTCACCACCTGGCTGCCCGGCTGGAAGCGCAACGGCTGGAAGACCGCCGCCGGCAAGCCGGTCGCCAACCAGGACCTGGTCGTGCGTATCGACGAGCTGCTCGACGGCCGGTCGGTGGAGTTCCGCTATGTCCCGGCCCACCAGGTCGACGGTGATCCGCTGAACGACTTCGCCGACCGTGCGGCCAGCCAGGCGGCCTCCGGGCAGGAGGAGGCCGGCAGTGCGCTCGGCTCCCCGGAGCCGCCGCCCTCGCCCGACACCCCGAAGGCGGCCGCCCCGCGCAAGAAGGCGCCCCACCGCACCGGCGCCGGGGCGGCCGCCCGCACGATCAAGGCGAAGTTCCCCGGCCGCTGCCTGTGCGGCCGCTCCTACGCGGCCGGCGAGTCCATCGCCAAGAACGCGCAGGGCTGGGGCCACCCGGAGTGCCGTACCGCCGAGGCCTGATCAGGCGCTTCAGCTGTCGAAGGTGTAGAACTTCGTGTGGTCCAGCAGGTCTGCCGGACGTACGTCGTTCCACGGCTTCATCGTCTCGTCCAGGTCGACGACGTCCGGCGTGCCACCGGTCGGCAGATAGCCCGCGTCGGGGTGCCGGCGCTGCCACTGGGCCCACAGCTTGTCGACAAAGGCGTGGTGCAGCCAGAACACCGGGTCGTTGGGGGAGACCCCGGTGGCCATCTGCCCGCCGACCCAGACATGGACCCGGTTGTGCAGATTGACCCCGCGCCACCCCTCCAGGTTGTTGCGGAAGCCGTCCGAGGCGCTGTTGTACGGCGCCATGTCGTACGTCGCTATCGACAGCACCGAGTCCACCTCCGCCCGCGTCGGCAGTTCGCGTACGGCCGTGCCGAGCGAGCGGCGCAGGAACGTACGGCCGTCCACCCGTACGTTGATCGGCCAGTTTCCGGCAGACGCGGAGAACGGGCCGTCCATCACCCGGCCGTCCGTGCTGCGCCCGGTGCCGCCGAGGAAGTCCGGCGCCCACAGCGAGGCCCGCAGGGTGCGGTCGGTGCTCCAGTCCCAGTACGGCAGGGTGACCGAGGAGTCCACCGACTGAAGGGCCTGTTCGAAGTCGAGCAGGAATCTGCGGTGCCAGGGCAGGAAGGACGGGGAGCGGTGGCCGGTCCGCTCACTGGTGTCGGTGTCCGACATGATGAACTCGTTGTGCGTGCGGACGAAGTCGTCGTAGCGTCCGCTGCGCTTGAGCTCGAGGACGGCGCCGACGAAACGCTTCTTCTCGTCGGTGGTCAGGGTGGCCTGGTTCTTGCGTACGGTCATGTGCGGGGTACTCCGGAAGTCCTTGCGGGGGCGGTCAGTTGGCGGGCATGGGCATCTGCATCGGCACCAGCGGGGCGCCCTGCAGCTCGTCCACCGCGGCCCGGGCGGCGGCGCGCGGGGTGGCCACCGGGTCGTAGTGGCTGACGACGCTGATCCAGGTGCCGTCGGCGTTGCGCATCACGTGCAGCTGGACGCCGTCGATCACCACCTCGAATCCGCCGCCGTGTTCGTGGTGGTGGCCGCCGCCGCTCATCGGGCGGCCCTGTATCCGGCGGCCCTTGTAGACCTCGTCGAAGGTCATCGGCATCGGCATGGGGTGCTCGTGGGCCGCGGCCGTGGCGGCGGGCGCGACGACGCCGGCGGCGGTGGCCGTGGCGGCCAGGGCGGCCGCGGCGGTGAGCGCGCGGCGACGGCTGATGTCGGGCATGCGGGTCCTCCTGGAGGGTGCTGTCGGTGGTGACGACGCATGCCTATCGGGGCCTTCGGTACCGGAAGAAATCGCCCGGAACCGGTTGGCTGCGATCCGGACAATTAACCACATGTCGTACAGGGTTGAACGAAGTTGATCTTGTCGCGGCCGGCAGGTGATCCACCCCGGAACGGGGAATTCCTTGCCCCGGCGACCGCCTTTTCGGTGATCTCTCTCGGGTTCCGTCTGTCCGAGTGGTGCTGCTCACCACGCCAAACTGGCGCGATCGCGCGGCCTGAACCTCCTGCTACCCTGCGGTGCAGTCCGAGCACGTTCAGTGACTGACAGAGGTGTGTGCGTGAAGGTCGTCTGTGCCGGGGGCGGGCCCGCGGGTCTGTACCTCGCCATCCTGCTCAAGCGGCGGAACCCGTCCGACGACATCACCGTCCACGAGCGCGACCCCGAGGGCTCGACGTACGGCTGGGGCGTGACCTACTGGCGCGGCCTCCTCGGCCGGCTCCAGGAGTGCGACCCCGACTCGGCGCGGGCGATCGAGGACGCCTCCGTCCGCTGGAGCGACGGCGTCGCCCACGTCCGCGAGCTGACGACCCGTCACCACGGTGACGAGGGCTTCGGCATCGGCCGCCACCGGCTGCTCGACCTGCTCGCCGACCGGGCCCGCGCGCTCGGGGTGCGGCTGGAGTACGAGAGCAAGCTCACCGAACCGCCCGCGGACGCCGACCTCGTCGTCGCGGCCGACGGCGTGCACAGCGCCCTGCGCACCCGGCACGCCGACGCCTTCGGCACCGAGATCACCTCGGGCCGCAACCACTACATCTGGCTCGGCACCACCCAGGTCTTCGACGCCTTCACCTTCGCCTTCACCGAGACCGCCCACGGCTGGATCTGGGCCTACGGCTACGGCTACGGCGACGGGCACAGCACCTGTGTCGTCGAGTGCTCCCCGGAGACCCTCACCGGCCTCGGCCTGGACCGGGCGGACGAGGCGGAGGGACTCGCGCTGCTGGAGGAACTCTTCGCGGACATCCTCGACGGCCGCCCCCTCATCGGCCGCCCCGGCGCCGGATGGCTGAACTTCCGCACCCTGACCAACCGCACCTGGCGCAACGGCAACCTGGTGCTGCTCGGCGACGCGGCCCACACCACCCACTACTCCATCGGCGCCGGCACCACCCTCGCCCTGGAGGACGCCATGTGCCTCGCCGACGCCCTGCACACCCACCCCGGCCTGCCCGAGGCCCTCGCCGCCTACGAGCACCGCCGCAGGTCCGAGCTGCTGTCCGCGCAGAGCGCCGCCCGCTACAGCGCCCGCTGGTACGAGAACCTGCCCCGCTACATCGACCTGCCCCCGCACCGGATGTTCGCCCTGCTCGGCCAGCGCCACTCACCGCTGCTGCCGTACGTCCCGCCGCAGCTGTACTACGGCCTCGACAAGGTGGCCGGAGAGCTTCAGGTGCTGCGCCGGTTCAAGCGGTGGCTCGGCCCCCGGGCGGCGCGCGCCCTGCACGGCCGTTCCGCCATCCGCCGTGGTTAGCGCGGCTCCCTGATTCCCCCCACCCCGCAATCCCCCCACACGCAAGGAGTCCCGTCCATGGCTCTCTCCGACACCTTCGACCAGACCTCCTCCGGCTACAGCGTGCGACGCGCCTACTGGCTGGCCCAGGCGGCCGACCTGGCCTACAAGGACCGTGCCGTCATCGAGGACCAGGCCGCGAAGTGGGGCTTCGGGCAGGTGCGGCACCACGAGACCCGGTTCACCCCGCCGTTCCCGCTGCAGGACACCCAGGCGTACACGATGGTGAGTGACCGGATGATCGTCACCGCGTTCCGCGGCACCGAACCGACCCAGATCAAGGACTGGCTCACCGACGCCACGACCCCGCCCGTCGCCGGCCCCGGTGGCAACGGGCACGTCCACCACGGCTTCGCCGAGGCCCTGCGCTCGGTGTACCCGGACGTCGCCGACACGCTCGAGGAACTGCGCGGCGACGGCCAGAGCCTGTACTTCACCGGGCACAGCCTCGGCGGCGCCCTCGCCATGCTCGCCGGTGCCCGGATGTACCTGGAGAACCCGCACCTCGCGGCGGACGGCGTCTACACCTTCGGCCAGCCGCGCACCTGCGACCGGCTGCTCGCCGAGGCGTTCCACCGGGGGCTCGGCAGCCGTACGTACCGCTTCGTCAACAACAACGACATCGTGCCCCAGCTGCCGCCCGAGCCCGTCTTCACCCATGTCCGGGCCCTGCGCTACATCGACTCCAAGGGCAAGCTGCACGACAGCATGCCGGTGTTCTCGGCCCTCACCGACCGGGCCGCGGGGCTGACCGCCGACGTCTTCGCGCCCGCGTCCGACGGAATCCGCGACCACTTCATGCACAACTACCTCACGGCCCTGGAGAAGAACCTGGGCTGACTCGGGCGCGGCTCGGGAACGGGTGAAAGGCGTTGGTGAACAGGCATTCACCCGATAGGGTGAATTGTTATTCACCATGCCCTCGCCCCGTCCCCAGGAGTGCCGATGGACCGCCCCGTCCCGATATCCCGGCCGCCCGACGCCCCGGCCGCGGCAGCCGCGCCGCGGGACCGGTTCACCATCCCGGTGCTGGCGTCGGGCGGCATCCTCATGGCGGTCATGCAGACCGTCGTCGTCCCCCTGCTGCCGGACCTGCCCCGGCTCACCGGAGCGTCCGCCGCGACCGTCTCCTGGATGGTCACCGCGACCCTGCTCTCCGGCGCCGTGCTCACCCCCGTGCTCGGCCGGGCCGGTGACATGTACGGCAAGAAGCGGGTGCTCACGGCCGCGCTCGCGCTGATGACCGCCGGCTCGGTGCTGTGCGCCCTGTCCTCCGACATCGGCGTGCTCATCGCCGCCCGCGCACTGCAGGGCGCCGCCGCCTCCGTCGTCCCCCTGTCGATCAGCATCCTGCGGGACGAACTCCCGCCGGAACGCCGGGGGTCGGCCGTGGCGCTGATGAGTTCCACGGTCGGCATCGGCGCCGCGCTCGGCCTGCCGCTCGCCGCGCTGGTCGTCCAGTACGCCGACTGGCACACCATGTTCTGGCTGACCGGCGCCCTGGGCGCGCTGGGCGTCGCGGGCACCTGGTGGGCGGTCAGGGAGTCGCCGGTGCGCGAGCCCGGCCGCTTCGACGTGCCCGGCGCGCTGGGACTCGCCGCCGGGCTGGTGTGTCTGCTGCTGGGCGTCTCCCAGGGCGGCACCTGGGGCTGGGGCAGCGCCCGGGTCCTCGGGCTGTTCCTCGCGGCCGCCGTCGTCCTCGCCCTGTGGTGGTGGCAGCAGCTGAGGGCCGAACGGCCGCTGGTGGACCTGAGTCTGGTCACCCGGCCGCGGGTCGGTCTGTCGCATGTGGCGGCCCTGCTGACCGGGTTCGCCTTCTACGCCAACTCCCTCGTCACCGCCCAGCTGGTGCAGGCGCCGAAGGCCACCGGCTACGGCCTCGGCCTGTCGATCGTCGCCACCGGTCTGTGCCTGCTGCCCGGCGGCGTGACCATGCTGCTGTTCTCGCCGCTGTCGGCCCGGATCTCCGCCGCGCGCGGCCCGCGGATCACCCTGGCGCTGGGCGCCGCCGTCATCGCCTGCGGCTACGCCGTCCGCATCGCCGACAGCCGCGACCTGTGGATGATCATCCTCGGTGCCACGGTGGTGGCGACCGGCACGACCCTCGCCTACTCCGCGCTGCCGACCCTGATCCTGCGCGCGGTCCCGGCGAGTCAGACCGCCTCCGCGAACGGCGTCAACGTCCTCATGCGCACCATCGGCCAGGCCGTCTCCAGTGCCGCCGTCGCCGCCGTCCTCGTCCACCACGGCAGCCCGGTCGGCGGCGTCCCGGTCCCGACCCTGCACGGCTATCTGCTCGCGTTCGCGATGGCGGGCGCCGTCGCCCTCGCCGCCTGCGCGACCGCCCTGACCATCCCCGCCGACGGCACCCGCCGGGCCCGGGCCGCCACCCGCAACGCGCGCGACGACGCACTGGAGGGAGCATGAGCACCGTGAGCACCCCACCCGGGCCGGACACCCGCGCCCCCGGCCGCCGTGACGCCGAGGTCACCAAGGCCGCCATCCTCAAGGCCGCCCGCTCCCTCCTGGCCCGCCAGGCCCACGCCGACATCACCCTCAAGGCGGTCGCCGAACGGGCCGGTGTCAGCCCGCCGTTGATCCTGAAGTACTTCGGCAACAAGGACACCCTGTTCGCCCGCGTCATGTCCTTCGACACCGACGCGGACGCCCTGCTCGACGCACCGCTGCCCGGACTCGGCCGGCACATGGCCCGGCACGTCCTGGCCAGCCAGCGCGAGCGGGGCGCTGACCCGTTGCTGCGCATCGCCTTCGCCCCGCTGCACGGCGACCACGGCGACGTCCTGCGCGCCAACTTCCGCGCCCAGGTGACCGAACGCCTCGCCGCCCGGCTCCCCGGCCCCGAGCCGGGCCTGCGTGCCGAACTCGCCGTCGCCGCGCTGGTCGGGCTCGGGGTGATGTACGGCATCGCCCGCGGACCCCATCTGAGGGAGACCGACGTCGACGCCATCGCCGACCGCTACGGACCGCTCGTACAGGCCCAGTTGACCCCGGAAGGCTGACTCGGGGCTCAGCGATCCTCGCCCGGCCCGGTGAGCAGGGCCTCGGCGGACGTGCGGAAGGCCGCGAGCAGACGGCCGTCGTCGCCCGCGCGGGTCGCCAGGACGACCTGGCTGGGCTTGACGCCGTGCAGCGGGACCGTGGTCAGGTCCGGGCGGATCTGCAGGCCCGGAACGCCCGCCGTGATCGCCAGCGTCCGTCCGGAGGCGACGAGTTCGAACTTGTCCTCGAAGTCGTCGACGTACGGCCCGTCGGGTGCCGGGCGCCCGTCGGGCCGTGGGTCGATGCGCCAGAACGCGTCGCGGACCGGGTCCCCGACCCGGGGGAGCGGCTCGTCGGCGATGTCGTCCAGGGTGACCGACTCCTTGCCGGCCAGCCGGTGGCCGACCGGGACGACGAGGACGCGGGGCTCGTCGTAGAGGACCGTCACCCGCAGGCCCTCGACCGGGAACGGCAGCCGGGCCACGAACGCGTCCACGCGGTGCTCGAGCAGCGCCTCGCGGGCCTCCTGCCAGTGCATGTGCGCGGTCCGTACGTCGGCGTCCGGGAACCCGCGCCGCAGCTCGCGCACGGCCGGGGTGACGTAGACCCCGGTGGCGTACCCGATGGTGATCCGGTGGGGCTCGGCGGCGGCGCGGGCCACGGCGGCCGCCTGTGCCGCGGCGCGCAGCAGGGCTCTCGCCCGCGGCAGGAAGGCCTCGCCCGCCTCGGTGAGCCGGGTGCCGCTCGGGGTCCGGTCGAGCAGCCGGGCTCCGAGCACCTGCTCCAGGCGGCGCACCTGACGGCTCAGCGACGGCTGGGTGATGTGCAGCGCGGTGGCGGCACGCCCGAAGTGCCGGTGCTCGGCGACGACGGTGAAGTACCGCACCAGTCGCAGATCGAGGTCGGTGGTGCCTGCCGGTCCGTCCATGGCGCCAGCGTACGTTCCCTTCCCGACCTGGTGTGATGCCTCAGGTGTATCGCCCTGTGCGGAACAGGCCTTGGACGCGGCCGGCCCGGTGGCCGAACGATGGAGTCACGTCCACCCAGCATCCGAGGAGCACATCCGCATGCGTGTTTTCGTCACCGGTGCCACCGGGTTCATCGGCTCCGCCGTCGTTCCCGAACTGATCGGCGCGGGCCACCAGGTCGTCGGCCTCGCCCGCTCGGACGACGGCGCCGTCGCGCTGAAGGCGGCCGGGGCCGAGGTCCACCGGGGCAGCCTGGAGGACCCCGAGGGCCTGGCCCGTGCGGCGGCCGCGGCCGACGGCGTCATCCACCTCGCCGCCATCCACGGCGGCACCGACCCCCACGCCGCGGGCGCCGCCGACCTGCGCGCCATCGAGGCGATGGGCGCCGCGCTCGCGGGCTCCGACCGGCCTTTCGTGGCCACGTCGGGCACGGCGATCGCCGCGGTGGGCCGCCTCGTCACCGAGGAGTACGGGCCCGCGCCGGGCACCCACCGGACCGCCTCCGAGGAAGCGGCCGTCGCGCTGGCCGAACGCGGCGTGCGCAGCTCGCTGGTCCGGCTCGCGCCGAGCGTGCACGGCCGCGGCGACCAGGGCTATGTGCCGCGCCTGATCGCGATCGCCCGCGAGAAGGGCGTCTCGGCGTACGTCGGTGACGGCGCCAACCGCTGGCCCGGCGTCCACCGGTACGACGCCGCCCGGCTGTTCCGGCTGGCCCTGGAGAAGGCACCGGCGGGCAGCCGACTCCACGGCACGGACGAGGAAGGGGTGCCGTACCGGGACATCGCCGAGGTCATCGGCCGGCATCTGGGCATGCCGGTCACCGGGATCCCGGCCGAGCGGGCGTACGACCACTTCGGCTTCCTCGGCCGGTGGATCGCGGTGGACAACCCCACCTCCAGCGCGCTGACCCGCACGTTGCTCGGCTGGGAGCCACGCGAGGCGGGACTCCTCGCGGACCTGGACGAGGGCCACTACTTCCAGGCCTAGTCAGCGAAGCAGCCGGTCCAGGAAGGCATTGCCGAACACCCGGTGCGGGTCGAGGCGGTCGAGGGTCGCGACCGCCCGGGTCCACACCTGCCGGCCGGAGGTGCCCGGCACGACCGTGCCGAGCACCTCCGCGTCGCTCCAGGCGGAGCCGTCGGTGTACGCCCAGCCCTTGGACCACTCCGCGCGGGCGAGGGCGTACCGGCCGTCGTAGGTGCCGAACAGGAACCGCTCCAGCTCGCGCAGGAACGCCTCCGCATGCGGCGTGCCGGGCAGCGTCAGCACGTCCAGCCACACCGCGGTGTCCCACTCGGGACGCTCCGCGCGCGGCCGCACCGCCGACAGCAGCGGGGTCCGCGCACCGGGAACGCCCGCGTCGGCCGGGTCGTCCAGGCTGGTCACCCGGATCTCCACCGAGCCGTTGACCGGGAAGCGGCCCCGCGCGGCGTACGCGGCGAGCAACTCCCGGTAGCGGCCGGTGAATTCGTGCACCACCCGCTGCACCCCGGCCCGTGAGGTGAGCACCGCGTACCCGTTCGCGGTCACCCGCAGCGTGGTCGGCCGCAGATACAGCAGGGTGTTCTTCGACGGCCCCCACAGGTCGGCCGAGTCCGTGGCCGCCAACCCCAGCCTGGCCACCGTGAGCTGCGCGGTGCCCACCTCCGGCGCCAGATACCAGCCCGCGCCCGCGACCAGCCGGCCCACCAGGTCGGCCACCGGCGTCGGCACGCTGTCGGAGAACGGGTAGTTGTACGGCGAGGTGACGTGTCGTGCGCCGGGCGGCCGTACCGGTGTGACGCTCCACTCCTTCAGCCACGGGAACTCGGTGAAGGCGAACCAGATCGCCTCGACACGGCCCGAGCGGCGCAGAAAGCGCTCCAGGGTGCGCCCGCCGGAGCCCGGCGCCGCGAACAGTTCGCGGGCCGCGATGTCGGTACGGCTCGCACATCGCAGGGTGCTGTCCGGGCCGACCCGCAGCACCGCCTCGGTGACGAAGGCCCGGCCGAGGTGGGTGAGCAGCGCGGCGCAGTCCGCCTCCTCGCGACGGAACGTCCGCAACACGTACGCCCCGCTGTCCGCGTCCCACACCACCGCCGTCAGCTCCAGGACACGGTTGCTGAGCGAGCCGTACGTGCTCCCCGGCGGCGGGCGTTCGCCGTCTGCCGGTACGGCGGTGCCGTGCGCGTCGATCGCCAGGGCGCCGCCGAGGGTCAGATCGCCCGGCGCGGGTGTCGCCGTGAGCCCGAGTCCGTGCCCCTCCAGGAAGGTGAGCAGGGCCTCCAGGGTCACCCCGGTGCCGGCGCGGACCGCCGAGCCGGACTCCAGGGCCAGGCCGGTCAGATGGGGAGCGGTGTCGACCAGCACGGTCCGCGTCCCCGCCGTCGTCCCCTCGGTGATCGTGAGCGGCGACCAGCCGTGCGAGCGGCCCCTTGCCCGGACCCGCCAGCCGCTGCGCCAGGCCCAGTTCACCACGGCGAGCACCTGATCCGGTCCGGTCGGGGCACAGGCCCACAGCCCGTCGGCGGTGATCTCACCCACCCAGTTGCGGTAGGCCGAGCGGTAGAGCCTCACCTCGGCCGGAAACCCGGGGAGTTCGGCCGCGGCCACCGCCGGGTCGGCCTCGAGCAGCACCGGCACGGCGGCCAGCGCAGCGGCGCCGCGCAGCAGACCGCGACGGCTGAAGGCACCCGAACCGCCGTACGGAGAAGGGGAGTTGCCTGGCGTGTCCACGGAACGATCGATCACGGGCTCACCGTAAGCGTGCGCTTGACGTCCACCGCTCTTTCGTTCGCCCATATCACCCGTGTGGGTGAAAAACGCGCAGGGGGCGCACAGGAGGCGGGCCCGAGCCGCCCGTTCCGCGCGGACCGGTGCCGGATGACACACTGGCGCCATGGACGAACGCGAATTCGGCAGGTCGGGCCAGTGGGCCTCGGTGGTCGGTCTCGGCACCTGGCAGCTGGGCGCCGACTGGGGCGACGTGGACGACAAGGAGGCCCTGGCCGTCCTGGAGACGGCGGCCGAGTCGGGGGTCACCTTCTTCGACACGGCCGACGTGTACGGCGACGGACGCAGCGAGGAGACCATCGCCTCGTTCCTGCGCGGCCGCCCCGACCTGCACGTGCTCGTCGCCACCAAGATGGGCCGCCGGGTCGAGCAGATCCCCGAGAACTACGTTCTGGACAACTTCCGCGCCTGGAACGACCGCTCGCGCCGCAACCTCGGCGTCGACCGCATCGACCTGGTGCAGCTGCACTGCCCGCCGACGCCCGTCTACTCCTCCGACGCGGTCTTCGACGCCCTGGACACCCTCGTCGAGGAGGAGCGGATCGCGGCGTACGGGGTGAGCGTGGAGACCTGCGCCGAGGCGCTCACCGCGATCACCCGGCCGAACGTGGCGAGCGTGCAGATCATCCTCAACCCGTTCCGGATGAAGCCCCTGCACGAGGTGCTGCCGGCCGCCCGCGAGGCCGGGGTCGGCATCATCGCGCGCGTGCCGCTCGCCTCCGGCCTGCTGTCCGGGAAGTACACCAAGGACACCGTGTTCGCCGCCAACGACCACCGCACCTACAACCGGCACGGCGAGGCCTTCGACCAGGGCGAGACCTTCTCCGGCGTCGACTACGACACCGGTGTCGAGGCGGCCGCCGAGTTCGCCGCGCTCGCCCCCGAGGGGTACACCCCGGCCCAGCTGGCGCTGCGCTGGATCGTCGAGCAGGACGGCGTGACGACGGTCATCCCCGGTGCCCGCACCCCCGAGCAGGCCCGCGCCAACGCGGCCGCCGCCAAGCTGCCGCCGCTGCCCGGGGAGACGTTCACCGCGGTCCGTGAGCTGTACGAGCGCCGGATCAAGGACCAGGTCGAGGGGCGCTGGTAGTCACCCCATGGCACCTGTTTGAACGAACGGCCGGGCGGTTACACGGACCGCATGGCGGAGGCAGGACGGCGCAGGGGGCGGCACGAGACCGAGGAGGAGCGGGCCGACCGGATGTGGGGCGAGCTCATCCAGGAGGTCCGGGTCGCCCAGACGGGCGTGCAGATCCTGTTCGGCTTCCTGCTGACCGTCGCCTTCCAGCCCAGGTACGCCACGCTGCCCCACAGCGACCGGGTCATCTACATCGTGACCGTCGTCCTGGGCGCCTGCGCGACCGGTGCCCTCGTCGGACCGGTGTCCCTGCACCGCATCGTCTCCGGCTTCCGGGTGAAACCGCGGGCGGTACGGCTGGCGTCCCGGCTGACGTTCGTCGGCCTGGCGCTGCTCCTCGCGACGATGACCTCCGCCCTGCTGCTGATCCTCCGGGTCGCCACGCACGGGGGCTTCGTGCCCTACCTGGTCGCGGCCGTCGTCGCCTGGTACCTGGTCTGCTGGTACGGACTGCCCCTGTGGGCCCGCCGCCGGCACACGGTCCGCCCGGACGACCGGGCCCCCGGCCTGCCGCCGGGAGGCCCGGGACCCGGACGCGGCTAGGGGCGGACGTACGGCCGCGTCATGATCTCCATGTTGTGCCCGGACGGGTCGGCGAAGTACGCGCCAAGGCCGCCGAAGAGACGGTTGACTCGCCCAGGCTCGCGGTGGTGGGGATCGGCGTAGTAGGTGACGCCGAGCGCCTCCAGTCGGGTGATCATGCCGTCGAACCGCTCCTCGGGCACGAGGAAGGCGTAGTGCTGCGGCTGGATGGGCTCGTCGCGCCGCTCGTAGTAGTCGAGTGTGACCCCGTTGCCGAGGTCGACCGGCAGGAACGGCCCGAACGGGGCGCCGACCCTCAGCCCGAGGACGGCGGCGATGAACTCCGCGGACAACTGCCGGTCCCGCGCGAGGACGGCGGTGTGGTCGAGCCGGACGGTGGTCGCCGGGGTGTGCTGTGCGGTGGTCTGCATGGGTGGAGGCGTCTTTCGGGTCTCGAGGTCCGTGGGGAGCGGTGCCGCTGCGGGCACCGGGGCAGGAGCACTCGGAGACGACGGCGGGCCTCGCGCCCGCCTCGCGCTCACGCCGAGGCCGGGAACCTCACTCGTGTGTGGCCCATGGCCGACCCGGCAGTCACCCGGCCGACCCTACCGATCACCACCGGCCGGGGCAACGCCCTCCAGAGCCCGCAGCCGGCGGTCGTGGAGGCGGCCACGCCCGCGAACACGACGGACGGCACACGGCGCGGCGCGGGATGGGCACCACTCAGCCCCGCGGCTGCTCCCCACGCGCTCCGCGCAGCGCGGTCAGGCAGCTGCCGATGGCCTGCTGGAGGTCCTCCAGGCGCTGGACCATGTCGTCCTCGTAGAAGTCCTGGGCGTCGTCGAAGGTCAGCTCCTCGAACGCCTTGGTGGCCTTCTGCAGGCTGTTGTAGAACCTGGTCCGCCGTTCCTGGACGCGCAGTTCGGGGTCGGCCTCGACCGCCTCGGCGACGAGCGACTTCATGGTGTCGTAGGCCTCGGTGGCCCACTCGCCGGTGTCCTCGGTGTCCTCCAGCTCGTCGATGAGCGACAGATGCCGCTCGGCCTCCTCGCGCAGCTCGGCCGGGGCCTCGACGGTCTGCCCGGCCGGGGTCCTGAACTGCCCGGACTCGGCGATCTGGCGGACGTAGCCGATCCGGTCGGCGGCCCGGCTCTCGGTCGCGACGGCCTTCTTCAGGTCGTCGGTGCGGACGACGTCCCGCGCCAGCTCGGCCTGGAGGTCCGGGTCCTCCCGCAGCCGGTCCAGCAGCGCGGTGCGGGCCGCGCGGGCGGTGGAGGGGTCGGCGAGGATGGCGGCGCGCAGGGCGGTCGGGTTCTCGGCGACCTCCAGCGCCTTGGTCGGGCGGATGCCCTCCGCCTCGGCGGCCTCGGCGATCGCGGTGCCGCGCTCGGAGGCGGCGCTGTTACGGGAGACGTAGTAGGTCAACCACACGTCCGCGTCCGGCAGTTCGACGTCCTGCCCGGGCTCGAGGGTCTCGAACTGCGGCACGAGTCCGTCGTCGGCGGCCCGGTCCCATGCCTTGTAGTAGCGCATGACCCGCTCCGGGGAGCAGCCGGCCAGCTGCGCGAACTCCTTCGCCGACACCTTCGGCGTCTCACCGGCGGCCTGCCCGCCCGGCCGCACACTGCGGGCCACCATCAGCGCGAAGGCCCAGCCTCCGGTGCGCGCGTAGACGCCGAACTCACGGGCGTCGCGCGCCACGAGGTCGGACAGCGGCGCGGCGGCCGGGGCGGACGTCCCGGATGCCTCGGACGTCTCGGACGGGTCGATGACCAGGGTCACGGATGACTCTCCTGCAAGGATGGCTCGAGGGACCGCACCCGGAAGCGGGCGCGGACAGGAAAGCCTATATGGCCGCATTGACCATGCTTTGCCAGACCCGTGCGGGCGCGGCCGGCGACTGTCAGCCGAAGGCCTCCCGCAGCGCGGGGAGCAGGGTCCTCGCCGACCAGTCCAGGTACGCGGGCTGCGTGTCGCCGCCGATCTGCACGAGCGCGATCTCCCCGAACCCGGCCTCGGCGTAGGGCCGTACGGCCTCGACGAAGGCGTCCGGGGCGTCACCGCACGGGATCGCGGCGGCCACGTCGTCCTCGTCCACGAACCGCGTCGCCGACTCGAAGGAGTCCGGGTGCGGCAGCTCGGCGTTCACCTTCCAGCCGAGCCCGAACCAGCGGAACTGGGCGTGGGCGCGCTTGACGGCCGTGTCCCGGTCGGGGTCGTAGCACACCGGCAGCTGGCCGACGCGGGGCTTTCCGCCGCCGCCGTGCCGGTCGAAGGCCGCCAGCAGTTCCGCTTTCGGTTCCGTCGCGATGACCAGGTCGGCGAGGTGCCCGGCCAGCGCGCAGGACTGCTCGCCGGAGACGGCGATGCCGATCGGCGGCGGCTGCTCCGGCAGGTCCCACAACCGGGCGGACTCCACGTCGTAGTGCTGTCCGTGGTGGGTGACATGACCGCCGGCGAACAGCGCGCGGATGATCTTCACGGCCTCCTCGAGCATCTCGTGGCGCACGTCCACCGGGGGCCAGCCGCCGCCCACCACATGCTCGTTCAGGTTCTCGCCCGCGCCCAGTCCGAGCCGGAACCTGCCCCGCGACAGCAGCTGCACGGTGGCCGCCTTCTGCGCCACGATCGCCGGGTGGTAGCGGAGGATGGGGCAGGTCACATAGGTCATCAGCGGTATCCGCGAGGTGGCCTGGGCGGCGGCGCCCAGCACGCTCCACGCGTACGAGGAGTGGCCCTGCGCGTGCAGCCACGGAAAGTAGTGGTCGGAGATCACCGAGAAGTCGAACCCGGTCTCCTCGGCCCGCACGAGGTGGTCCACGAGGTCCCGGGGCCCGGTCTGCTCCGTCATCATCGTGTATCCGATGTGCACCATGGGCGGCGAGTCCCCAGGTCGGCGGATCGGAAACGAGGCTCCGGCGCCGGTCAGTCCCGCGGCGCGCGGAACGTCGCCAGGAAGGTCTTCAGCGCCAGCCGGTTCGCGGCGTCGTCCCAGGTCGCGGCCGGGGTGGTGAAGCGCAGGGAGAAGCTGCGCCCGCCGCCGATCAGGAAGCCGCGCCCGAACGTGTGCACCCGGGTGTCCCCGGTCCCCGACAGCCACTCCAGGTCGGCGGCCCGGTGGCCCTGGTACGTGGTGGCATGTGCGGCGGTGACGTTCTGGTAGCCGGGGAGCCGCTCCAGGTCCGGTTCGACGTCGTCCTGCCAGACGGCCACCGGGTCCGGGCCGACGTGTTCGCTGTAGGTGACGGCGAGCGTGGGGGAGGAGCCGCCCGCGCCGAAGGTGATCCGGTAGGCGTCCGTGACGCGCGTGGTGACCAGCCGCTTCCAGCCGTCCGGCAGCGCCACCGAGAAGCCCTCCGGCGCGCTGTAGCGGTGGTATCCGGCGGGCAGGGCGGCCGGGGCCGTCGCCGACGCGGTCGGCTTGGGGCTGGGAGGGGGCGAGGCCGTCGCGGAGGCGGAGGGCGGGGCGGCCGGGCCGGTTGAGGTGGTCGGTGTGGCCGGGGTGCCCGAGGTTTCCGAGGTGGTGGGGTGGGTCGGCGCGTGCGCGGTGGCGGTGCCCGGCAGCTGGTGGGTGACGGCCAGGGCCGTCACGGCGACGGCGACCACGGCCAGCGCGCTGGCGGCGGCCAGGATCCGTCTGCTCCGGACCCCTCCGGGGAGCCGCACGCCGGGGTGGACACCGCGCAGCCGGGGCACGGGGGCCGTCGGCAGGTCCGCGTCGCCGTCGTCGTCCAGGGCCCGGGTCAGGGCCGCGCGGGTCACCTGCCGGGGCAGCCGCTCGCGCGAGTTCTTCCGCAGCAGCCCCTGCACGGCCTGGGTGAGCGGGCCCGCGCGCAGCGGGGTGCGCAGCGGCAGCCGGTCCACGGCCTTCAGGGTGGCCTCGGGCCGGCCCCGGTCCCGGAACGGGGGCCGGCCCTCCACCATCGTGTACAGCAGCGCGCCCAGCGCCCACAGGTCGGCGGCCGGGCCGATCCGCTCGTCACGGGCCTGCTCCGGCGAGGCGTACGACGGTGCCGTGAGCCGCGGTACCAGGGTCGCCCCGGCCAGCCCGAACCCGGTGACGATCACCGGGCCGCCCTCCGGGACGAAGACCTGGCCAGGGCTCAGCTCGCCATGGGTGATGCCCTCGTCGTGCGCGGCCTGGAGCACGTCGAGCAGCTCCAGGCCGATCCGGGCCGACCGCTCCGGAGGGAACGAGCCCTCGCGGTCGAGGAGTTCGGTGAGCGGGGTGCCGTCGATCCACTCGGTGACCGTCCACAGGGTGCCGGACTCCACCACGGCGTCCACGACCGCGGCGACCTGGCCGGGGCGCAGCAGCCGCATGGTCTCCGAGGTCCGGATGACCCGGGCCTTGATCCGACGCACCGTGTCCTGGTCGAACGGCTCCGGCAGCGCGGTCTGCGCCACCAGCCGGGGCTGCTCCGCCGTCACGTCCTCGGCGTACCACCACAGGCGGTTCGTCTCGCGGGCGAAGACCTCCAGCAGCCGGTACCGTCCGGCGACCAACTCGTGTGCGGAGACGTGCGCCTTGACCATGGTCATCCCTCGCTGAAACCCCTGTCCGGTGTCTCCCAGGGGTACGCGGGGCGCGTGGGGGTGCGTTCAAAGAAATCCCGAATGCGCCCCCTTTTCCATGGATTCCGGGACGCGCCCGTGCTCACCGGCTGCGGGACGGCCCCGCACCGCTCACCTCAGCCCGAACCCGTCGGCCCATCCCATGAGTTCCCGGGGCGTCGTGTTGCCGCCGCACACCACGAGTCCCAGCCGGGCGCCGTCGCCGACCCGGGCCAGCACCTGCCGGGCCGCCGGCAGCAGACAGCCCGCGGCCGGCTCGGCCCACACCTTGGCGTGGTCGGCGAGGTCCAGACAGCCCTGCACGGCCTCCCGGTCCGGCACCACGAGCACCTCCTCGACCAGCGCGGACACATGGTCGTAGGTCAACTGGGACACGGACGGCGCGCTCAGGGTGGTGGCGAGCGAGGACACCGGCACCGGCAGCGGACCGCCCGCCTTCAGCGCGGCCGACATGGCCTCGGCGCCCTCCGTCTCCACGCCCCACACCCGCACGTCCGGGCGCCGGGCGCGCAGCGCGGCCGCCACTCCGGCGATCAGGCCTCCGCCGCCGATGCTGACGATCACGTCCGTCAGCTCCCGCGCGTCCTCGGCGAACTCCAGCCCCACGGTGCCCTGTCCGGCGATCACGACAGGGTCGTCGAACGGATGGACCAGGGTCAGCCCCTCGTCCCGCAGCCGGAGCACCAGCTGGAACGCGCTGTCCATGCCGTCGGTCAGCCGCACCGACGCCCCGGCCGCCTCGGCGAGTTCGATGGAACGCGCGGGCGCGGTCCGGGGCATCACCACGGTCGCCTTCACATCGAGGGCCGCCGCCATCACCGCGAGGGCGATGCCGTGGTTGCCGCCGCTGACCGCGACCACGCCCGCCGCCCGTTCGGCCTCGCTCAGCGACAGCAGTTTCGCGGTGGCCCCGCGCGCCTTGAACGAGCCGGTGCGCTGGAGCAGTTCGAGCTTGGTGGTGACCGGGACGCGGAGCAGCGCGGTCAGACCCGGGCTCGGTACGGTCGGCGTCCGTACGACGTGTCCGGCGATCCGTTCCGCGGCGGCTTCGATGTCCGAGATGCCGATCAAGGTGCTTCACCCTTCCGGCGCGGGGGTGGGAACCGCGCCCCTCGCACCCTCACCCGCCCGGACTCTCCAGGTCAACACCGTTTCGCAGGTGGCCCGTCAGGTGGTCCAGCAGCGTGAGCAGCTCCCCGACGGCCGCGGGGGAGCCGAGCGCGACCAGCACCGGGAACGCCCGGCCCGCTCCGGCACGCCGGGCGTCCCCCGCTCCGGGCCGGCGTGAGGCCGGGTGGCGAACAGCAGGTCGTCGGTCTGCCCGCGCGCCGGATCGGCGAGGGCCGCCGAGCGCAGCCGCAGGGCGCCGGGACCGCGCGGTGCCGTGGCCGGATCCGCACCACGAGGGCGAAGAGGGCGTCCCCGGCCAGTACGGCCGGTCCCGTGCCGTACGCCTTCCACACGGCCAGGCGGCGCCGCCTGGTCCCGTGCACCAGCTCCACGGCGACCGCCGCCGGTACGCCGGCTCGGCCGTTGGACCAGCCGAAGGAGTACGCGGCCATCTCGGCCACCCGCGGATGCGGCCCGCCCACCGCCTCCTGAAGCGCGGGCCGCACCGACTCCCGGCAGTTCTCCCGCCCGTGCTTGAGCCCGTCGCCCTCCAACCTGCTGCCCTGGGCGAACAGTGGGCCGTCATGGGTGACCTGGAACGGCTTCTCACCCTGGGACGCGCAGCACACGGCTACGTCACGCGGCGAAGCAGACCCCGGATTGACCAACAGTGTCCCAGGGGCCGGGGCGCAAACGGTCTGGGAAGGTTCAGTGCTGCTGGGCCTTCTGCGGGGTCTCCTCGCTCGGCCGTACCACCACGAAGCCCTCGCCCTGGAGCATGAGCTGCACCGCCTCGCCCGAACCGCCGCGCAGCATCGACCCGATGGACTGCGAGCGGTGCAGCGAGGTCTGCAGCTGCGCGGTCCAGCCGACCACCGCGTCCGTGTCGACGTACACCGGGGACTGCGGGGTGACCGGGATGACCAGCGGATTGCCCTCG
Organism: Streptomyces sp. NPDC020192; assembly: GCF_044388685.1. NCBI lineage: Bacteria > Bacillati > Actinomycetota > Actinomycetes > Kitasatosporales > Streptomycetaceae > Streptomyces > Streptomyces sp. NPDC020192. The sequence goes on along the minus strand of NZ_JBIRXG010000022.1, from coordinate 45,352 downwards.
CAGACCAGACCGAGCCGGCCCTGCCCGCTGAACACGCTGTTGAACAGCCCGCCGCCGGCGATGCCGGACCCCTTCACCGTCTTGATCTCGTACGACAGCGAGGGGTCGAAGCACAGCACGTTGCGTCCGTTGACCGTGAACCGGTCGCCGGACTCGACCTCGACGACGAAGCAGTTCTGCGCCTCGTGCGCGAACCAGGCCTCGCCCTGCCCGCGCACCGCCATGAGGGGCAGCCCCTCACCGGTGACCGCACGCTTCAGCATGCCGCCGACGCCCTGGCCCTTGCGCTCGAACTTCAGGTCGCCCCGGTAGGCGACCATCGCACCCTGGCGCGCGTACATCTCGCCGCTCACCGCGTAGCGGATGCACTTGGCGTTCTCGACGGACATGCCCGGCGCCAGGGCCGGCTGCACCATGTACTCACTGGAAAAGAGATCACCCTTCATGTCGGGCATGGTGTCCCGGAAGGCCTCGTTCCGCCAAGATCACGCAAAGTGGCCGGTCAGCCACCGAACAGCTGACACCAGTAGGTGCCCGCCCGGCCGCCGCCCGCGAACCCGATGCCTATGTGGCCGAACTCGCGCTTGAGGATGTTGGCCCGGTGCCCGGGGCTGTTCATCCAGCCCGTCACGACCTCGGCGGGAGAACGCTGGCCGCAGGCGATGTTCTCGCCGATGGTCCGCAGCCGGGAGCCGGCCCGGGCCGCCCGGTCCCAGGGCTGGGCGCCGTCGGGGGAGGTGTGGTCGTAGAAGTCCCGGGCCACCATGTCCGCACAGTGTGCCTGCGCCGCGGCCGTGAGCAGCGGATCGACGGCCAGCGGGGCCAGCCCGATCCGCCCGCGCTCGGCGTTGGTGAGCGCGACGACCTCGGCGGCCGCCCGGCCCAGCGCGTCCGGGGTCAGCGGAGCGGCCCACACGGCGGTCCAGTACCGGTCGCCCGCGTCGGCGTGGGCGAGGGCGGCATGCCGGAACCCGGGATCGAGCAGTGTCCGCCGGGACCGCTCGGACCCCAGGCAGTACTCGACGAACTCGGCGGGAGTGCGCGGCCCGGAGACCAGATGCTCCCCGACGGTGATGTACGCGTACCCGGCACCGGTGATCCGCTGATGAACCGAGACCCCGTCCCGCCCCTCGGCCCCCAGCCGCCCGGCGTCCGCCATGGCCCGGGCATGCGACCGCGCGGCGGACACGAGACGTGGTTCGAGGGCGATCCGCGGTGAACCGGCCTGCACACGGGCCCAGTTGACCAGTCGGAGGAAGTCGTCGTCGGCGGGGGAGCGGCCGTCGGCGGGGGAACCGTCATCGGTGACGTCCACCCCGAAGTCCCGGGCGAGCCCGGCCAGCCCGTCCGCGTACCCCTGCCCGATCGCCCGCAGCTTCCAGCCGGTGCCTGCCCGCAGATACAGCTCGGCCAGCAGCAGCACGGTCTCCGGTCCGGGTTGCGGCGGCGCGAACCGAGCCACGGCACGACCGGACCCGTCCGTGACCTCGAGCCGGGGAGCGGGCAACCGCCCGAGCGGCGTACCGGGCTCGGCCGCACTCACGACGACGGTGACGCGACACGCGCCGGCCCGTAGTCGCCCCGGTTCGACGGCCAGGGTGTCACCGCGCAACTGGACACCCGGCGCCTGGGGCTGGTTGTAGAACACGAAGTCGGCGTCGGACCCGACCCTGCCGTCCGCCCCCGTGACGAGGGCGGACACATCGAACTCGCCGGCCACCCGAAGCCGCACGGCGCCCTCGGGCAGGACCAGATTCCCTCCAGCCGTCAACTCGCGTGTCACACAAGCCAATCTACGGCGAGAACCCCCTACCCCTTGGCCTTCCCCTGCTTCCCGCAGAACGCGGACTCCAGCACGCCCCCCATCGCACTCTGCACCCCCTCGTTGTTGGACGTGTTCGCGACCGCCGCAAGACTCCGCGAACCGTCCTTCGTGGCGAAGGCGTACGTGTAGTACCCCTGCACGATCCCGGTGTGCCCGTACACGAAGACCCCGCACGACAGCGCACGCCGACGCAGCCCGAGCCCGTACGCGGTCGTACTGTTCACCGGACCGAACCGCTCCATCTCGCCGAGCCGCGCGGCGGACATCAGCCTGCCGCTCAGCAGCGCGGAGTAGAACGTGTCGAGATCCCGCGTGCTGGAGATGATCGCCCCCGCGCTCTGCGCCCAGGACACGGTCTGGACGGTGGCGTCGACCAGCGGGGTACCTGCCCGGTCGGGGGTGAGGTAGCCGCGGGCGTACCGGCCGGGGATCGTGGTCTCGGGGTGGACGTAGAACGTGTCGCGCAGCTTCAGGGGCTTGAAGATGCGGTCCTCGTACGCGGTCCGCACGGACTGCCCGGTGAGCTTCTCGATGAGCATCCCGGCGACGACGAAGTTGGTGTTGGAGTACGCGTACGCGGCGCCGGGCGCGTTGGTGCGGGGCTTCTTCAGGGAGAGGGCGACCAGCTGGCGGTAGGTGAAGACCTTGTTCCGCACCGCCTCGAAGCCGGACACGCTGTCGGCGAACATGTCGTTGGTGTAGTCGTACAGCCCGCTGCGGTGACTGAGCACCTGACGGACGGTGATCCGGTCGTCCGGCAGCAGCTTCGGCAGATAGCGGTTGACCGGCGCGTCGAGCGCCAGCCGGTGTTCGTCGGCGAGCTGGAGCAGGACGACCGCCGAGAAGGTCTTGGTGACGCTGCCGATACGGAACCGGTCGTCGGCGGTGAGGGCCCGCCGGGTGCTCCGGTCGGCGAGGCCGAGCGTCGCCTTGTACGTCGTGCCGTGGTCGTCGATGAGCGCCATGGCACCCGGCGCGCCCGCGCTCACCGCCTGCTTCAGCGCGGCGGCCACGCCGGCGGTGTCGGGCGCCGCGAGCGACGCTTCTCCCGGCGTGTCCGGCTCCGCCGTCGCGGCTCGCGCCGGAACGGCGAAGAGCGAGAGCGCGACCGCGCCGAGGACCGCACCCCGCCCCACCCTTGCTGAGACCATTCGGCACCCACTCCCATCCGTACGACATCTGATGCGATGTCGGTCACATCCCGGCCTTGGAACCTAAGGGGTCCGACCCGGCATCTCCACAGTCGACACACAGTTGATCAGTTTGCGATCACTCTATGGCGCTCGTTCGTAAAGGAATTCCATAGAAGTTCGCGAAACCGATCATTCCACCTTTACGTGCACATGACTGATCCGTAAGGGTTACCCCTCAGGGGCCCGACCAGCCCCCCGTGGCGCCGAACTGCGCCATGTCTCAAGGCGGTTGGTGATCCCGGCCGTCTTCGAACGAAGGAACCCTGATCAGTGCGTAGACCGCACATACGCGGCGTCGCCGTCGCCATCGCGGTGACGACCGCCGCCACGGGCCTGGCCGGTACGGCCTTCGCGGGGTCCGACACGGGGGTGGAGCGGTCCGCCGCGTCCGCCGGCACGAACGCCTCGGCGGTGGTGAAGGCGGCGCAGACCGCGGCCTTCGCAAACGCCTCGGCGACCGGCGTCTCGCAGGGCGACGAACTGCACGCCCAGGACGTCATGATCGACCCGGAGGGTGCCCGGCACGTCCGCTTCGTCCGGACGCACAACGGCATGCCGGTGCTCGGCGGCGACCTCGTCGTCCACCTCGACCGCACACTGGCCTACACCGGCGTGACCAGCGCGGCCGACCGCGCCGTCAAGCCGGCCACCGCAGCTCGGGCCAAGCTGACCGCGGACCAGGCCGCCGCCAGGGCCGCCCAGGTCGCCCAGGGTGACGCGGGCAGCGCCACGCTCGTCGTCGACGCCCGCGGCGGCGCCTCCGCCCTCGCCTACCAGGTGACGGTGACCGACCAGCAGGGCACCAACACCGTCGTCATCGACGCCGTCACCGGCAAGGTGCGCAGCAACACCCCCGACAGCGACGAGTTCCTGTCGCCCAAGCTGCTCGACAACCTGCGCCAGAACGGCGAGACGCTCGACCCGGCCACCGGCACCGCCTCCGGCGCCCCCGAGGCCGGCCTGCTCGGCTCCGGCGTCTCCGGCGTCTCCGGCGTCACCCGGTACCCCTCGCCCGCGAAGGGCACCGGCAAGACCCTCTTCGTGGGCAGCGTCGGCCTGACCACCACGGCCACCTCCAAGGGGCACTACCGGCTCAAGGACCCGAGCCGGTACGGCACCGAGACGCGCGACGCCAAGGGCACGTACACCGAGAAGTTCAGCGCGGGCTCGGCGTTCACCAGCACCACCGACGTGTGGGGCAACGGCACCACGGGCAACCGCGCCAGCGCCGCCGCGGACGCCCAGTACGGCATCACCAAGACCCTGGACTTCTACAAGGCCGCCTTCGGCCGCAAGGGCATCGCCGACAACAGCAGGGCCGCCCAGGGCATGGTCCACTGGGGCAGCAAGGTCGCCAACGCCTTCTGGGACCCGACCTGCACCTGCATGCTGTACGGCGACGGCGACGGCAAGACCTTCAAGAAGCCGCTCGTCGTCCTCGACGTCACCGGTCACGAGCTGACCCACGGTGTCGTCGACGCCACCGCCAAGCTGCAGCCGACGTATGTCGACCCCAAGGGCAACCAGTACGGCGAGCCCGGCGCGCTGAACGAGTCCCTCGCGGACATCTTCGGCTCGAACGTCGAGTTCTACGCCAACAACCCCAAGGACACGCCGGACTACCTGATCGGCGAGAAGCTGGGCCTCGCGCAGAAGTTCCTGCGCCGCCTCGACCACCCGTCGCTCGACAAGCTCGAGCACACGATCGACTACTGGTCGACGGACACCTACTACACCGAGGTGCACGCGGGCTCCGGTGTCTCCTCGCACGCCTACTACCTCCTCGCCGAGGGCAGCGGCAAGAAGACGATCAACGGCGTCGCCTACGACTCGCCGACCTACAACCACGCCACGGTCAAGGGCATCGGCCGCGCCAAGGCCACCGCCATCTTCTACCGTGCGCTCACCCGCTACATGGTCTCCACGACCGACTTCCACGACGCGCGCATCGCGACGCTGAAGGCGGCCAAGGACCTCTACGGCGCGAACAGCACCGAGTACAAGACGGTGGACAACGCGTGGGCCGCGGTCAACGTCACCGCCGCCAACACGCCGGCCGCCCGTCACTGACACCACCGTCGAACGGATTGCCGTACCCCTGGATGCCCCGCCCCGCGCGGGGCATCCGCATGTCCGGGGCCGAGCGCGCTGCCCGGCGCGCGCAGGTGTCCCAACTGCCTCCGTAACAGCCCTTGTTTCTTTTATTGACAGCGGAAAATAACGGCCATAGGTTCCCGGCCATGCGCTCGACCCCGCACGCCGAGACGTTCCCCGCGCACACGCCGGCCGTCTCACAGGTCTTCACGGCGGTGCTGTCCCACGGCCCGCTGACCCGCCTGGAGGCGGGCCGCCGGGCCGGTCTGTCCCCGGCCGCGGTCACCAAGGCCGTACGACCGCTGCTGGCCGCCGGCTATCTGGCGGAGGGCGCCGACGAGGAGGCCCGCGCCGCCCCCGGCCGGCCCGCCAGCCTGGTCCGGGTCAACGGCGAACGGGCCCTGTTCCTCGGTGTGAAGGTCACCGGCACCGAGCTGATCGCCGTCCTGGCGGACCTGTGCTGCCGTATCCGCCTCGCCCGCCGCAGGCCCCTGCCGGACCCGGAACCCGGAGCCGCGCTGGCCTCGATCGCCGGCCTCGTCCAGGAACTCCTCGCCCACGCCGCCGAGTCGGACGCGCCGGTCGCCGGGCTCGGCATCGCGGTCTCCGGCGCTGTCGACCGCGCCAAGGGCGTCGTACGCTACTCGCCCTTCCTGGACTGGTACGACGTACCCCTCGCCGAACTCGCGGGCATGACCACCGGGTTGCCGGTCACCGTCGACAACGACGTGCGCGCCCTGACCGTCGCCGAGCAGTGGTTCGGCGCCGGCGCCGGACTCCCCGGCTTCGCCCTCGTGACCGTCGGCACGGGCATCGGCTGCGGACTCGTCGTGCACGGGCAGGTGGTCGCCGGTGCCCACGGAGTGGCCGGGGAGATCGGGCATGTCGTCGTGGACCCCGCCGGACCCGAGTGCCACTGCGGCAACCGGGGCTGTGTGGAGGCGATCGCCGGCGAGTCCGCGATCCTCGCCCGCATGGCAGAGGCGACGGACCGCCATATCGCCGACAGCGCACAGGCGGTGGCCCTCGCGCGTGACGGCGTGCCCGGGGCGCGGGAGGTGTACGCGCGGGCCGGGGACGCCATCGGCCGGGGCATCGCCACCGTGGCCAATCTGCTCGGCCCCGAGCGCGTGATCATCTCCGGTGAGGGGCTCGCCGCCTACGACCTCTTCGCCGACCACATCCGCCAGGCGTTCACCACGGCCGCCTTCGGCTCCGCCGCCCGGTGCGACGTCCTGACCCGCCCGCTGCCCTTCGAGGAGTGGGCCCGTGGCGCCGCGGCCGCCGCGATCCAGTCCTTCATCACCCAGCCCCCCGGAAACCGAAAGGGCTGAGCCGCCCCGATCCGAACCCACCCAGGAGGTAGGGCCCATGCGGTCACCCTCGTACTCCCTGCTGCCCGCCCGCGGGCTCAGAGCCGCCGTCGTCCTGGCCCTCACCGCGGGCCTCGCCACCGCCGTCCCCGCCACCGCCCACGCGGAACCCACACCGGTCATGGCCGCCAAGCCCTATATGGGCTGGTCGAGTTGGAGCATGCAGTCCTCCAGGTACCCGGGCCTCAACCCGGACGGCGACTACAGCTATCTCACCGAGGCGAACGTCCTGAAGCAGGCCGCTGCCCTGGCCACCGAACTGAAGCCGTACGGCTACGAGTACGTCAACATCGACGCCGGGTGGTGGAGGGACAACACCTGGAAACCCGGGTTCGACGGCTACGCACGCCAGCAGGCCGACCCGCACCGCTTCCCGCACGGCATGAAGGCGGTCGCCGACCGTATCCACGCACTCGGCCTGAAGGCCGGGATCTATCTGCCGGTCGGCCTCGAGAAGGAGGCCTACGGCGACGGCAAGGTTCCCATCCGGGACGCCGACGGCTGCACCACCGCCGACGTCGTCTACGGCGACCTGCGCACGACCAACGGCTGGGACAGCGCCTACAAGCTCGACCTGTCCAAGCCCTGCGCCCGCAAGTACATAGACTCCCAGGCCCAGTTGCTGGCCTCCTGGGGCTATGACTTCCTCAAACTCGACGGCGTGGGCCCCGGCTCCTTCAAGAGCGGGGACAACTACGACAACGTTGCCGACGTCGCCGCCTGGCAGCAGGCGCTGGCCGCCACCGGCCGCCCGGTCCATCTGGAGATCTCCTGGTCCCTGGACATCGGTCATGCCGCCGACTGGAAGAAGTACTCCAACGGCTGGCGTGTCGACACCGATGTCGAGTGCTACTGCAACACCCTTGTCACCTGGGGGAATTCGGTCGACGACCGCTTCGACGACACCCCCGGCTGGACCCGGCACGCCGGCCCCGGAGGCTGGAACGACCTCGACTCCCTCGACGTCGGAAACGGCACCATGGACGGCCTGACCAAGGCGGAACGGCAGAGCTACGCCACCCTGTGGGCCATCGCCAAGTCCCCCCTCTACACCGGCGACGACCTCACCAGGCTCGACGACTACGGAGTCAGACTCCTCACCAACCGCGAGGTCATCGCCGTGGACCAGGGCGACACCCCGCCCGCCCGTCCGGTCACCCCCTCCGACCCACAGCAGGTCTGGGCCGCGAAGAACCCCAACGGCACCTACACGGTCGCCCTGTTCAACCTCGCCGACAGCCCCGCCGCCGTCACCGCCGACTTCTCCGCCCTCGGCTTCACCGGCAAGGCGGCCGTACGGGACCTGTGGAACCACGAGAACCTGGGTTCGTACCGGAACAGGGTCACCGAGGCCCTGCCCGCTCACGGCTCCCGCCTGTTCACCGTCACCCCGCACGGCGGAGCGGTGCGGACCACCGGCTACGAGGCCGAGTCCGCCGCCAACACCCTGAGCGGCAACGCCTCCGTCGCCGACTGCTCCGCCTGCTCCGGCGGCAAGAAGGTCGGCAACCTCTACCTCGGCGGCGCACTCCGCTTCAACGACATCGTCGTGGACCGCCCCGGCACCTACCTGATCAAGGTCGCCTACGTCAGCGGCGACGCCCGGCCGGTCAATATCTCGGCCAACTCCGCCGCCTCCACCCGCCATCGCTTCCCCTCGACCGGCGACTGGGGAACCGTTGAGACGGTGAGTGTCCCGGTCACCCTCAAGGCCGGCACCAACACCGTGACCTTCGACAGCGGTTCGGACTACGCCCCGGACATCGACCGGATCGACGTTCCCCTCTCTCCCCGCCAGTGATCGGAGCCCGTGTCATGCAGACCCCGCCCAGCAGACGCGGCTTCCTCGCCCTCGCCGCGCTGACGCTCCGCTGAGAGCGCCCTGGGGAACTGCGGGTCCGCTGTGGCTTGTCGCTCCCCCACTCTCGACTTCGCTCGAGCGGGGGGACCCCCATCGCGGCGGAGCCGCACATCGATACAGCCCCGCGCCCCCAGGGGCGCGCCGTACGCATCCTCTTTCCCAAGTGCCGGAGGTTGTCATGGATCCCAGACCCCCCAGCAGACGCGGCTTCCTCGCCCTCGCCGCCGCCACCGGAGCCCTCGCCTCGCTGCCCGCCTTCACCGCCACCGCCGGCGCCGCACCACTGCGTCCTGCCGAGGCTCCCGCCGCCGACCCCCGCCACCAGCTCTGGTGGCGGGCCCCCGCCGACGAGCACTCGCTCATCACCCAGGGTCTGCCCGTCGGCAACGGCCGGCTCGGGGCCCTCGCGACCAACGACCCCGGCCGGGAACTCCTCCTCGTCACCGATGCCACGATGTGGACCGGCGGCCGCAACGACACGCTGGACTCCGACGGCCAGTTCCCGTACGGCCGGGACGACTTCGGCTCCCTCACCCTGCTCGCCCGGCTCGCCGTCGATCTGCCCGACCACGACCTGTCCGCCGTCACCGGCTACCGCCGCACCCTCGACCTCGCGCAGGGCGTGGTGACGACGTCGTACGTCCGCTCCGGTGTCACCTACCGGCGGCAGCTGTTCGCCAGCCGTCCCGACGACGTGATCGTGCTGCACTTCACCCAGAGCGGTGGCGGGCGGTACACCGGCACCCTCACGCTCGAAGGCACCCATGGCGAGACCGGGGGAGCGGCCGATTCCTTCGCCGGAGCCTTTCCCAACGGGCTGAAGTACGGCGCCGCCGTCACCGCCCACGGCAGCGGCGGTAGTGTCCACGTCGACGGCGGTCACATCGCCTTCTCCGGCTGCCGCGAGCTGACCGTGATCCTCAGCGGCGGCACCAACTACGCGCCCGACGCCGCCGCCCACTACCGCGACCCGTCCCTCGACCCCCTGGCGCTGGCCCACGCCAAGGTCGGCGCCGCCGCCCGGCACTCCGCCGACGTGCTGCTGCGCACGCACACCGCCGACCACGGCGCCCTCTACGACCGGTTCGGGCTCTCCCTCGGCACCTCGAGCCCCGAACAGCGCTCCCTCGACGCCTGGGAGCGGATCCAGGCCCGCGCCCGGGACGGCGAGCCCGACCCCGAACTGGAGGCCCTGTACGTCCAGTTCGGGCGCTACCTGATGATCTCCGGCTCGCGGGGCAGCCTGCCGCTCGGTCTGCAGGGGCTCTGGCTCGACGGCAACGACCCGGACTGGATGGGCGACTACCACACCGACATCAACCTCCAGATGAACTACTGGGCGGCCGACCGGGCGGGCCTGTCCCCGTGCTTCGACGCCCTCACCGACTACTGCCTCGCCCAGCTCCCCTCTTGGACCGACCTCACCCGGCGCCTGTTCAACGACCCCCGCAACCGCTACCGCAACTCCAGCGGGAGGAACGCCGGCTGGACCCTGGCCATCTCCACCAACCCCCATGGCGGAGGCGGCTGGTGGTGGCACCCGGCCGGGAACGCCTGGCTGGCCAACACCCTCTTCGAGCACTACGAGTTCACCCACTCCCGCACTCACCTGGCGAAGATCTACCCGCTGCTCAAGGGCGCCTGCGAGTTCTGGGAGGCGCGGCTGCTCACCACCACCCTGCCCGACACCGGCCGGGAGGTGCTCGTCGCCGACAGCGACTGGTCCCCGGAACAGGGCCCGCTCGACGCCAAGGGCATCACCTACGCGCAGGAACTGGTGTGGGCCCTCTTCGGCAACTACCAGTCGGCAGCGGCCGAGTTGGGCCGGGACGCCGACCACGCCCGCACCGTCGGCGCCCTGCGCGAGCGGCTGTACCTGCCCGCGGTGAGCCCGAAGACCGGCTGGCTGGAGGAGTGGATGTCCCCGGACAACCTCGGCGAGACCACCCACCGCCATCTCTCCCCGCTCATCGGCCTGTTCCCCGGCGACCGCATCCGGCCCGACGGCTCCACCCCCGCTGGTATCGTCACCGGAGCCACCGCCCTGCTCACCGCGCGCGGCATGAACAGCTTCGGCTGGGCCAACGCCTGGCGCGCCCTGTGCTGGGCCCGGCTGAAGAACGCCGGCAAGGCCTACCAGCTCGTCGTCAACAACCTGCGCCCGTCCGAGAACGGCTCCAACGGCACCGCCCCCAACCTCTTCGACATCTACGAGGTCTCCCCGGGCCGGGGCATCTTCCAGATCGACGCCAACTTCGGCACCCCGGCCGCCGTCGCCGAGATGCTGCTGTACTCCCGCCCCGGCCGGCTCGAACTGCTGCCGGCCCTGCCGGACGCCTGGGCGGCCGCCGGTTCGGTGACCGGAGCCGGGGCCCGCGGCGGGTTCGTCGTCGACCTCCACTGGCGGGACGGCACGCCCACCGAGGTGCGGATCCGCAGCGTCGGCGGGACCATGACCTCCGTGGGATACGCAGGCCGGTCCCGGACCGTCCGCATACGGCCCGGCGAGTCCGTCACACTCCGGGAATTCGCCCGGTGAGCGGCCGCTTCGCACGCGGCCGCCGCCTCGCCGCCGCCCTGCTCACCGCCGTCGTCTGCCAGTCCGTGCCCGCCCAGGCGGCCGCCCCCCTGCCCGCCTCCCGCGCCTCCGGAGTCGTCACCTGGGCGGCGAGCGCCGACCGCATGGGCGAGGGCACGGCGGGCCAGGGCTACCGGCTGATCGTGCACACCAGCGTCGGCGGCACCGGTCTGCGCGTCCGCGTGACCAACGCCTTCGGCGACCGGCCGCTGACCCTGGACAGCGTCTACGCCGGCCTGCCCGACCAGGGCGCGGCGCTGCGCCCCGGCAGCAACCGGCGGCTGACCTTCGGCGGCTCCCGTACGGTCACCGTGCCGGCCGGCGCCGTCGCCTGGAGCGATCCGCTGCCGGGTACGGTCCCGGCCGGGGCGGACCTCGCGGTCAGCCTGCACACCCCGGACGCGGCCGGCCCGGCGACCGGCCACTGGATGGCGCTGCAGACGTCGTACACCGGCCAGGGCGATCACACCGCCGAGGAGAGCGGCACCAACTGGGCGCGGACGACCGGCTCCTGGTGGTACCTCGACGCAGTGTCCGTACGGCCCTCCCGCGCGGCCGCCGGGGCCGTGGTCGCGCTGGGCGACTCCATCACCGACGGCTGGCACTCCACCGGCGACCTGAACCGCCGCTGGCCCGACTACCTCGCCCGGCGCCTGAGCACAGCGCACTCCGCCGTCATGGGCGTGGCCGACGAGGGCTTCTCGGGCAACCAGGTACTCGCGGACGGCGCCGGGCAGAGCGCCCTGAACCGGCTGGACCGGGACGTACTGTCCCTGCCCGGCGTCCGGACCGTCTTCCTCTTCGAGGGGGTGAACGACATCAAGGCGCACACCGGCGTCACCGCGGCCGACCTGATCGCCGGGTACCGGAAGATCGCCGAGCGGGTGCACGCGGCCGGCAAGTGCGTGGTCGCCGCCACGGTCGGACCGTTCGAGGGCTGGCCCGAATGGGACCCTGCGGCCGAGGCCGTGCGCCGGGACGTGAACCGGTTCATCCGCACCGGCGGGCTGTTCGACGCGGTCACCGACTTCGACCGCACCCTGCGCAGCCCCTACGACTCCGCGCGGCTGCTGCCGTTCCTCGACGGCGGTGACCACATCCACCCCAATGACAAGGGCATGGGGGCGCTGGCCGACGCCGTCGACCTCGGCAGCCTCGACTGCACCCGCTGACCGGGCTCCGGCCGGGTCAGCCCGACCCGGCCGGCTCCGGCGCGATCAGCCCCTGGCGATAGGCGACCGCCACCGCCTCCGTACGGCTCGCCGCGCCCAGCTTGGCCAGGATGTTGGAGACGTGCACACTCGCCGTCTTGCCCGTGATGAACAGCTCCTCGCCGATCTGCCGGTTGCTGCGCCCCCGCGCGAGCAGCCGCAGCACGTCCTGCTCCCGGGCGGTCAGGGACACGGCCTTCTCAGGTGCGGCCGCCGAGAGCCGGCCCCGGCGGGACAGCGCGTCGATCCGCTCCAGCAGCGGCACCGCACCGAGCCGGGCCGCCGTCTCCCGGGCCAGTGCCGTCTGTTCCGCCGCCTCAGTACGGCGCTCCACGGCCAGCAGCGCCTGCGCGTACCGCACCCGGCAGCGGGCCTGCTCGTACACATCGCCGTACCCGAACGCGGCGACCGCCTTCTCCCAGGCCGCCGGATCCGGCCCGGACACGGCCGTCGCCCACTCCGCCTCGGCGCGGGCCCGCCAGGCCTGGCCCTCCGGGCCCTGCGTGCGGTCCTCCTCGTCGGAGGCGGCCGTGGCACGCGCCAGCTCCACGAGTTCGGTCGCGGTGCCGGTCCAGCGGGCGAGGTCCCGGTCGTCGCCGGTCCGGCGCAGCTCCGCCGTGCGGTCGGCGACCGCCGTCAGACACAGCGCGGCGAGCCGGACCAGCACGCCCGGGTGGCGTTTCGTCTCGTCGGACAGGGCCGCGGCCGCCTCCCGCATCCGCTCGACGGCCGCCTCCGGATCGCCGCCCTGCGCGGCCGCGTCGGTGAGGACCACTCCCGCCACGAGCGTGCCCATCCAGTCGAACGGGCCCGTCAGCAGGGCCCGGGCCCCGGCCACGGCGCCCTCGTCGTCACCGCGCGCCAGCGCCACGTAGAGCACGGGACTGTCGGCGAAGCCGGCGGCTGCCGGGAGCGACAGGACCGCCGGGTCGGCCGCGGCGGCCAGGCACGCGTCCCAGCGGCCCAGCGTGTACAGCGCCAGCAGCCGCAGATAGCGCAGCCCCAACGGATACATGGAGGACAGCAGACCCGCGCGGCGCGCCCGGTCCAGGCCCTCGCCCAGCAGGGACAGGCATGCCTCGGGATCGCCGCTCTCGAAGGCGCCGAGGGCCAGGTTGAACAGCGCGCGCATCTCCACCGGCGCGTCACCGGCGGCCCGGGCCAGCTCCCGCGCCCGGTGCAGCCGCTCCCTGCCCTCCCGGGTGCCCCGGCCCGCCCCTTCGAGGCCGACGACGGAGATCAGCAGGTCGGCCTGGGCGCCGGTCACGCCGAGGTGCTCGGCGACGGGCAGGGCCTGCCGGGCGACGCGCAGCGCGGTCTCGTCCTCGCCGACCTGCCGGGCCGCCGATACATGCGTGGCCGCCGCCCACACCCACGTCCGTGACGGCGGCTCGGCGGGGATCAGCGCCAGCGCCTCGCTGCTGTAGCGGTACGCCGCCGTCAGGCTGTCCACGCTCAGCAGGTTCCCCGCGAGGGTGTACCGCACCCGGGCGGCCAGTTCGGAGTCGGCGTCCCGGCCGATCCCGGCGAGCGCGGCGCGGGTCAGCGAGACCGCGCGGTGCGCGTCTCCCGCGTGCGCGGCCGCCGCCGAGGCGCGCAGGGTCAGCGTGATCCGGTCCTGGCCCGCGGCCGGGGACCGCTGCGCACGTGTGGCCTCCGGCACCGAGGGCCACAGGTCCAGGGCGGTCTCCAGATGCCGCAGCTCCTCGGCGGGCGCGCCGAGCAACCGGGCGTGGTCGGCCGCCTCCAGACAGGCGGCGAGCGCCCCGGGCAGATCGTGGCTCTCGCGGGCGTGATGGGCGCGTTCCGCGGCGGTCTCCGGGGCCGGGCCCCGTGTGGTGAGCAGCCGGGCGTACGCGCCGTGCAGCCGGGACCGCTCGCCGGGCAGCAGATCGGCGTAGACGGCCTCGCGGGTCAGGGCGTGCCGGAAGGCGTACGTGCCGGCGGGCCCGGGGACGAGCAGTTGCCGTCCGACGGCCTCGCGCAGCGCCGCCTCCAGCTCGTCCTCGGGGAGCCCGGCGGCCTCGCGCAGCAGGTCGTGCTCCACCCGGCGCCCGGCCACCGCGGCCGTCCGCAGCACCTGCTGGGCGGTCTCGGGCAGCTGCTCGACCCGGATCAGCAGCAGATCGGCGAGCCCGCTGGGCACCCCGCCACCACCCGCGCCGGCCGCCGCGAACAGCTCCTGCGCATAGAACGCGTTGCCCTCCGCGCGGGCCACGATGCCGCGTACGACGGAGTCGGGCAGCGGGCGGTCCTCCAGGGCCCGCACCAGCCGCGCCACCTCCGCGTCCGGCAGCGGCCGCAGCTCCAGCCGCTCCACCGCCGGCAGCCGGACCAGCTCGGCGAGCAGCGGGCGCAAGGGGTGGCGGCGGTGCAGATCGTCCGCGCGGTACGAGGCGAGGACCGTGAGCCGCCGGCCCGGGCCGGCGCTGCCCGGCCGGTGCAGCACGCCCCGGCTGAGCAGGAAGCGCAGCAGGTCCCGGGAGGACTGGTCGGCCCAGTGCAGATCCTCCAGGACGAGCAGCAGCGGTGCCACGGCGGCCAGTTCGGCCAGCAGCCCGGCGACGTCCTCGAACAGCCGCAGCCGGCCGTCCGGACCGCCCGCCGCCTCCGTGCCCGCGCCCAGCAGCCGGTCCACCACCGGATGCGCGGCCAGCACGGAGGCGAAGCGCGCGTCGGTGGCGAGCACCCCGAGGATCTCCGTGAACGGCAGATACGGCAGCCCGACGTCCCCGAGGTCCACACAGTGCCCGGTGACGACGGTCGTACCCGCCCGCGCCGCCCGCCCCGCGACCTCGTCCAGCAGCCGTGTCTTGCCGACCCCCGCGTCCCCGGCGACCAGCACGGCCCGCACCTCACCGGCCCGGGCACGCTCCAGCACACCCGTGAGCCGGGCCAGTTCCTGGTCCCGCCCGATCAACGGCGGCGTGGTGAAGGCGTTCTGAGACACCCCCCCATCCTGACACGCGGGACCGACAAGGCGGTTCGTCCGGCCGTCCGCGCTTCAGCGCAGCGTCTCCGCCCAGTTCTCCGGCACCCGCCCCGCAGGGCCCGGCACCGGCTGGTCCGCGGGATGACTGGCCGGCGGAGCCAGTTCCGGGCCCGAGGCGTACAACTCGTCCGTGACGTAGTTCCAGAACCACTCCTCGCCCGGCTCGAAGCTCCGGATCACCGGGTGCCCGGTGGCGTGGTAGTGGGCGGTGGCGTGCTTGGCGGGGGAGTCGTCGCAGCAGCCGATGTGCCCGCACTGCGCGCAGCGGCGCAGATGGAACCACCAGCCGCCGGCCTCCTCGCACTCCACGCACCCGGTGCCGCTGGGCGGAGCGGTCGTGTCGAATCCCTCGACGTGGCTCATACGGTCTCCTCCGCTTCCGCGTCCGGTGTCTCGGCGGTCAGGGGCAGCAGCACCTGGAACCGGGTGTCGCCGGGCACCGACTCCACGCGGAGCGTGCCGTGGTGCTTGTTGACGACGATCCGCCAGGAGATGTCCAGGCCCAGCCCGGTGCCCTGGCCGACCGGTTTCGTGGTGAAGAACGGGTCGAAGATCCGGTCCTTGATCTCCGGCGGCACGCCCGGACCGGTGTCCCGGAACTCCACCAGCAGCCGCTCGTGGTCCAGCGCGGTCCGCACGGTCAGCGTGCCCGTGCCGCCCGCGCCGTTGACGGCGCAGACCGCGTTGTCGATCAGGTTGGTCCACACCTGGTTCAGCTCCGCCGGATAGGCGGGCACCGGCGGGAGGGTGCGGTCGTACTCCTTGACGACCTCGATGCCCGGTCCGATCTTCGCGGAGAGCATCAGCAGGGTGCTGTCGAGGAGTTCATGGACGTCGACCACCCGGTAGGGCGCCCGGTCCAGCTGCGAGTACTGCTTGGCCGCGTCGACCAGATGCGAGATCCGGCTGGTGGAGTCCTCGATCTCGGTCATCAACAGCTCGGTCTCGATGGTGTAGTTGAGCCAGCCGATCGCCCCGGGCAGGATCTCCTCGTCCACGGCCGCCGCGACCTGCTCGAACCAGTCGACGTCCAGCCCGGCCTGCACGAAGGTCGGCGCGAGCTGCCAGCCGTAGTCGATGCCGTGGTCCTCCAGCCAGTCGGTGAGCAGGTCCTCCCGGTCGGTGGCTTCCAGCGGGCTGAGCACGGGGGCCTTCGCGACCCGCTCGGCGGTGCGCTCCTGGATCTCGATCAGGCTCGCCAACTGGTCGCGGGAGAAGGGGCCTTCGGCGATCACGGCGAGCTTGTGCCGCATCTTCGCGACCCGTTCGCGCAGCGTGGCCGTGGCCCGCACCGCGGCCGCCGCCGGGTTGTTCAGCTCGTGCGTGAGCCCCGCCGACAGCGAGCCCAGCGCCAGCAGCCTCTCCTGCTGCCCGATCGCCGCCTGGGTGCGCTTCGACCCGAAGAACAGGCCCTCCAGCAGGTGTACGGCCATCGGGAACCACTCGGTCATGACGTCGGCGAAGATGTCCGCCGGCAGCACGAAGAACCGGGTCGGCTCCGTCACCCGCATCGAGTTGGTGTAGACCTGCCGCACCCGGTCGCCGATGTAGGCCTGCATCGCGCCCGCGTACACCCCGCGCTGCGAGGAGCGGGTGACCTCCACGTCGTCGCCGCCGACCCGGCGCGACATCACCACGGTGCCCTCGATCATCACGAAGAAGCAGGTGGCCGGGTCGCCCTCGGTGTACACCGGGCCGGGCTCGAACAGCTCCACCCGCCCCTCGCTGCACAGCCGCCCCAGCTGTTCGGGGCTCAGCTTCTCGAAGAGGAAGAGCGAGCCGACCTCCTTGGGGCTGCACGGCATGATCCGCCCGCTCACGACTGCTCCAGATACCGGTGGACGAGCATCACGGCCATGGCTCCCTCTCCGACGGCGGACGCGACCCGCTTGGCGGACTCGGCACGGGCGTCGCCCGCCACGAACACGCCCGGGACACTGGTCTCCAGATGGTACGGCGGCCGGTCCAGCTCCCAGCCGGCCGGCGGGCGCCCGTCGGCGGTCAGGTCGGGCCCCGCCAGGATGAACCCGCGCTCGTCGCGCAGCACCGCGTCGCCCAGCCAGTCGGTCAGCGGGGCGGCGCCGATGAACACGAACATCCACTGGGCGTCGACCCGTTCGCTCTCGCCGGTCCCCGTGTGCCGCAGCGTCAGCTGCTCCAGGCGCTCGGCGCCGTGCGCGGCGTCGACCACGGTGTGGCTGCGCACCGAGATGTTCGGGGCCTCGTCGATCTGCTGGATGAGGTAGTGGGACATCGACGCCGACAGGTCGGGGCCGCGCACCAGCAGCGTCACCGACTTGGCGAACCGGGACAGGTACATCGCCGCCTGGCCCGCCGAGTTGGCGCCGCCGACGATGTACACGTCGTGCCCCTGGCAGGCCGCCGCCTCGGTCAGCGCCGAGCCGTAGAACACCCCGCAGCCGGTCAGATCGATGCAGCCGGCGGCCTCCAGCTGCCGGTACTGCACCCCGGTCGCGAGGATCACGCTGTGCGCGGCGATCGCCGTACCGTCCGCGAACCGTACGACCCGGGCGGCGCCGTTGACCTCGAGCCCCGTGACCTCACGGGCGGTCAGGATCTCGGCGCCGAACTTGGCCGCCTGCCGCCGCGCCCGGTCGGTGAGCTGGGCACCGGAGACCCCGTCGGGGAAGCCCAGGTAGTTCTCGATCCGGGAGCTCTGCCCGGCCTGCCCGCCGGTCGCCGACCGCTCCACCAGCACGGTCCTGAGCCCCTCGGAGGCCCCGTACACGGCCGCGCCGAGCCCGGCCGGGCCGCCGCCGATCACCACGAGGTCGTAGAAGTCGGCCGTCGGCGTCGTCGCCAGGCCCACCTTCGCCGCCAGCTCGGGCGCCTCCGGCTCCACCAGGGCCGTGCCCTCCGGGGTGATCACCAGCGGCAGCCGGTGCCCGTCCTGCCCGGCGGCGGCCAGCAGCCGCTGTCCCTCCGGCTCCTCCACCGAGTACCAGCGGTACGGCACCTGGTTGCGGGCCAGGAACTCGCGCACGTCCGACGACCGCGCCGACCAGCGGTGCCCGACCACCTTGGTGCTGGGCACGGGCCGGTAGTCACTGGTGCGCCACGCCTGGAGCAGATCGTCGAGCACCGGATAGAGCTTCTCCTCCGGCGGGTCCCAGGGCTTGAGCAGATAGTGATCGAGATCGACGACGTTGATCGCGTCGATCGCCGCGTTGGTGTCCGCGTACGCGGTCAGCAGCACCCGCCGCGCCCCCGGATACACGTCGAGCGCCTGCTCCAGGAACTCGATCCCGTTCATCTGCGGCATGCGGAAGTCGGCCAGGATCACCGCCACCAGGTCGCCACGCAGCTTCAGCTCGCGCAGCGCCTCCAACGCGGACTCGCCGGACTCCGCGCGCACGATCCGGTACGACTCGCCGTAGCGCCGCCGCAGATCGCGGGCGACGGCACGGGAGACCCCCGGGTCGTCGTCCACGGTCAGGATGACGGTCCGCGCGGTATCGGCGGCCTGTGCCATACGTCTCCCACCCCGAGCATCGGTTCCCGCGGCCCGGCGTCATGGGGACCGCCGCACCGGTTCCCAGCCATCGTATGTTCGATCGCCCCGGTTCGCCCCGGGATACGGCGGGGACCGCGATCAGCCCGGGTGCCGGTCGGCGGACGGGGCGCGCCCGGGGGATGATCGTCCCGCGGGACGCGCCGCGACGACGAGGAGGCCCACGCATGACACGCCCGATCACGGCAGGGGTGGACGGTTCGCAGGAGAGCCTGGCCGCACTGGAGTGGGCCGGCCGGGAGGCCGTGCGCCGGGGGCTGCCGTTGCGTGTGGTGCACGCGTGGCGCTATGCCGAGCAGCTCGCCACGGCCGACCGCGGCACCCAGCAGGGGTGGGTGTCGGGCGGCGTGACACAGGCCGTGCGGGCCGTCGCCGAGCGGCATCCGCAGCTCGCCACGACCGTCGACGTCGTCGAGGGCGAGCCCGCGCACGCGCTGGTCCGGGCGGCGGCGGACGCCGAGATGCTGGTGCTGGGCTCGCGCGGGCACGGCCCCGTCGTCGGGTTCCTGCTCGGCTCGGTCGGCCAGCAGGTGATCGCCGAGACGGCCCGGCCGGTGGTCCTGGTCCGCGCCGAGGACCGGCCCGCGGCCGAGGTGGCCGGGCGGGACGTCGTCGTCGGCCAGCAGGGCGACGGCGACGACAGCGCGGCCGCGCTGCGGTTCGCCTTCGAGACGGCGGCCGCGCGCGGCGCGACCGTGCGGGCGGTACGGGCCTGGACGCTGCCGCCGGTCTTCGCCTACAGCCCCGGTTCGCTCAGGCTGCTGGACGAAGTCGGCGGTCTCGAGCCGTACGAGAAGCAGGCGCTGAGCGAGGCCCTCAAGCCGTGGCGGGAGCGGTTCCCCGACGTGCCGGTGGCCGAGCAGGTCGAGATGGGCAGCGCGGGCCAGGTGCTGCTGTCGGTGGCCGGACGGGCCCAGCTGATGGTCGTCGGCCGGCGGGCACACCAGACGGCCGTCGGCGCCCGGATCGGCTCGGTCGCGCACGGGGTGCTGCACCACGCCGGGTGCCCGGTCGCCGTCGTCCCGCACGACTGAGCTACTCGGGGGTGGTGGGCTCCAGGGTGGCCCGGGCCTTCGGCAGGACGTTCTCGATGTAGTCCTTGACGGCCGTGTCGAGGCCGATGTCGTGCTGCGCGCGCTCGGACAGGTACCAGCGGTGTTCGAGGAGTTCGTGGTAGATCTCCGCCGGGTCCATGGTGCCGCGCAGCTCCAGCGGTACGGCCCGCACGGTGGGCCGGAACACGTCCCGCACCCAGCGGTGGGCGAGCACCTCGGGGCGGGCGGCGAGGGGGTCGCCGGGCGCGTAGTCGTCCTGGGTGGCCATCCAGCTCTCCAGGTCGCTCAGCAGCCGCCGCGCCTGGTTCTCCTCGGTGTCCAGGCCGGTCAGCCGCAGCAGCTGGCGCTGGTGATGGCCGGCGTCGACGACCTTGGGCACGAAGGTGACCGAGTCGCCGGTGGAAGAGTGCTCGATCTGCATCTCGGCCACGTCGAAGCCCAGCTCGTTCAGGCGGCGGATCCGGCGCTCGATGTAGTGGTACTTGCCGACCGGGTACACCGAGGTGCGGGTCAGTTCCTGCCACAGCCCCTCGTACCGGGTGCAGATCTCGTGCCCGAACTCCACCGGGTCGACGGACGGGTGCAGCGCGCCGGACGCCTCCAGGTCCAGCAGCTCGCCGCTGATGTTCACCCGGGCCAGATCGAGGTCGTACTCCCGTTGCCCCGGGCTCAGCCGGGGGTGCAGGTCACCGGTCTCGGCGTCGACCAGATAGGCGGCGTAGGCGCCCGCGTCCCGCCGGAACAGGGTGTTGGACAGCGAGCAGTCGCCCCAGGCGAAGCCGGCCAGATGGAGGCGGACCAGCAGCACGGCGAGGGCGTCCATCAGCCGGTGCATGGTCGCGGGGCGCATGGTCGTCTCGAACATCGAACGGTACGGCAGCGAGCCGCGCAGATGCCGGGTGATCAGGACCGGCTCCAGTGGTTCGCCGGTGCGGTCGGTGCGGCCGGTGACCACGGCGAGGGGGTCGACGGCGGGGATGGCGAGCCGGTCGAGGTCGCGCAGCAGCTCGTACTCGCGCAGCGCGGGCCGCTCGGCCAGCTCCTTGACGGCGATCACCTCGTCGCCGGCCTGCGCGTACCGCACGACGTGCCGGGAGATGCCCCTCGGGAGCGGGACGAGGTACTCCTCGGGCCACTCCTCCAGGGGCACGTCCCAGGGCAGGGCGAGCAGGAGCGCGGGGTGCTCCGGGTTCGTGGCGCTGATCTGCAAGGCCATGACACGAACCCTAAGGCCCCGCGCGGGTGTTCCAGGAGGCCCCTCCCGAGTTCCGGGAGGGGCCT
Organism: Streptomyces sp. NPDC020192; assembly: GCF_044388685.1. Lineage (NCBI taxonomy): Bacteria > Bacillati > Actinomycetota > Actinomycetes > Kitasatosporales > Streptomycetaceae > Streptomyces > Streptomyces sp. NPDC020192. The sequence continues at coordinate 24,357 of NZ_JBIRXG010000022.1, read as the reverse complement.
CCTGAGATCTAGGAGGCCCGTTCCCGGGCCTGTTCGGCCGCCGTACGCACCGAACCCCGGTGGACCGGCCCGTGCCCCGGCAGCAGGGTGTCGCCCTCCAGCTCGCCGATCGTCTTCAGGGAGGCGATCGCCTGGGCGCGGTCGTGGTGGAAGAAGTCGGTCAGCAACTGCGGGCCCTTGACCTGCGAGATCGCGTGCCCGGTGACCAGTGCGTCGCCGGAGATGGCGATCCCCGCGTCGGGCAGGTGGTAGACGCAGTGGCCGTCGGTGTGGCCGGGGGTGAGCACGGGCACCGGACGGCCGGGCAGGTCCAGCGGGCCCTCGGCCGGGAACGGCTCGGGTGCGGTGACCGGGTGCTGTTCGGTGCCGCCGACCCGGATCGTGTGCACGGCCCAGGGCAGGACGCCCGGCCGCCAGATGTTGCGCACCACGTCGCCGATGGTGGCCTGCTGGAGGAACTCCCGGCGCGCGTGCGGGACTTCCACGGGATGCAGATAGACCGGGGTGCCGTGGGTCGCGCGCAGGTACTCGGCCGAGCCCAGGTGGTCGTTGTGCGCGTGGGTGATCAGTACGGCGGCGACCGCCTCCGGCGAACTGCCGACCGCCGCGAGGGACTCCAGGACCCCCTGCCGGTCGCCGGGGTAGCCGGTGTCCACGAGGGTGACGGCGTCCCCGTCCTTGAGGATCACCCAGTTGACGTTGTTGCCGTGCACCAGATAGATGCCGTCGGCCACTTGCTGTACTTCTGCCCGCATGGTCTTCCCGCCCCGGTTGCCGCTGCTCGTCGCGGCACAGCCAACCAGATGGGGCACCGCCGCGCGCAAGAGGGTGCGGGCCATGTCACCGAACACCCTGCGGCCGGAACTGCACGCTGATCCGGGGCCCCGCGGCCCGGGCGGTCTTCGGCACGCAGTGCTCCCAGGTGCGCTGGCAGGAGCCGCCCATCACGATCAGATCGCCGTGCCCGAGCGGGCGCCGCACCGTCGTACCACCTCCGCCGGCGGGTCGTAGCAGCAGGTCGCGGGGCGCGCCGACGGAGAGGATCGCGATCATCGTGTCCTCGCGGGCGCCCCGCCCGATCCGGTCCCCGTGCCAGGCCACACTGTCCCGGCCGTCCCGGTAGAAGCACAGCCCGGCGGTGGTGAACGGCTCGCCCAGCTCCTCGGCGTAGCGCCGGGACAGGACGTCGCGCGCCTCGTCCAGCACGGGATGGGGGAGCGGGTCCGCGGCCGCGTAGAAGGCCAGCAGGCGCGGTACGGCCACCACGCTGTCGTACATCTTCCGGCGCTCGGCCCGCCACGGCACATCCGCCGCCAGCCGCTCGAACAGGGCGTCGGCCCCGCTCAGCCAGCCCGGCAGTACGTCGATCCAGGCACCGGCGCCCAGCTCGGTCCGGCGCAGCCCGTCGAGCGGGCCGAGCCGCAGCTCGTCGGTCTGGTCGAACAGCGAGCCCTGGAGGTGCGTGGACATGGGTCCAGCGTACTCCTTAATCGAAAATCTGTTCCCATTACATTGAGGGAGGCAGGCTTTCGATACGTTGGTGTATCCGATACATTCACGTATCGAACGGAGGTGGGGACATGACAGTGGACGGCGCGACCAAGCGCGTCACCCGGCGCCGGGCGCAGACCCGCGCCCGGCTGCTCGACGCCGCGTTCACCGTGTTCGCCGCCAAGGGCTTCGGGCGGGTCTCCATCGAGGAGGTCTGCGAGGCCGCCGGGTTCAGCCGAGGCGCCTTCTACTCCAACTTCGCCACCCTGGACGAGCTGTTCTTCGCCCTCTACCGGGAGCGCGCCGATCTCCTCGCCCGGCAGGTCGCCGACGCGCTCGCCCTCGACGGACCCGACCTGGACGTGCCCGCCTCCGTGGACCGGGTCACCGACGTGCTGCTCCTCGATGTGGACTGGCTCCTGGTGAAGACGGACTTCCTGGTGCACGCCGCCCGGGACCCGGCCGTCGCCCAGGCCCTCCTCGACCACCGCGCCCGGCTCCGGCAGGCCATCGCCGACCGGCTCTCCCAGGCCCGCGGTCACACTCCGCTCCCCGCCGTACTCGGCGACGTCGACAGCGCCGCCCGCGCCGTGGTCGCGGCCTACGACGGAGTCACCACCCAACTGCTGCTCGACAGGGACGGGGACCGTGCCCGTGCCTGGCTCAAACAACTGCTCACCGCGCTGCTGACCGACGGCAGCACCCCACTCGCATGAGAAAGGCAACGGTCGCCATGGACGCGGACGTCATCGTCGTCGGAGCGGGCCTCGCCGGTCTGGTCGCGGCGCACGAACTCAACCGCCGGGGCCGCCGGGTGGCCCTGGTCGACCAGGAGAACGCCGCCAACCTCGGCGGCCAGGCGTTCTGGTCCTTCGGCGGGCTCTTCCTCGTCGACTCCCCCGAGCAGCGCCGCCTCGGCATCAAGGACTCCTTCGACCTGGCCTGGAACGACTGGCAGGGCAGCGCCCGGTTCGACCGGCTGGACGACGAGGACTCCTGGGCGGTGCGCTGGGCCCGCGCCTACGTCGAGTTCGCGGCCGGTGAGAAGCGCTCCTGGCTCCAGGGGCACGGCATCGAGCTGCTGCCGACCGTCGGCTGGGCCGAGCGCGGCGACCTCAGGGCGAACGGGCACGGCAACTCCGTCCCCCGCTTCCACATCGCCTGGGGAACCGGCACGGGCGTCGTCGAGCCCTTCGTGACGTACGCCCGCCAGGCCGCCCGCGACGGGCTGCTCACCTTCCACCACCGCCACCAGGTGGACGAGCTGGTCATCGAGGACGGCACGGTCCGCGGGGTGCGCGGCACGGTGCTCGCCGAGGACCGCTCGCCGCGCGGGGTGGCCTCCAACCGCGACCGCGCCGGCGCCTTCGAACTCACCGCCCAGGCCGTCGTCGTCACCACCGGCGGCATCGGCGCCAACCACGACATCGTCCGCCGCCACTGGCCCGAGCGGCTCGGCACCCCGCCCGCCGAGATGGTCACCGGCGTCCCCGCCTACGTCGACGGCCGCATGCTCGACATCAGCGCCGGGGCGGGCGTCCGCCTGGTCAACCGGGACCGCATGTGGCACTACACCGAGGGCCTCGAGAACTGGGACCCGATCTGGCCCGGCCACGGCATCCGCATCCTGCCCGGCCCGTCCTCGATCTGGCTGGACGCCCTTGGCCGCCGGCTGCCCGACCCCTGCCTGCCGGGCTACGACACCCTGAACACCCTCAAGTACCTGCGCACCACCGACGACATCGCCGGATACGACCACTCGTGGTTCGTCCTCACCCGGAAGATCATCGAGAAGGAGTTCGCGCTCTCCGGCTCCGAGCAGAACCCCGACATCACCGCCAAGGACCGGGGCGCCGTGCTGAAGGACCGGCTGCTCGGCAAGGGCGCGCCCGGACCGGTGCAGGCCTTCCTCGACAAGGGCGCGGACTTCGTCACCGCCGGCAGTCTGGAGCAGCTGGTTGAGAAGATGAACGGCCTCACCGGCAAGCCGCTGCTGGACGCGGCCGAGGTGCGCCGTCAGATCGAGGCCCGCGACCTGCAGATCGCCAACCCGTACAGCAAGGACTCCCAGATCCAGGGCATCCGCAACGCCCGCCGCTACATCGGTGACCGCCTCGGCCGGGTCGCCGGCCCGCACCGCATCCTCGACCCGGCCGCCGGCCCCCTCATCGGCGTGAAGCTGCACGTGCTGACCCGCAAGACCCTCGGCGGCATCCAGACCGACCTCGACTCCCGCGCCCTGGCCGCCGACGGCACCCCGATCGAGGGGCTGTACGCGGCGGGCGAGGTGGCCGGCTTCGGCGGCGGCGGAGTGCACGGCTACAACGCGCTGGAGGGCACGTTCCTCGGCGGCTGCCTGTTCTCGGGGCGTGCGGCGGGCCGGCACGCGGCCCGGCAGACGGGCTGACGGGTTGCGGGAGGGCCAGCCCTCGAGCAGCTCCAGCAGCACCTGCGCATGGCTCTGCTCCGGCGTCCTGGACGCCGTCAGCAGGGTCACGCGGGCCGACGTGCGCAGGCCGTCGAGCAGCTCGGCGGCCTCGGGAGCCGCCGGCTCCGCCTCGCAGCGGTGCCGGAACTCCTCGTACGAGCCGCCGTCTTGGAACCACGTGCGCAGCTCGTTCGACGGCGTGAGGTCCTTCGGCCACTCGTCCACGTGCGCCTCGTCCTTCGCGACGCCACGCGGCCACAGCCGGTCGACCAGGACCCGCAGGCCGTCGTCGGGTTCGGGCTCTTCGTAGAGCCGGCGCACACGCACGCTCACTTCGGGCCCCTCTCGGGTGGTGGACGGTGCCGTGAGCCTGACGGCGGCGGACCGCGGCCGGCTGGTGCGACGCGGCACAACGTGGCCAGAAGGAGCCGATCAGGAAGGCCGTGGCGCGCCTACTCTGGCGGCCAGACGATCAGCGGCCACGCCCCGAGGAGTGCATGTGACGCCATCTCGCAGACAGACCGCCCGGCGCCGTACCACCGTCCTGCGGCGCCGGGCGGTCCTCGCCACCGTTCCCGTCGCCGTCGCGGCCCTCCTCGGCGCCGCCGCGCCCACGGCACCCGGCACGGCCGGCGCGCCCGGCGCGGGCGACCCCTACTTCCCGCTCAGCGGCAACGGCGGCTACCACGTCGGGCACTACGATCTGACCCTGCGTTACGACACCGCGACCCGGCACCTCGACGGCAGGGCGGTCCTCACCGCCCGTGCCACCCAGCGGCTGAGCCGCTTCGACCTCGACCTCACGGGCCTGAAGGTCACCGCGGTCACCGTCGACCGCACCCCGGCCGCGTTCCGGCGCGACGGCCAGGAACTCGTCGTCACCCCGCGCCGCACCCTGCCCGCGGGCCACGCGTTCGAGATCGCCGTCGGCTACCAGGGCACCCCCCAGCCGGTCACCGACCCCGACGGCTCCCGGGACGGCTGGATCCCCACCGACGACGGCGCGTTCGTGGCGGGCGAGCCACAGGGCGCGATGACCTGGTTCCCGGCCAACGCCCACCCCAGGGACAAGTCGTCGTACGACTTCACGCTCACCGTCCCGCAAGGGCGCACCGCCGTCGCCAACGGCGAGCTGCTCTCCCAGCGCACCGCGCACGGGCGGACGACCTTCCACTGGCGCGAGCCCCGCCCCATGGCCGCCTACCTGGCCACCGCGACCATCGGCACCTTCCAGGTCCAGCGCTCCACCACCCCCGACGGCATCCGGATCTACAACGCCGTCGACCCCCGGGAGGCGTCCTCCGCCGCGCCGGTGCTGAAGAAGCTGCCGTCGGTCCTCGCCTGGGAGAGCAAGCTGTTCGGGCCGTACCCGTACCGGTCCGCCGGGGCGATCGTCGACCACGCCCCGGACGTCGGCTACGCGCTGGAGACCCAGACCCGGCCGGTGTACGACGCCGCGCCCGACCTGGCCACCCTCGTCCACGAGAGCGCCCACCAGTGGTTCGGCGACTCCGTCTCGCTGACCGCCTGGAAGGACATCTGGCTCAACGAGGGCTTCGCCACCTACGCCGAGTGGCTCTACGCCGAACAGCACGGCGGTGACAGCGCCCAGAAGACCTTCGACGCCCTCTACGCCTCCCCGGCGGGCGACGCGCTGTGGGCCTACCCGCCGGGCGATCCGGGCAGCGGCAAGAACCTCTTCGGCACGCCCGTCTACGCCCGCGGCGCCATGGCCCTGCACGAACTGCGGGGGGCCGTGGGCGACGGGCCCTTCTTCCGGATCCTGCGCGCCTGGGCGGCGGAGCACCGCGACGGCCACGGTACGACCGCACAGTTCACGCGGCTCGCCCAGCGGGTGTCCGGGAAGCGGCTGGACGGGCTGTTCCACACCTGGCTGTATACCAAGGGCAAGCCGAACACGGCCTGAATCCTCACCGGTTCCAAACAAGTGTCGGCCAAGGTCGGCACCATGATCCATCGCAGAACCGCCGTCTGGTCGCACGTCGACGCCGACCGGCTCGCGGGCCGGGCCGCCTAGGATCCGAACTCGTGTGCGCACATGTGCTGGTCGCCGAGGACGACGAGAAACAGGCCGAGCTGATCCGCCGCACCCTGCTGGCCGAGGGACACACCGCGACGGTCGTGCACGACGGCGCCGCCGCGCTGGACGCCGCCCGGCGGCTGCGGCCCGACCTCGTCGTCCTGGACCTGATGCTCCCGGTCGTCGACGGATTCGGCGTGTGCCGGACGCTGCGCGGCGGTGAGGACCCGGAGATCCCGGTCGTCATGCTCACCGCCCGCTCCGCCGAGGACGACGTGCTGCTCGGCCTCGAAGTGGGCGCCGACGACTACATGACCAAGCCCTACAGCCCGCGCGAGCTGATGGCCCGCATCCGCACGGTGCTCCGGCGCAGCGGGCGGGCCACGGGTGCCCGGGACGGCGACCCGGTGGTCCGGGCCGCCGCGATCACCGTCGACCCCGAACGGCACGAGGTGCGCTGCGACGGCGTACCGGTGGAGTGCACCCCCGCCGAGTTCCAGATCCTGCTGGCCATGGCGGGCGAACCGGAGCGGGTGTTCACCCGGCGCCAACTGCTGCACTGCACGCGGGGCTTCGACCGTTCCTCCACCGAGCGGGCCGTCGACGTCCACATCATGAACCTGCGCCGCAAGATCGAACCCGACCCCCGCCGCCCGGTCCGCCTGCTGACCGTCTTCGGCGTCGGCTACAAGCTGAGCGGGGGGCGTTCGTGAAGCGTCGGATCCCGTTGCGTAAACGGCTGCTCGTCCGGCTGCTGTCCGTCTCCGCTCTGATCGCCGTCTGTTCGGTGGCCGCCACCGCCTGGCTCGCGGTCACGACGACGACCAGCGCGCTGAAGGAGGAGCAGGGCCAGGATCTCGCGGCCGACAACCGCATCCTGGCCGCGCTCAGCGGCTACGCCGCCACCCACGCCGACTGGTCCGGGGTCCGGCGCACGGTCCGGGACCTGGCCGCCAAGACCGGCCGCCGCATCGCGCTGACCACCGCCGACCGCATCCCGCTCGCCGACTCCGCGCCCCGCGGCACCCCGCTGCCGCCCGGGCCCGCCGCCACCGTCGACCCGCTGCGCACCGACACCTACAGCGAGACCGGAGCCCAGCTCAGCGGCATCGACCCGCGCGTGGTGGGCCCTTACCGGCTCCCGGCGGGGGAGCGGGCGAAGCTGGAGACGCTGGCCACCGTGCGTAAGCGGTGCTACGAGCGCTACGGCCTCCAGGCCACCGTCGCCCGCACGACGAGCGGACGGCCCGTCGTCACCGGCGCGGACGGCGCCGATCCCACCGGCTTCGGCGCCACGGTGTGTGAGGACGAGCGGCTCGACACGCCCACCCCGACCGAGCGCAGGGCCCTGGACGCGCTCACCGACCTCGCCCGGCCCTGTCTGAAACAGGCGGGCCTGAACGTCGACGGCCGGCTGTTCCTCACCTACGACCCCAGTGGCAAGGACCCCTTCGCCGGCGGCTACCTCGTCGCCAAGTACGCCAGGGCGGGCAACGCGGCGACGGCCGGGGCGGCCCGGACGTGTGTCCTGACCGCCCGGCGCACCCAGCTGGAGCCCTACGTCGCCCCGGTGGCGGACCTGTTCCTCGGCATCGGCGACCAGAGCCCGTCCCGCTTCGACATGTCGACGGCCAACAAGGCCAAGGTGATCGGCGCGGCCGGCCTCGTCCTCGCCGTCACCGTCGCCGTGACCGCCGTCGTCGCCATCCGGCTGGTACGGCCCCTGCGCGCGCTGACCGAGGCCGCCGGAGCACCGCCCGAACTGCACATACGGGTGCCGGTGACCACCCGGGACGAGACCGGCATCCTCGCGGAGGCCTTCAACGACCTGACCGAGCGCCGCGAGCGCCTGGAGGCCCAGCGCAAGGCGATGGTCAGCGACATCGCGCACGAACTGCGCAGCCCGCTGACCAACATCCGGGGCTGGCTGGAGGTCGTCCGGGACGGCGTCGTCGACCCCGAACCGGCCCTGCTGGACTCGCTGCACGAGGAGGCGCTCGTCCTCCAGCGGATCATCGACGACCTCCAGGACCTCGCCGCCGCCGACGCCGGCACCCTGCGGCTGCACCGCGAACCGCTGCGCGCCGCCGACCTGCTCGACCAGGTGGCCGCCGCGCACCGCGTCGCCGCCGACGCCGCCGGGGTCGCCCTGCACACCGCCGCCGGTCCGGCCGCCTGGCTGGACGCCGACCCGGTGCGGATGCGCCAGGCTCTCGGCAACCTGGTCTCCAACGCGCTGCGGCACACCCCGGCCGACGGCACGGTCACGCTGGCCGCCCGCCGGGACGGTACCGATGTCGTCCTCACCGTCACCGACACCGGTACGGGCATCGCGGCCGAGGATCTGCCGCATGTCTTCGAGCGGTTCTGGCGCGCGGAGAAGTCCCGCAGCCGCCGCACCGGCGGCAGCGGCCTGGGCCTGTCCATCGTGCGCCACCTGGTCGCCGCCCACGGCGGCACCGCGGAGGCCACGAGCGAGCCGGGCGCGGGCGCGGCGTTCACCCTGCGCCTGGCCGCCACCGAGCCGCCCGGCGACGAGCCCTGACGGACCGGGCGGCGGGTGGGGTGCGTGAGGCACGCGGCCGGGTGCGGGCCGTCGTGGCCGGTCGCGCCACGCGGCGGAGCCGCATGCCGATCCCGTCACGCGCCCCTTCGGTGCGCGGCTCCCTGACCGCCGACCACCGCCTTGTCCGTCAGCGCCCGCCTTGACGCCCGTGCGCCGGGTCAGCGCAGGCGCGGTCGGGAGTGTGCGCGGCGCCGCAGCGTCCGGCGCTCGGTCTCGGTCGTGCCGCCCCAGATGCCCGTGCTCTGGCCGGTCTCCAACGCCCAGTCCAGGCAGGGCTCCCGGGCCGGGCAGGTCCCGCACACCGCCTTGGCCCGCTCGGTCTGCACCAGCGCGGGTCCGGTGGTGCCGACGGGGAAGAACAGGTCGGGGTCCACGTGACGGCAGGCGGCATGGTCGCGCCAGTTGTCCATCGAAGTCTCCTGGATGCGTCTCCTGGATCGGATCGAAGTCGAGTCGTCCGGGCGGGTCGAAAACCGTTCTCGGGATGCGGGTGACCGGTCGGCGCGGCGGGAAACGGGGCGAGTGAGCCGTAGGCGCTCAACAGGCCGGGGAACGGGGCCGGATGAGCCGCAGGGCCAGGGCACCCGTGCCCGACCGGGCACCGGAAGCGCGGAGTTGGGGGCGACGAGCGGGTGGACCGCCGTCCGCCGCGCCACCGTCCGACCACCGTACTCCGCCGACGGCCGCCCGGCACCGGTCGGACGACGGGATTCCGCCGCCCGGCACCCGCCGGGTGACCGGACGCCGACGGTCAGTGGCGCAGCGCCTGCGCCGCCGTCGCCGTCACCGCGTCGGCCAGGGCGGCCAGCGCGGGGGAGTCGAGCTTCCACTGCTGCCAGTACAAGGTGACGTCCATCCACTCCCCGGGGGAGAGCAGCTCCAGCCGGCCCTCCGCCAGCAGCGGCCCCGCCTGGGCCTCGGGGACCAGGCCCCAGCCGAGGCCCGCGGCGACCGCGGCGGCGAACCCCTCCGAGGTGGGCACGTAGTGGCGCAGGGGGCTCGCGGACCCGCGGCCCAGCCGGCGTACGAAGCCGTCCTGGAAGTCGTCCTTGCGGTCGAAGACCACCACCGGGGCCCCGGGCAGCAGCTCGGGCAGCGGACCGGCCAGGTGCCCTTCGGCGAACTCCGGTGCGGCGACCGGGAGATAGCGCATCCTGCCGAGCGGGCGGACCGTGCAGCCCGGCACGGGGTCGGGCAGCGTGGTCACCGCCGCCATCACCAGCCCCTCGCGCAGCAGCGCCGCCGTGTGGTCCTCGTCCTCCCGGTACAGTTCGAAGCAGAGCCCCGCCGCCCGGGTCAGCGCCGGCAGGAACCAGGTCGCCAGCGAGTCCGCGTTCACCGCGACCGACACCCGGGTCGGCTCCCCGGCACCGCTCAGCCCCAGCTCGCCCCACGCGTCCCGCTCCAGCCGGGCCAGCTGCCGGGCGAACCGCACCAGCACCGCGCCGGACTCCGTGGGCCGCACCGGTTTGGTGCGCTGGAGCAGCACCCGGCCGGTGCGCTGCTCCAGCGCCTTGACCCGCTGACTGACTGCCGACGGGGTCACATGCAGGGCCGCCGCCGCGGCGTCGAAGGTGCCCTCGTCCACCACGGCGAGCAGCGTCCGCACCTGGTCCAGGGGAAGGTCGGTCATCACAATCGCTAAGGCTACTTAAGAATCTTTAGCTGTACTTGAGTGACGGTGTTTCCTTAGCGTCGACGGCATGAACCACGCTCTGACCGCCGCGGCCGCCGGATTCGGCAGCGGACTCTCCCTGATCGTCGCCATCGGTGCCCAGAACGCCTTCGTCCTGCGCCAGGGGGTGCGCCGGGACGCCGTGCTCGCCGTGGTCGGCATCTGCGCGCTGTCCGACGCGGTGCTCATCGCGCTCGGCGTCGGCGGGGTCGGGGCGGTCGTGGTGGCCTGGCCGGGCGCGGTCCGCGCGGTCGGCGTCGTGGGCGGCGCCTTCCTGCTCTGTTACGGCGCCCTCGCCGCCCGCCGGGTGCTCCGGCCCGGCACGGCCGGGCTGAGCACCGAGGGAGAGGCGGCCGGATCCCGGCGCCGGGCGGTGCTCACCTGCCTGGCGATGACCTGGCTCAACCCGCACGTCTACCTGGACACGGTGTTCCTGCTCGGCTCCCTCGCCGCCGACCGGGGCCCGCTGCGCTGGACCTTCGGGCTCGGCGCCGCGCTCGCCAGCCTGTGCTGGTTCGCCGCGCTCGGCTTCGGCGCCCGGCTGCTCGGCCGCTTCCTGGCCCGGCCCGCCGCCTGGCGGGTGCTGGACGGCCTGGTCGCCGTCACGATGCTGGCCATGGGGACCATGCTCATGGCCGGATCCTGAGACAAACGGTTCGGTCCGCACGGGTGTTGCTGAGATAGTCAGCTTCGCGAATCGAAAAGATGTAACGAGCAACCAGGACACCCGTGGACACGAGCGAGCGCAGCGGCACCGAACCCGGCCCCACGACGGAGGAGGCGGCTGGTCCACCCCGGCGCGGCTGGCGCCGCTGGGCGATGGACACCCGCCCCCTGCGCATCCCCGCCTACCGGCGCCTGTGGACGTCGACCATCGTCACGGCCGTGGGCAGCCAGCTCACCGCCGTCGCCGTACCCAAGCAGATCTACGACATCACCCACTCCTCGGCCTGGGTCGGCTACGCGAGCCTGGCCGGACTCGTGCCCATGGTGGCGTTCGCGCTGTGGGGCGGGGCGGTCGCCGACACCGTGGACCGGCGCAAGCTGCTGCTGGTCACCAACAGCGGCATCGCCGTGACCTCGCTGCTGTTCTGGGCGCAGGCGGTCACCGGTCTGGACTCGGTCCCCGTGCTCATGGTGCTGCTCGCGTTCCAGCAGGCCTTCTTCGGCCTCAACGCCCCCGCCCGCAACGCCTCCATCGCCCGCCTGGTGCCCGCCGGGGAACTGCCCGCGGCCAACGCCCTCGGCTCCACGGTCACGCAGACCGGACTGGTGGCGGGCCCGCTGCTCGCCGGTGCGCTCATCCCGGTCATCGGGCTGCCCGAGCTGTACCTCGTCGACGCCCTCGCGCTCTGCGTCACGGTCTGGGCCGTGTACCGGCTGCCCGCACTGCCGCCGCTCGGCGACACCACCGCCCGCCGGGCCGGGATGGGCGCGATAGCCGAGGGCTTCCGCTACATCTCCCGGCACAAGGTGCTGCTGCTGTCCTTCCTCGCCGACATCGTCGCCATGGTCCTCGGCATGCCCCGCGCCCTGTTCCCGCAGCTGGCCGCGCAGACCTACCACTCCTACGGCGAAGGGCTCGCGCTGGGTGTGCTGTTCGCGGGCATCCCGGTCGGCGCGGTGCTCGGCGGCCTGTTCTCCGGGGTGTTCTCACGGGCCCGCCGGCACGGCTGGATGGTGATCGGCGCGGTGGTCGGCTGGGGCGTGGCCGTCGCCGGGGCCGGGCTGAGCGGGAACCTCTGGGTGGCGATGGCCTTCCTCGCCGCGGCCGGGGTCGCCGACATGGTCTCGATGGTGTTCCGCGGCGCGATCCTGCTGTCGGCCGCGACCGACGAGATGCGCGGCCGGATGCAGGGCGTGTTCACGGTCGTCGTCGCGGGCGGACCCCGCCTGGCCGACGTGCTGCACGGCACCGCCGGCTCCGCCTTCGGCCCGCGGGCGGCGGTGGCGGGCGGCGGCGCACTGGTCGTCGTGGTGATGCTGACCCTGGCCGCCGCGGTCCCGGCGCTGCGCCGCTACCGGATCTGAGGTCCCGCTTCAGAGGGGGCCGCCGCGCCGCCGGATCGCGTACTGGTCCAGCAGCTTGCCGCGGGTCGTCTCCAGGCGGCCCGCGAGGACCTCGGCCACCGTCCGCACCAGCGACAGTCCGAGCAGCGGATCCTCCACGCACAGCGCGAGCACCGCGGGCCCGTCGAACTGATAGGCCCGTACGTCGGTGAAGGCCACCGCGCCGAAGTCCCACTCGTACGGCGGGAACAGCCAGGACCAGCCGAGCAGGTCGCCCGCGCCGAGCGTGGCCACCGTCACCCGCTGCCGGGAGGTGACCTGCTGGTCCAGATGGACCGCGCCCGAGCGGATCACCCAGAACCGGTCGGCGGTGCCGCCCGCCTCGAAGATGCGGGTGTCCTCCGGGAAGGAGACCTCCTCGGCCAGCTCCATCAGGCGCTCGCGCTGCTGCTGGGGCAGGGCGGTGAGCAGTTTGATCGCTTTGGTCATGGCGCGGGGCTCCTCACCGGCGGCGGTTCCGGGTGAATTTCCGTAAGCCCATTTCAGCCGCTGGCGCCGTCCCGGGCACCTCGAAGGGCGGGGAGCCGTGCGCCGATCACCTGTCCGGTGGCGCGCGCGGGCAGCAGAAAGCCCTGGCTGGACGGGGGAGGCCAGCCAGGGCCGCTTTCTGGTGACGCGACGGAGAGCGGAAGGACGGTTCCGGTCCACTCCGGCATCACGTATGTATGAACGATAAACCATCTGGTGTGCCGGAGCGCAATCCGGAGCGGGTCACGTGACCTGTTTCACCTTCCCGCCGGAGCCGGTACCGGCGTCGGCGCCCGGCCGGGGCACGCCCAGCGGCCGGGCCAGACCCGACACCGCCTCGTCCAGGCGCTGCAGATGACGCAGCACCCGGTCGGTCACCCGGCCGTAGCGCGGAGTGCGCAGGGTGCCCGGCTCCAGCATCGAGGCGATACTCGGGCCGGTCTCGATCGCGGCCGCGGAGCGCGGGTCGGCGACATGGGCCGCGATCGCCTCGATGTTGTGCAGGATCCGCGCGCACGCCCCGCTCAGCCGGGGATCCGCAGCGATCGACGGGTGCGTCGGCAGCAGCTCGGCCGTGGCCGCGAGGGAGCGCGCGTGATAGGCGCACGTCTCCAGCAGCGCCACCACGTACCGGGCGGTGTCCCGGCGCGAGCGCAGCGGGGTGATCGGATGCGTCAGCGGGTCGATGGCCGCGCGCAGATCGGCGAGCGCCTGGTCCAGATCGCGCGCCTGCTCCACCAGGTCGGCACCCGCCCCGCCGCTCAGCTGGTCGACGGCGGCCCGGGCGACCCCGGCCAGCCGGTCCAGCACCCCGACGAGCAGTTCGTTGGTACGGCGGTCGGTGTGGATCGGCAGCACCACCGCCGCCGCGATGACCCCGCAGGCCGCGCCGAGCGCCGTCTCCCCGATCCGCAGCACCAGCACGGACAGGCTGTAGGTGTTCAGCAGCGTGTACAGCAGGCCGAGCATCGCCGTGACGAAGAACGACATCAGCGTGTACGACAGAGGCGCCGTGTAGAACATCGCGAAGATGAACACCAGCACCAGCGCGAACGCCGTCCACGTGTGCTGTCCGACCAGCCCGGCGAGCCCGATGCCGGCCACCACGCCGAGCACCGTGCCCAGCAGTCGCCGGTAGCCCTTGACCAGGATCTCGCCGGTGGAGGCGGTGTTGATGAACACGATCCAGCAGGTCAGCACCGCCCAGTACCAGCGCTGGCTGGACAGCAGCTCACCGCCCGCGATGGCCAGCGACGAGCCGACGGCCACCTGGACCGCGGCCCGCGTGGTGGGCCGCATCAGCCCGGTCGGCTCCGGCTTCTCGGCCTCGCGCTCCTCGCCCGCCTCGATCGCGGCGTCCTCCGCGTCCAGCTCCTCGCGCGAACGGATGGTCGCCGGGCTGTCGTCGGACTCGTCCTGCGCCCCGTCCAGGGCGACCCTGAGGCCGAGCGCGGCCCGGGCGGCCTCGCCGAGACCGCGGAAGACGTCCTGCACGGCCGGGGAGGCCTTCGGCAGGTTCTCCTCCTCGCGGTAGCCGAGCAGCCGGTTGCGCAGATGCGCGAGCGCCGTGCCCCGGGCCTCGCCGACCGGACGGAGCATCAGCAGCCGCAGCGCCTGAAGGTCCCGGCGCAGCGCCGCCGTCGCCTCGTCCCGCACCGGCAGCGAGCCACCGGAGGACAGCTGGGCACCGGGCAGATGCAGGGTGAGGGTGTCGGTCCGCTCGGCGCTGCGCGCGGTGAGCAGCAGCAGCCCGAGCCGCTCGGAGGCGATCTCGGCATCGGCGATCCGGCGTTGCAGCAGCCGCGCCACCGCCGGGTCCGAGGCGCCGTCCTCCAGCCGTCCCTGGATCATCAGCGCCGTCTCGTGCAGCCGGGCGGTGGCGGTGCGCAGCTCCTCCAGGATTTTCTCCACCTCGTCCGGCCCGGCGTCCGGCAACTCGGCCTGTACGGCGATCAGCTGGGCGAGCCGCGCGCGGAAGGCCCGCCGCAGGCGGTCCAGGGTGCCCGCCGGGGTCTGCGGCAGCAGCACGAAACGCGCGAGGGCGCTGCACGCGAACGCCACACAGAAGACCCCGTACAGCGCGGGCAGCATCGCGGCGGTCGCGTGGACGAACAGCGACAGGAAGTAGATCTGGAAGCCGATCAGGCCCAGCGCCGTACCGCGGTCACCGAACCGGCGGCCGTAGACCGCGCCGAAGATGAGGACGACGAAGAACAGGTCGCCGACGACGACCCGTTGGTTCAGCAGCGCGCCCAGCGACACCGAGGCCAGCGCCACCGGCAGACCGAGCGCGAGCGTCACGGCCTGCTGGGCGCGCGACTTCTCCCGGATGGCGAAGGTCGACACCATCGCCGCCATGGCACCGGCGACCAGATGCGGCACCGGCACCCGCAGCGCGGCCAGGACGGCGAGGGTGAGGGCGATCGCGGTGACCGTGCGCGCTCCCGCGGTCAGCCGCAGCAACCCCGGATCCGACGCAGCGAGCCGGTCCCGCATCCGTACCCGCCCCGACCGTCCCGCTGCCCTCACGCCGCCGCGCTCTCTCCCGTACCAGAAATCGATCTCCGTCCCAGCATCGCACGAGTGCGCGAACCCTTTGCCCTCGCCCGAGGCGAGGGCAAAGGGCATCGGCGTGGTCAGGAACTCTCGCCGGCCCCGCCCTCCACCCGGCCCCGCACCTGCTCCGGTGTCAGATACGCGTTCGTGTACTCGAAGTCCTTCAGCCGGGCGGGCTTGCCGGCCTGGAAGCCGGTGCGGACGAAGTCGTCGCCGGCGACCGCGTTCAGCAGCCAGTTGGTCATCACCCGGGTCTTGGCCACGTTGGTGCGCAGCGCCGACCAGTGGTAGCCGCGGGCCACCGCCTGGGCGGGCACCCCGCGCAGCTCGACGCCGAGCGGCTTGGACACCGCGTCCTTGCCACCGAGGTCCACGACGAGCCCCAGGTCCCTGTGCACGTACGGCGTCAGGGGTGCGCCCCGCAGGGTCGCGATGACGTTGTCGGCCACCTTCTTGCCCTGCCGCATGGCGTGCTGCGCGGTGGGCGGGCAGACCGCGCCCGTCTCGTCCTTGGCCAGATCGGGTACGGCGGCCGCGTCCCCGAGCGCGAACGCACCGTCGTACCCGGGCACGGTCATCTCCGAGGTGACCGCCAGCCGGCCGCGCACCGTCTCCGCGCCGAGCGTGCCGATCAGCGGGCTCGCGACCACACCGGCCGTCCAGATCAGCGTGTGCGTCGGCACCACCCGGCCGTCGGTGAAGGTGACCTCCTCGGGGCCGGCCTTCTCGATCGACACCCCGAGCGAGACGTCGATACCGCGCCGGCGCAGGATCTCCTGCGCGCTGCGCCCGAGCTTCTCGCCCAGCTCCGGCATCAGCCGCGGCGCGATGTCGATGAGATGCCACTTGATCAGGCCGGGGTCGATGCGCGGATAGCGCTGTACGGCGGCGTGGGTGAGCCGTTGCAGACAGGCGGCGGTCTCGGTGCCGGCGTATCCGCCGCCCACCACCACGAACTGCAGCCGCGCGGCCCGCTCGACCGGGTTGTCGCTGGCGTCGGCGAGGTCGAGCTGGGTGATGACGTGGTCGCGGATGTAGGCGGCCTCGGCGAGCGTCTTCATCCCGAAGGCGTGCTCGGTCAGCCCCGGGATGTCGAAGGTGCGGGTCACGCTGCCCGGGGCCAGCACGAGGTAGTCGTACGGCTCGTTGACGACCGTGTCGGTGATGGTGCGCACGACGGCGACCTTGGCCTTCAGGTCCACGCCGATCGCGCCGCCCGGCAGGATCCGGGTGCGGTACTTCTTGCTGCGGCGCAGACTGATGGCGATCGACTGCGGGGTGAGCACACCCGAGGCGACCTGGGGCAGCAGCGGCAGATAGAGCTGGTAGGAGAACGGCGTCACCAGGGTGACGTCGGCCTCGTCGGGGGCGAGTTTCCGCTCCAGGCGGCGGACGCACTCGACTCCGGCGAAGCCTGCGCCGACCACCAGGATCCTGGGTCGTGTCACGGTGTTCATCCCTTTCTGCGGCTCCAGGCGGTCCGACTCCACGCCGTTCGCATGCCCCGGACCGCTGCGCACCGCTTCGATCCCACCGTGCCCCGAGCCGTTCCGCGAGCCGGGTGCGGCAGGCAGACGAACGCGTGGGGTCCAGCATGCACCCGCCGAGGGCCGAGTGACCGGTTGTCGCACGGATAACCGTCCACCGATGTCGGCGCAGGTCCGGCCGTGTCCGCTCAGCGGAACGCGCGGGTCCGCTCAGCGGAAGACGTCGTCCGGCTCGTCCCAGTCCGCCGGCTCCCGCACACCCCGCCCGGTCCGGGAGCGCGCCTGGTACATCGCGTCGATCTCGGCGGCGTAGTGGCGCACGACCGCGTCCCGGCGCAGCTTCCTCGACGGGGTGAGCAGACCGCCCACCGCCTCGAACGGCTCCGGCAGGACGCGGTAGACGCGGATGGACTCCGCACGGGAGACGGCGCTGTTCGCGGAGGCCACGGCGCGGGCGATCTCGTCCCGCAGCGCGTTCTCCTCGCGGCTCTCCCGGCCCGGGCTGTTGCCCGGCAGCGCCAGGGTGCCCCGCCAGTGCGCGAGGAACTCCGGGTCCAGCGTGATCAGCGCGCCCACGCAGGGCCGGTCGTCGCCGAGCACGACGGCCTGGTGGACCAGGGGGTGCATGCGCAGCCGCTGCTCCAGCGGGGCGGGGGCGACGCTCTTGCCGCCGCTCGTGACGATGACGTCCTTCTTGCGTCCGGTGATCGTCAGATAGCCCTCGGAGTCCAGCCGCCCGATGTCCCCGGTGGACAGCCAGCCGCCGCGCAGCGTGGCCCGGGTCGCCGCCTCGTCGCCGACGTACCCCTGGAACACCGACGGGCCGCGCACCAGGATCTCCCCGTCGTCGGCCACCTGGACCTCCGTGCCGGGCAGCG
This sequence comes from Streptomyces sp. NPDC020192, assembly GCF_044388685.1. Lineage (NCBI taxonomy): Bacteria > Bacillati > Actinomycetota > Actinomycetes > Kitasatosporales > Streptomycetaceae > Streptomyces > Streptomyces sp. NPDC020192. Next base: position 6,697 of record NZ_JBIRXG010000022.1, on the reverse strand, counting down.
GCCGGCCCACGGTCCCGGACTTCGACCGGCCGAGCGGCTGCATGGTGATCCCGCCGGAGGCCTCGGTGAGCCCGTAGCCGTCGTTGACGAGGATCCCCACGCCCTCGTAGAACAGGGTCAGTTCACGGCTGAGGGAGGAGCCCCCGGAGGTGCCGCGCATCACCCGGCCGCCGAGCGCCGCGCGCAGCCTGCGGTACACCGTCCGCTCGAACAGGGCGTGCTGGAGCCGCAGTTCGAGCCCGGGACCCGGACCGGTACCCAGCCGCCGGCGCTCCTCGGCCGCGGCGAAGTCCCGCGCGGTCTGCGCGGCCCGCTCGAACAGGGCACCCCGGCCCGACTGTTCGGCCGTGCGCAGGAAGTTCTTGTGCAGCTTCTCGAACACGCTCGGCACGCCGTACAGATACGTCGGCCGGAACGTGGTGAGCGCCGACGCCAGCGAGGCCTCGGACAGCTCCGGCTCGTGCGCCATCAGCGCGCCGCCGCGCACGCACGTGAGCATGATCATGATGCCGTACACATGCGAGAACGGCAGGAAGGCCAGCACCGACGGCTGCTCGCCCGGCGGGGCCGCCGTGTGCGCCCAGCCGGCCAGCAGGGTGTCGCAGGGGTAGGCCAGGCCGCGGTGGCTCAGCGCGCAGCCCTGGGGGCGGCCGGAGGTGCCGGAGGTGTAGACGACGGCCGCGGTGGCGTCCGGCAGCACGATCCGGCGCAGCGACTCCACGGTGGTGTACGGCACCCTCGCGCCCCGCTCGACGAGTTCGGGCAGCGCGCCCGCGTCCAGCTGCCAGACATGGCGCAGCCGCGGCAGCCGGGTGCACACCGTGCCGACGGTCATGACGCCCAGTTCGTCCTCCACGACCACGGCCACACAGCCGGCGTCCCGCAGGATCCACTCGACCTGCTCGCGCGAGGAGGACGGATGGACCGGCACCACCTCCGCGCCCACGGCCCACAGCGCATGGGCGAAGACGGTCCACTCGTAGCGGGTGCGGGCCATCACGGCCACCCGGTGGCCGGGCGAGATCCCGGCGGCGACCAGGCCCTTGGCCAGGCCCACCACCTCGTCCCGCAGCTCGGCCGCCGTCACCTCCCGCCACACGGTGGACGCGGAGTCCGCGCGGTGGGCGAGGAGGGGCAGCGCGGGGCTGTGCTCGGCGGTGTCGAAGACGCTGTCGGCGAGGCCGCCGGTGAGCGGCGGGGTAACGGCGGGAGCGAGGGCGACGTCGCGCATGCGCTGCTCCTGAATGTACGGAGGGTCACACCGCCGATCGGCTCTGTGGTCGGCGGTGCTCGAATGTAGCCGAGGTGAGCGCTTTCGGTGCAGGGAACGGGCAAGTCGTGATCAGGTGATGACCAGGCCGTGTCCGTCACCGGTGTCATACGCCCCGTGCCGCCGAGCCGTTCAGCCCTGGGTGTGCCGGACGCACTCGGTGACGACCTCCCGCAGGCTGCCGGTGCGTTCCAGCATCCCGCGCTGCTCACGTGCGCCCGTGCCCCGGCGCAGCAGCTCGCCGACGGCCTCCTCGACCGGCGCCGCGTCCCCGCTGCCGGCGAGCGCCTCCCCGGTGTGCTCCAGCAGCGCGCGCACCACCTCGGGGGCCGGCCGGGGCCGCATCGTCACGGGATCGAGCAGTTCCCGGTCCAGGCCGGAGCGGGCGGCGTGCCAGGCGGCCAGCCTCAGCAGGCTCACGCTGTGGTCGGGCGGCGGCCGTCCGGCCCGCCACTCCCGCGCGGCCGTCTCCACCAGGGCGCGGACCAGCGTGGCGAGGAGCACCGTGGTCTCCGCGCGCAGGCACACGTCCGCCACCCGGATCTCCACCGTCGGGTACTTCGCGGACAGCCGCGCGTCGAAGTACACCATTCCCTGGTCGAGGATGACCCCGCTGGCCAGCATGTCCGTCACCTGCCGGTGATAGCGCGCGGGCGAGCCGAACAGCTCGGTCGGCCCCGCCGACGGAGCGCGCCCCCACAGCCGGCTGCGGAAGCTGGCGTGACCGGTGTCCCGGCCCTGCCAGTACGGCGAGTTGGCGCTGAGCGCGCGCAGCACCGGAAGCCAGGGCCGCAACCGGTCGAGGACGGCGACGCCCTCCTCGTCGGACTCCACCGCCACGTGCGCGTGACAGCCGCACACGAGCCAGTCCTGGGTGGTGATCGCGTACTGTCCGGCCATCCACCGGTAGCGCTCGTGCTCGGTGAGCGAGCCGGTGATCGGCAGCGGGCACGTGGCCAGCGCGGCGACCGCGCAGCCGACCTCGCCGGCGAGCCGGGCGGCCTCCTTGCGGGAGCGCACGATCTCGGCCCCGAGTTCCGCCATGTCCGTGTGCGGATGCGTGGCGAGTTCCAGCATCTGCCCGAACAGCTCCAGCTGGAAGACGTCCTGCCCCGGATCGTCCTGGACGGCCCGGGTCAGGACGGCGGCCGACAGTGCCTTCGGCTCGCCGGTGTCCGGATCCACGAGAAGAAGTTCCTCCTCCACACCGACAGTACGCACGTGGGGCCGCCCTTCTGTTCGGGCCACGAGGGGCAGACGAAAGTCCGTACGACCCTCACTGCCCCCCGGGCGTCTGCCCGACTCCTGCGAGTTCAGGGCACGGGCGTCAACCAGACAGTGGCGAGCGGCGGCAGCCTGAGCCGCAGGCACCCGTCCTGCGGCCGCACGGGAGCCCCGGGAACCCCGGCACGGACCCCGCTGCCGCCGTAGCGCGCGTCGTCCGTGTTCAGCGCCTCCTGCCAGGCCGGGAAGGGATCCGGAACCCACAGACGGTAGTCGTCGCGGACGACCGGCGAGAAGTTCGACACCGCCAGCACAGGGGAGCCCTCGGTGTCGAACCGCAGGAACGCGAATACGTTGTCGTCCGCCGCGTCACACAGCACCCATTGGAAACCGCCCGGATCGGTGTCCCGCTGCCACAGGGCCGGCGTCGCCCGGTACGTGGTGTTGAGGTCCCGCACGAGGTCCTGGACACCCCGGTGGTCACCCGCCGAATGGTAGTCGTCGCCGAGCAGCCACCACTCGGGGCCGTGCGCCTCGGACCACTCGGCTCCCTGGGCGAACTCCTGCCCCATGAAGAGGAGTTGCTTGCCGGGGTGGGCCCACATGAAGCCGAGGTAGGCCCGGTGGTTGGCGCGCCGCTGCCACCAGTCGCCCGGCATCTTCGACACCAGCGCCTGTTTGCCGTGCACCACCTCGTCGTGCGAGATCGGCAGCACGTAGTTCTCGCTGTAGGCGTACACCATCGAGAACGTCATCTCGTTGTGGTGGTACTTGCGGTGCACCGGCTCCTTCTGCACGTACTCCAGCGAGTCGTGCATCCAGCCCATGTTCCACTTCAGCCCGAAGCCGAGCCCGCCGCTGTCGGTCGGCCGGGTCACTCCGTCCCACGCGGTGGACTCCTCCGCGATCGTCACCACCCCCGGGCAGCGGCGGTAGACGGTCGCGTTCATCTCCTGCAGGAAGGCGACCGCGTCCAGGTCCTCCCGCCCGCCGAAGACGTTCGGCTCCCACTGCCCGGAGTCCCGCGAGTAGTCGAGGTAGAGCATCGAGGCGACGGCGTCCACCCGCAGCCCGTCGATGTGGAACTCCTCGCACCAGTACACGGCGTTGGCGACGAGGAAGTTGCGCACCTCGGTCCGGCCGAAGTCGAACTCGTACGTCCCCCAGTCCGGATGCTCGGCCCGCCGCCAGTCCCCGGGCTCGTACAGCGGCTCCCCGTCGAACCGGGCCAGCGCCCAGTCGTCCTTCGGGAAGTGCGCCGGCACCCAGTCCATGATCACGCCGAGTCCGGCCCGGTGCAGCCGGTCCACCAGGTACCTGAAGTCGTCCGGCGAGCCGAGCCGGGGCGTCGGCGCGTAGTACGAGGTGACCTGATAGCCCCACGACCCGCTGAACGGATGCCCGGCGACCGGCATCAGCTCCACATGCGTGAAGCCCAACTCCTTGACGTACTGGGGCAGTTCATCGGCGAGTTGACGATAGGTCAATCCCGGTCGCCAGGACGGGAGATGGACCTCGTACACCGAGAACGGCGCCCGGTGCAGCGGCGTGTCGCCCCGGTGGGCCATCCACCGCGCGTCGCCCCACTCGTAGCGGGACGCCGTGACGACCGACGCCGTGTCGGGCGGCACCTCGGTGCACCGCGCCATCGGGTCGGCCTTGAGGAACCGGTGGCCGTGCCGGGAGGTGATCTCGAACTTGTAGCGGGCGCCCTCACCGATCCCGGGCAGGAACAGCTCCCACACCCCGGACGCGCCGAGCGAGCGCATCGGGTACTGCGTACCGTCCCAGTACGTGAAGTCCCCGGCCACCCGCACCCCTTGGGCGTTCGGCGCCCACACGGTGAAGCGGGTGCCGGTCACGCCCTGGTGCGTCATCGGCTCGGCGCCGAGCGCCTGCCACAGCTGCTCGTGCCGGCCCTCCCGGATCAGATGCAGGTCCAGCTCGCCCAGCGCGGGCAGGAAGCGGTACGGATCGTGCACCTCCTGCTCGGTGTCGTCGTACGCCACCAGCAGCGTGTACGACTCCGGGATCTCGGTGAACGGCAGCACGGCCGCGAAGAGACCGCCGCCCTCCGACACGAGCGGATGGCGCGCGCCGTCGGCCACGACGCTCACCGCGCGGGCGTTCGGGCGCAGCGCCCGGAACAGGGTGCCGCCGGGCACCGGATGGGCGCCCAGCAGGGCGTGCGGATCGTGATGGGCGCCGCCGAGCAGCCGCCCGCGTTCGGGCTCGTCCAGCAGAAGGGCCTTGACCGGCGCGGGGCCGGCGGCCTCGGGGAGAGAGGTGTCCCGCAGAGCCATGCCGTCAGCCTCCCCACACGGCGAGCCGCTTGATCGCCGCCATCGGAACCGGCAGCCAGTCCGGCCGGTGTCTCGCCTCGTACAGCACCTCGTAGACCGCCCTGTCCGTCTCGTGCGCGCGCAGCAGCGCGTGCTTCTTGCGTGGATCCCAGCCCGCGTGGGCCGCGTAGCCCGCGCAGAACGCCTCCCGGCAGCGGCGCGCCCATTCGGGTCGCCAGGGGCGGCGCTGCCGGGCCGCGTAGTCGAAGGAGCGCAGCATTCCCGCCACGTCCCGCACCGGGGACTGCGGGGCCCGGCGCTCGGCCAGCGGCCGGGACGGCTCGCCCTCGAAGTCGATGACGAACCAGTCGCGCCCGGCCTGCAGCACCTGCCCCAGGTGCAGATCGCCGTGGACGCGCTGGGCGGGCGGCCCGCTGTCGCACGTGGCGAGCGCCCCGAACGCGGCCTTGAGCCCCGGCACATAGGGCCGTAGCCCCGGTACGGCGTGCGCGGCCGCGTTCAGCCGGGCGCACATCGCCCGTGCCGTGCGGCCGTTCTCGCCCGGCCCGGACGGGCCGAACGCCTCGGCCAGCGCCAGATGCACCTCGGCCATGGCCCGGCCCAGCTCCCAGGCCTCGGTGGTGAAGTCATCGCCCGCGGCGAGCGCGCGCAGCGCCAGCGTCCAGCCGTCCGTCGCGTCCGGCAGGAACGGCTGGAGCACCCCCAGGGTGGCCGGCCGCGGCGCGCTCGTCCCGAACCAGGCCACCGGCGCCGGCACCCGGCCGCACCCCTGCGCGGCGAGCGCGGCCGACACCTCCAGGTCCGGGTTGACGCCCGGCTGGATCCGCCGGAAGACCTTCAGGATGTACGCGTCGCCGTACACGATCGACGAGTTGGACTGCTCGACGTCCAGCAGCCGCGGCGGCAGCCCGCCGGGCACCAGGACCTGCGGATCCGCCTCGAACCGCAGCGGGCCCGCCGCGCCCGGGTGCCGCAGCCGTTCCAGCAGCAGATGCGCCGAGCGCGGATCGTTCAGCGCGTCGTACACCGCGAGCCCGGCGAACGGCCCCTGCTCGGCACGTCCGATGAACGCCCGTTCCAGCCGCGGGGCCAGGTGTTCACGCAGACCGAGCAGCAGCTGGTAGCAGTCGCCGGGCGGGGGAGTGCCGCCCGGCGGGGGCACCGGGGCGTGCGAGGCGTGCACCAGCAGATGCAGACACCCCGGGAACAGCTCGGTCACGGACAGCACCGAAAGGTCCGTGACGGGCCGGTCCTTGCCGGCGAACCAGCGCTGCCGCGGCAGCCACTCGCGCAGCAGCCCGCCCAGCGAGGCCAGGGGGCCATCGAGGCCGACCGCGGTTCTCGGTCGGTCAGTGATGGTCTTCGGCATGACGCGCGTCCTTTCCTCGGCCCCGGGCGTTCAGTGGCGGCCGATGCGGGATGCGACTCGGGTGAGCCGGAACCAGTAGAAGCCGTGTCCCTGCAGGGTGAGCAGGTACGGCAGTTCACCGATGGCGGGAAAGCGCACCCCGCCGATCAGCTCGACCGGATGCCGGCCGTCGTAGGCTCGCAGGTCGAGTTCGGTCGGCTGGGCGAAGCGGGAGAAGTTGTTGACGCACAGCACGAGGTCGTCGCCGTACTCGCGCAGGAAGGCGAGCACCGCCGGGTTGGAGGACTGGAGTTCGTTGTAGGACCCCAGTCCGAAGGCGGGGTTCTGCTTGCGGATCTCGATCATGCGGCGGGTCCAGTGCAGCAGCGACGACGGCGAGGACATCGCGGCTTCCACGTTGGTGACCTGGTAGCCGTAGACCGGGTCCATGATCGTCGGCAGGAAGAGTCGTCCGGGATCGCTGGACGAGAAGCCGGCGTTGCGGTCGGGGGTCCACTGCATCGGGGTGCGGACGGCGTCGCGGTCGCCGAG
>NZ_JBIRXG010000021.1:0-181612 GCF_044388685.1 Streptomyces sp. NPDC020192 | reverse complement strand
GACCGCCGCGACCTGGCACAACGATCACACCGGCCAGCTCGTCCTGCGCTCACTGATCGCCTACGATCACTGACCCCTTGGAATAGATCATCTAGGCCCGGACGACCGGGAGAACCTGCTGCCGTACGCCAACATGGCCTTCAACGCCTTCGGCCCACGCAACGACCTCGTCGCGGCCGACGCCCGCCGGATGGCCGACCTGCCGGCATGGGTGAACGCCCAGCGCGAACGGGAGGCGTTGAGCGAGGACGGCTTCGGCGCGGCGATCTGGGCTGCCGCCGACCGTGGTGAACTGCCCTACGAGCAGGTGCCGTTGGTGGTGTGCTCGCTCCTCACCGCCGGTGTCGACACCACGGTGCACGGTTCGGCCGCCTGTCTGTACGCCTTCGCCACCCACCCCGAGGAGTGGCAACGCGGCAGACCTTCTTCACGTTCCTGGGCGCGGCCAGCCTCGACCCGGCTCGCTGGGCGGACTCCGACCGCTACGACCTCACCCGTGCCCCCTCTGGCCACGTCGGCTTCGGCATGGGCATCCACCGGTGCGTCGGCCGGCATGCGCGTTCACCCGGCTGCCGCCCGACCGGCCGTCTGTCCATCTCCATGTATCCAGAGGGCGGGGCGGTCGGCAGGACAGGGCTCGGGGCGCTCCCGGAGTTCTTCGAGGCACAGGCATAAGATGGCCGAATGAGCACAGTACTGCTGAACACCTCGGCCGGGGACATCACCCTGGAACTCGACGATGCGAAGGCGCCCAAGACGGTCGCGAACTTCGTCGAATATGTCCGGTCCGGCCATTTCGACGGCACCATCTTCCACCGGGTGATCCCCGGTTTCATGATTCAGGGTGGCGGCCTGACCGCCGACATGGAGCAGAAGCCCGCGCCGCAGCGCGTGGAGAACGAGGCCAAGAACGGCCTGCGCAACGACAAGTACACGGTGGCGATGGCGCGCACGTCGGACCCGCATTCGGCGAGTGCGCAGTTCTTCATCAACACCGCCGGCAACGAATTCCTGAACTACCCGGGGCAGGACGGCTGGGGTTACGCCGTGTTCGGGAAGGTCGTGGCGGGCAACGACGTGGTGGACGCCATTGAGGGCGTGCCCACCACGTCCCGGGCCGGGCACCGTGATGTGCCGGTGGAGCCGGTGACGATCGTGTCCGCGCAGCTGGTCTGAGGTCAGTGACCCTCGCCCGCGTCGCCTCTTGCCGAGGCGACGCGGGCGTTTGTACGCTCACGCGCGCTGATTCCGTACCGATGCGGCGCTCTTCCTGCCTAAACGGTGAGGGGATCCGCGCCGAGCCACGCGGCATCGAGCGGTCGCCGGAGACCGCCGGCGGTCACAGGGCGCGGGTTGCTCGGCGGGACCGCCTCCAGGATCGCGCGCACGGCACCCTCGATGTCGGCCTCGTTGAGCGGTCGCGCAGTGCCTTCGCCGCGTCCACGGCACGCCGAGGACGCTGCAGACCCTCGACAGCGGGAGCGGCGCCGAACGCTTCAGCGATCCGGCGCCCGGCCCGCGGCGCGGCGGATCTCCGCCCAGCGGGATCTCCGGGGCGCCCTCCACGAAGAACGCAACGACGACGGTGGCTTCGTTGGTGACGTTGATGGTCTGCGTGGAGGCGCCGAGGACGTCGGAGAGCAGCACGAACTCCTGGCGGCGGTCGGTGGTGATGTGACCGGCTGCGGTGAGGAAGTCGATGGCCTGCCGCCATTCGGCCTCGGTCTGCCGGACGACCAGGCTGCCTCATGCCACAGTGCGCCGGCCGGCGCTGGAACTCGTCGAGGCCGGGGCGCTGGAGCGGGCTCCGGACGGCGCGTTCACCGTGGGCCTCCGGCTGTGGCAGCCGGGCACACTGGCACCGCTGAGCGTTCCGCTGCGCACCGCCGCACTGCCGTTCATGAACGACCGGTCCTCGTGGAGCGGCTGTGGCGGGCAACGAGGTGGACCTCGTGTCGAGGATCGGCGGCAAGCCGCCGTTGCACTCCTCCGGTGTGGGCAAGGTACTCCTCGTGCACGTCGGCCCCGTAACGGTGGAACAGGCCATCGCCCGGGGCCCGGTGGCCTACACCGAATGCACGGTCACCGATCCCGCCCGGCTGCGGGCGATGCCGGCCGAGTGCCGCGAGACGGGCGTGGCCGTCGGCCACGAGGAAACGGCCCACGGAGTCGACTCCGTCGCCACCCGCATTCTCGACACCGTCGGCGAGACCATCGCGGCCCTGCCGGCCGTCGTCAGCACCGGCTCCGTCGGCCTACGGGCCGTACGCCCGGCCGTCGTCGCGTCGGGCCTGGCGGCGTCCCGCAGGCTGGGCCGGCAGTCTTCGGCCGGGGTCCGACAGGTCCGCCGGCGTCAGCGTGACGCGGGCACGATGCCGTCGAGTACCGAGTCGACCACCTGCCTCGAGAAGCGGGCGTCGGGCTGCGGTGCGTCGGGGTGGAGGAGGGAGCGGGAGAGGACCGGGCCGATGATGAGCTCGCCGATGAGGGCCGGGTCGAGGTCCGGGCGGAGCTCGCCGCGTCGCTGGGCCGTGGCGAGCAGGTCGTAGAGGGCCTGTCGGCGCGGGCCGATCACCGTGCGCAGGAAAGCGGCGTTGAGTTCGGGCAAGGTGCGGATCTCCGCGACCAGGACGGCGAGGTTGGTGCCGGAGTTCTCGCTGAGGTAGAGGCGCCGGACGCTTTCCAGGACGCGGAACAGAGCCTCACGCAGCGGCACGCCGGTGAGTTCATCGCCCACTACTGGGACGCCTCCCAGGGGCGCTTCACCCAGGGCAGCATCTCCAGCGAGAACGCGCTGGCCATCGCCTTCGACCTGGTGCCCGGTGCGGACCTGGACCCCGACGACCCGCGCCATCTCGCCGGGTCGAAGACGCTGGCGGAGAACCGGAAGGCGCTCGCGAAGCTCCTCGCCGACCGCATCGTGGCCGCCGACCATCACATCCAGAACGACATGTACGGGTCGCGCTACGAGTTCAACATCCTCAGCGAGTACGGCTACACGGACACCGCGCTGAAGGCCGTCACCCAGACCGGCGCGCCCGGCTACGTCTACCAGATCGCCAAGGGCGCCACCTCGCTGTGGGAGCAGTGGACCGACCGGCTCTCGGTCGACCACCACTACCGCTCCAACGTGGCCACCTGGTTCTACCAGAGCCTGGCCGGGATCAGGCCGACCTCAACCGCCTACGCGTCGCTGCGCATTCGCCCGTACATCCCCTCGGCCGCGGTCAACAGCCGTGTCCCGAAGGACACTCAGGACACCGACCTCGCGCCCGCGACCCTCGACCATGTCAGCGCCTCGATCGACACCGTGCGCGGCAGGGTGTCGTCGGAATGGCGGCGCCGGCCCGACGGCAGGATCGACCTCGCGGTCACCGTCCCGTACAACACGGAGGCGGAGATCTGGGTCCCCACCCAGGGCAGGCCCGTCACCGCGCCCCGGGATGTCGTCCTCGTGCGGGACGACACCTCCGGCGACGCGGCGTACAAGGTCTACCGGGCCCGGGCGGGGGCGTACCGGTTCAACGCCTGACCGTGCGGACGTCGGCCGGTGGGGCTACCAGGCCGGCATCGCGTGCTCGGGGTAGCGGGCGCCGGCCGCGCCGTGCGGGAGGATCTCCTGGATGCGGGCCAGATCCTCGGCGGAGAGCGTGACGTGCGCGGCGGCGACGTTCTCCGCCAGACGGTGTGGGCTGCGCGTGCCCGGGATCGGCACGATGTCGTCGCCCTGGGCCAGCAGCCAGGCGAGGGCGAGCTGGGTCACCGCGATGCCCTTGCTCTCCGCCAGGGCCGTCAGCTCGCGTACGGCGGCCAGGTTCCTCTCGTAGTTGCCGGGCTGCCAGCGCTCGTCCCAGCTGCGCATGTCGTCGGCCGGGTACGCGGCGGCCGGTTTCACCGCGCCGGTGAGGAAGCCGCGGCCCAGCGGGGAGTACGGCACGAAGCCGATGCCCAGCTCGCGGACGACCGGCAGTACGTCGGCCTCGACGGCCCGCTCGAACACCGAGTACTCGGTCTGCAGCACGGACACCGGGTGGACGGCGTGGGCGCGGCGGATGATGTCGGGGCCGGCCTCGCTCAGGCCGAAGTAGCGCACCTTGCCTTCGGCGATCAGCTCGCCGACCGTTCCGGCCACGTCCTCGATCGGCACGTCCGGGTCGACGCGGTGCTGGTAGAGCACGTCGACGTGGTCGGTGCCGAGGTGGCGCAGGCTGTTCTCGGTGACCTCGCGGATGTGCTCGGGGCGGCTGTCCAGGGCGCCGATCTTCGTGGGGTCGCTCAGGTCGAAGCCGAACTTGGTGGCGAGGACGACCTCGTCACGGACGTCCTTCAGGGCGCGGCCGAGGAGCTGCTCATTGCTGCCCGTGCCCATGCCGTACAGCTCGGCGGTGTCGAAGAGGGTGACGCCGAGTTCGTATGCGCGGCGGAGGGTGGAGATGCTGCTCTGCTCGTCGGCGGCCCCGTAGGCCATGGTCATGCCCATGGTGCCCAGGCCGACGGCGCCGACCCGCAGACCCTGGGTGCCGAGGGTGCGGTGGGGGAGCTTCGTGTCGTGCTGTGTCATGCCCTCCACGCTAGGAACACGGCGCCGGGACGTCATGGGGCACCGATCGCATAGGATTGCCTGATCCTCTCAAGCGAAGGACATCCCATGCTGGACCGCCTCGCCCGTGCGATCGAGCGGCACTGCCAGGGGACCTGGTCCGAGACCGCCGTACCCAGGCTCTCGCTGGTCGCGCTCGACGAACTCCTCGAACCGATGGAGGTGATGTACGAGCCGATGATCTGCTTCATCGCCGACGGTGCCAAGCGCACCGCGGCGGGCGAGCACAGCTGGATCACGCCTCGCGGTGAGATGGCCCTGATCACCCTCGACGTGCCGGTGACCGCGGCCTTCGAGAAGGTTCCCTACCGCGCCGCGGTGATGCGGCTCGACAGCCAGGCGCTCGCCGCCGTGCAGATGGAGCTGGAGGAGGCAGGCCAGTCGTCACCACCGGCCGTCACCGCCGCGGTGACCGCACCCATGGCGCCGGAACTGGCCGACGCGGTCACCCGCTGGATCCTCCTCCTCGACACCCCGGCGGACATCGGCCCGCTCGCCGGCCGCATCGAGGACGAGATCCTCTACCGGCTGTTGCGCAGTCCGCTCGGACCCGTCCTGTGGCACTGGTCCATGGCCGACTCCGCGGCCTCCCGGATCCGTACGGCGGCCCGCTGGATCCGCGACCACTACACCGAACCGCTCGGCATCGACGAGCTCGCCGAGGTGGCCCGCATGAGCCCGGCCACGCTGCACCGGCACTTCAAGGCGGCGACGGGCATGAGCCCGCTCAAGTTCCAGAAACACCTGCGGCTGCAGGAAGCGCGCCGCCGGATGTTCGCGGGGGATGTCACGGCGGCCGAGGCGGCCCAGGCCGTCGGCTACGTGAGCGCCACCCAGTTCAACCGCGAATACCGCCGCGCCTACGGCCTGCCGCCCGGCCAGGACGCCGCCCGGCTGCGCGCCCGGCTCTCCGAGTCCCGGGCCGTTCCGGTCCTGGTCGACGGGTCGGGCGCCAAGCCGTAGCAGGCGTCCCGGACCTGTTCCCGGTGGACTTCCCCTCCGGCCAGGGCAGTGACCTCGCCGGCGTCGTCGTGGCCGTCGGTGCCGGGGTGGACGGGATCGCCGTCGGCGACGAGGTACTGGGCTGGATGCCGGGTCCGGCCGCGCAGGCCACGCATGTGGCCGTCCCGGCGGTCCACCTGGCACCCAAGCCGGCCCGGCTGAGCTGGGAGGTGGCCGGCTCGCTGCACATGGTCGGCGCCACGGCGTACGCGGCCGCCCGTGCTGTCGGCGCCCAGCCCGGGGAGACGGTCGTGGTGTCCGCCGCGGCCGGCGGGGTCGGCACGCTTCTCGTGCAGTTGCTCACCGGCCGGGGCGTGCGCGTGCTCGACATCGCTTCGGAGGCCAACGCCGAGTGGCTCGACCAGCACGGCGTCGTCCCGGTGCCGTACGGGGACGGGCTCCGTGAGCGGATCGAGGAAGCGGCCGGCGCGGGCGGGGTCGACGCGTTCATCGACCTGTACGGGCCGGAGTACCTGGACCTCGCCGTCGATCTCGGTGTGCCGCCGGACCGCATCCAGACGACCGTCGCCATGGAACGGGCCGCGCGGATCGGCGCCAGGACCGACGGCCGCCACAACGCGACCGCCCGCGAGATCCTGCCGGAGCTGGTCGACCTGGTCGCCTCGGGCACGGTCGAGCTGGCTCCCAAACGAACTGGTTCGTTACCATGAGTGCATGGCATACGACTCGGCAGCGACCAGAGAGCGCATTCTCGCGGCGGCGACCATGGAGTTCGCCGCGCACGGTGTCTCCGGTGCCCGGGTGGACCGCATCGCCGCCGAGGCCAAGGCCAACAAGCGCGCGATCTACGACTACTTCGGCGACAAGAACAAGCTCTTCGCCGTCGTCCTGGAGCGCGCGCTGGCCGCGCTGGCCGAGGCCGTACCGCCCAGCGAGGACCTGCCCGGCTACGCGGAGCGCCTCTTCGCCTATCACCGGGCCCACCCCGAGGCGCTGCGCCTGGTGATGTGGGAGGCCCTGGAGATCGGCGAGCAGCCCGTCCCAGCCGAGGAGACCCGCACCCGCCACTACCAGGACAAGATCGACGCGGCGGAATCCGGCGGCGCGGGCGGCGACGCACGTACCCGCGTGTTCTTCACCCTCGCCCTGGCCGGCTGGAGCATCGCCATGCCCCAGCTGCGCCGCATGATCCTCGGCCCCGACTACAGCCTCGACAACCTCGGCGCGGACGTCGCCCGAGCCGTGCGCACCCTGCCGGCCGGGACCGGTCCGGATGGCCGGGAGCAGGCCTAGGGCCGTCACGCGGAGGGTGGGGCCACGGATGCGCGGGAAATGGACACGGTCGGCCCGACGAGTGCCGCCGCGGTACCGGGCGCGGGGGCGGAGACGTGCGGCAGGCACCGGGGCGGCGGCTCGCCCGGTTCCCCCGGAGGGCGGGCGGCGCACGTGAGGTGCCGGTGCGCGGTCTGCCGGAGGGTGGCCCCTCACTCGACGTCGTGCGGATCCGGGCGGGTGTGCCCGAGGACGAGACCGGGTGCCACGTCGAGCTGCGCCAGGATTTCCACACCCTGTTCTGGGCCGGCTCGGGCACCGGTCGGCAGGTGATCGACGGCGTTCCGCTGGAGGTGACCTCGCCCAGCCTGACCCTGGTCGGACGCGGCCAGTTGTACCGGTACGAGCAGATGACCGATGTGGACGGCGCGGTCGTCGGCTTCGGCGAGGTCATGCTCTACGAGGGCTCCGTCACCCGGGTCAACTCCGTCTGGCTCGTGGGACGTTACGGAGTCCAGTCGGTGAGCGTGCCGGCAGCGGACGCGGCACGGATCGACGGGCTGGTCGACCTCCTGGCCACCGAGGCACGGAGACCGCACGACGCGCTGAACGCGGAGGTGCACCGGCACCTGCTCCTCACCCTGCTGCTGTGGACCCAGCGCTACCACGACGACGCCCACGCCCAGGGCCGACGAGCGAGGACGCCGACACACGACTGCACCGCCGGTTCGTGGCCCTGCTGGAGCGGGACTTCGCCCACCACCACGACGTCGACCACTACGCCGACGCACTCGGCGTACCGGCACCGCAGCCGGCCCGCGCGCTGTCCGGCAGCACCGGCCGCCCGACGAAGACACTGCTCATGGAGCGGGTCATGCTCGAGGCATCACGCCTGCTCCGGTTCACCGACCTCCAGGTCGGAGAGACCGCCTCCCGGGTCGGCCTGCGCAACCAGTTCTACTTCTCGCGCGCCTTCAAACAGCGGTACGGCGAGTCACCACAGGCCTACCGCACTCGCGTACGCGAGGTCGGCCTGTGAAAAGGTGCATGGATCCGGCGACTTCCGCCATGGAGTGATCCACTCCGGTCAGTGGCCGACCTCGGCGCCTCCACGCACACTAGAGTGATCGACATGCCGATCCCCGTACACGCCCTCGTGCACTGTCCGTTGACCGTCGAGGCCGTTGCGGAGCTGGTCGCTCTGCCGACAGCCCCGCCGGTGCCTGACGAATTCGACGCCGTGGCCGAGGAGATGCAGCGTCGCGGATGGGAATGGGAGCACCTGGTCTGCGACTCCTTCCGCACCGCTCACCACCACGTGGTCTGCAGCGATGTCGGCAATCCGTTCGGAGATCCCGACGCACGGACGTTCCTCGTCTTCGGCGAGATGTACCCGGTCGACCCGAAGGACGAAGACATGACCAACGGCCCATGGCTGTACGGCTATATCGAGGGCTGGGAAAAGGTGCCCGGCTGGACCAGCCGCAGACCCTCCACCGACGAGGACTGCGAGGCCGTACTCGCGCAGGCGGCGCAAGCGGTCACCGAGCACCTGGGCGAAGCCCCTGAGCGGACGATTGCCTCGTCCTACACCGTGGCGGCCGGCCCCGCACTGACGCACCGCATCTGGCGCACCCCCACCCACGCCCTCATCCTCGGGCCGACGGCGGACAACGGCCCCTACGGCTACCTCACCCACCTGCAACTGTCCTGCACACCGCTCTCCTGCGCTCCCGACCTGCCTCCCGCGGGCGACAAGGACGGCTTGGACGGATGGATCACCGCACACATCGACTGGTGACCGAGTGACTGGTCGTGACGTGGGCCGTCTCGAGCACGGTGTCGTCGATGCGGTGCTCGTCGCGCAGGCGGATGACGGTGGCGCGTTTGTGGGTGAGGAGGGCGAGGCGCAGTGCGGTGTAGTGCCGCACGTGGCGTACGACGGGCTCGGTCTGCTCGTCGGCTGCGGAGCCTCGCGTGCGGACCGTGATCAGGTGGGTCTCGTATTCGTCCCGCAGTCGTTCGGTGACGTCGGGGTCGGTGCCCAGTTCGGCGGCGACCCGCGGCAGGGCCTTGAGAGCCTCTTCCGTGACCGTCGTGTCGGCGAGCAGGCGCTCGGACTCCAGCGTGGTGTCCTGGGGGAGGCGGGCCCAGCGGACCACGGCGGGGAGGAGCAGGCCCTGGCCGATCAGGGTGACGGCGATGACGCCGACCGTCACGAAGATGATCGTGTCGCGGTCCGGGAACGGCGCTCCGGAGTCCAGGCTGGTGGGCACGGACAGCGCGACCGCCAGCGAGACCGCGCCCCGGAAGCCGGACAGGGCACCGACCACTCGAGCACGCTCGTTCATACGGCGCAGGCGTTGCCGGGGACGGCGGTCGAGGAGCCGGATGACGCGTACGGCCAGGAAGGTGAAGCCGAAGCGGACAACGACCAGTGTCGCGGAGACGGCCGCCACGGCGATCAGGGCATGGGCGAGGCCGGTGCTGTTCAGGCCTCGTACGGCCGACTGTGACCCGATCCCGACGAGGTCCGCGAGGACCCCGGAGGCCGCCACCGCCTCGGCGAGGAGGAACGCGGTGAACGGCACCAGGACCACCACGGTCGTGCCCAGGACGGGGTTCGGCACGTGCGGGCGGATGAGCGCCGCCAGTCCCGCGGTGGGCGCGCCCGCCGCCGCGCCGCCCGCGTAGGAGAGCAGGAACAGGCCGCCCACGCGGGGCACGCTGAAGTGTTCCTCACCGACCGTGATGCCCACGGCGAGCCCGTAGACGACGAGGGCCGTGCCGTCGTTGATCAGGCTCTCGGCGCGTAGCAGAGTGAGGTTGCGGCGCGGGAGCAGCCGGGCCACCACCTCGACCGCGGTGGCGTCGGTCGGGGCGACGGCCGCACCGAGCACCCAGGCGGGCACCCAGGGCATGCGCAGGCCGTGCGCCACGGCGGCCACCGCCCAGGCCGTGACGATCACCAGCACGGTGCTGACCAGGATGATGCCGCGCGGGTCACGGCGGATCTCCCGCAGGGAGATGGTCCGCAGGCGGAGACGGTCGCTCACGATGCGGCACAGGAGGACGGCCACGCCGAGGACGACGACGAGTTCGAGGCCGAGCAAGGGTGACTCCGGACGGTGGTGCGGCCGGGGCAGGTGGGGGTCAGGGCCGGCGCGGGTCGAGCCGCATCGCGGTGGAGCTCGCCCCGGGGCCGGTGACGGTCTTGACGATCTCCATGGCGTAGCGCCCGTACGTGGCGCGGTACGCGGTGTCCACGGCGGCATTGATCCGCTGAGGGGCGTCCACGAGCGAGACGTCCTTCGACACACCGCCAGCCCGGATGTGCCCCTCCTGGCGGGCCCGGGTCGCGCGGTACCAGGCCGATCCGGGGCCATGGACCGCACGGACGTAGAGGCCGCCGTTCACATGGACGACCCCCAGCGTGCCGTGGCCGCGGTCCGGCTGACAGGCACTGGTGTGCCGGGGACCGGCGTTCCGTGGTGTGGCAGGGCACCCCACGACCTGTGCTGACCTGCGCGCCCGGCGGACCCGGGTCGCCCCGCAGGAGGCGGGTCTGCCGACCGGTGGCGGGCTGCGCCGCACCCCGGGCCTGCGCCGCGAGGAACTGGCCACGCTCGCCGGCATCAGCATCGACTAGTACGCCCGCCTGGAGCGCGGTACGGAGACCCATCCCAGCGCCTCCGTGGTCGACGCCCTGGCCCAGGCGCTGCGCCTGAACGACTCCGAGCGCCGGCACCTGCGGGAGCTGGCACTGGGCCCCGGCCGGCCCAAGGTGGTGCCCGCGACCGTGCCCGACCGCGCCCTGCCCGAGGGCGTGGAGTGGCTGATGGAGAGCATGCGTCCGCACCCCGTCTATGTCGTGGGACGCTCCTTCGACCTGCTCGCCGCGAATCCCGGCGGGCTGGCGCTCTTCGCCGGGCTGGAGGAGTGGCCCGCGGAGCGGCGCAACCTGGCCCGGTACGTCGTCCACACCCGGCGGCCCGCGATCTGTTCGGTGACTGGGAGAACGCCGTACGCTCCGTCGTGGCGTGGCTGCGAGGCCTGCGCGGAGTCGAGCCGGACGCCCCCGACCTGGTCACCCCTCATCGACGAACTGTCCGACAGAAGACCGGAGTTCGCCCGAGCATGGGAGAAGTACGACGTCGTCGGCGACACCCGGGGCCGCCGCCTCTTCCACCACCCCGAGGTCGGTGACATCACCCTCGGCTTCCCGGGCATGACCCTGAACGGCACCCACGGGCAGTTCCTGGTCGCCTTCTTCGCCGAACCCGGCACCCCGGACCACGACGCGATGGTGCTCCTGGACCAACTGTCGGCGAAGGAACGGCACGGGCAGACCTCGTCCTCGCCCTCTCCGGCGCCGGCGTAGGCATCAGTCCGTCGGCGTCGGCGTCCGGACCCGACTTCCCACCGCGCCGAATTCGCGCGACAGGACACGAAGGCTCTGGAACGCTACGGGCCTGGGCCCGCGGCCCGGACACGACAACCGGATGCCACCATCCGCACGGGCACTCGATGGGTGATCGATGAGTTTCATGCTTGAGGGACCGGCTCTGGAAGGCGCGCTCGTGCGCCTGGAGCCGCTGGATCACCGCCATGCGGCGGACTTGGCCGTGGCGGCGGAAGAGGACCGGAACTCCTATCGGTTCACGTGGGTGCCCACGGCGTCCGAGGTCGAGGGATACATCGATGCCCAGCTCGCCCGTGCCGCCGCCGGGAAGCTGGCCCCGTACGCACAGGTGGAGGTGGCGTCGGGGCGCGCGATCGGGGCCACGGCCTACTGGGATCCGAGGCTGTGGCCGACGACCGGCGAACTGTGCGCGATCGAGGTCGGTTTCACCTGGCTTGCGGCATCGGCCCAGGGCACGGGCGTGAACACCGAGGCCAAGTACCTGTTGTTCCGGCACGCGTTCGAGAACTGGCGCGTGGCACGCGTCGACTTGAAGACCGACGCCCGCAACAGCCGGTCGAGGGCCGCGATAGCAGGGGTGGGCGCACAGTTCGAGGGCGTGCTGCGGAACTGGTCCCGGTCCTGGGTGCCCGGCGAGGACGGTCGGCTGCGTGACTCCGCCATCTTCTCGATCACCACGGAGGAGTGGCCGGACTGCCGAGCGAGGCTCGAACAGCGCATGGCACGCGGCTTCGAACGCAGGCAACCTCCTGCAGCGTGACCCGGTGCCGGCCAGTGTAAGGAGACCCCCACACGCGGGAAAGGCGCGTGGGGTGCCCTGGCACTCCACCGAACAGCGCTCCCTGGCCCAGCCCGGCCTGCCACGCGGCGAGCGACGGCGGCAGGCTTGCTGATCGTGGATGAGGGACCCGCCCCCGTCGGCCCCTTTCCCCCTGGTCCCACCGGCTCTGGAGAAACCCCATGCTCAGCGTCGACGCGTACGGGGCCTCCTCCGCGACCGCACCCCTCGCTCGCGCCCGGATCGAGCGTCGCGACCTCGGCCCGCGCGACGTGCTGATCGAGATCATGTACTGCGGCGCACTCCGACATCAGCTGGGTGCGCGGTGAGTGGGGGCCGCGGACCTACCCGGTCGTCCCCGGCCACGAGATCGCCGGTGTGGTGGGCGCCGTGGGTTCGGAGGTGGAGAAGTACCGGGTCGGTGACCGGGTCGGCGTCGGCTGCCTGGTCGACTCCTGCCGGGAGTGCGCCCACTGCGTGCGCGGCGAGGAGCAGTACTGCCTGCGGGGCAACACCTTCACCTACGGCGTGGTCGGCCGAGACGGCACCCTCACCCAGGGCGGCTACTTCACCCACGTCGTCGTCGACGAGGACTTCGTGTTGCGCATCTCCGACGGCCTCGCCCTGGACGAGTCGGCGCCGCTGCTGTGTGCGGGCGCCACGACCTGGTGGCCGCTGGCGCACCGGGGAGCCGGGCCCGGCAAGAAGGTCGCCGTCATCGGCCTCGGCGGTCTCGGGCACATCGCGATCAAACTGGCGCGCGCCCTGGGCGCCGAGGTCACCGTCCTGTCCCGCACCCTGGCCAAGAAGGACGAAGGAATCAAGCTGGGCGCCGACGACTACCGCGCCACCGGCGACCCCGCCACCTTCGAGGACCTGGCGGGCACCTTCGACCTCATCGTCAACACCGTCAGCGGCCGCCTCGACATCGGCGCGCCCATGGGCCTGCTGGCCCTGGCCGGCGTCTTCGCCACCCTCGGCGCCTGCGGTGAACCCGCGATCACGCTCCCGACGTCGGCGGTGGCCACCAATCGGCCTGTCCGAGGCGGCCCCCGAGACGATCCGCCGTGCTCACGCCGTCCATCCGATCGCCGCCCTCCAGTCCGAGTACTCCCTGTGGACCAGGGACGTGGAGGCCGAAATCCTGCCGCTGATGCGGGAGTTAGGCATCGGGCTGGTGCCCTGGTCGCCGCTGGGCCACGGCTTCCTCACCGGCACGGTCCGCTCGACCGACCACTTCGCCACGAACGACCGGCGCGCCGACAACCCGCGTTTCACACCGGGGAACCTTCGGCGCAACCTCCGCATCGTCGAGGAGGTCGAGGCGGTCGCCGCCGAGGCCGGTGCCACCCCGGCCCAGGTCGCCCTGGCCTGGCTGCTCGCCCAGGGCGACGACATCGCGCCCATCCCCGGCACCAAGCGCGTCTCCCGCGTCGAGGAGAACACCGCCGCCGACGCCCTCACACTGACCGCCGGTCAGCTCGAGCGCCTGAACAACCTGACCCCGGCCGCGAGTGACCGCCTGCACGAGGCCGGCATGCGGCTGGTCCACCACTGAGGCCGCACGGGCGAACCGGTCTCGCGCGGCATTGCATCCGCAGTCGGCAAGCGGCAGCAGGACGGGCCTGGTCAGCCGGCGTGCCCCTGGTCCATGCTGGCCCCTGCCCGGCCCCGCACTTCCACAGGAGTCACCCCATGCCCAAGGCCCGCTTCGCCGTTCTCGGCGCCGGCAGTATCGGCTGTCACCTCGGCGGCCATCTCGTCGCCGCCGGACATGACGTGGCCTTCATCGGCCGGCCCGCCGGCATGGATGTGCTGCGCGAGCGGGGACTGACCCTCAGTACCTCCGTACGGCCGCCGGTCCACCTCGCGCCGGACCGGCTCACGTTGGCCACCGGCCCCGAGGCCGCGGCAGGCGCCGACTATGTGCTGGTCACGGTGAAGACCGCCGGCACCGAGGCCGCCGCGAAGGGCCTCGCCGCTCATCTCGCCCCGGACACCGTCGTGGTGAGCTTCCAGAACGGCCTGCACAACCCCGCCACGCTTCGAGCCGCGCTCCCCGGCCACACCGTGCTGGCCGGCATGGTGCCGTACAACGTGGTGCAGTCCCAGCCGGGCACCGTGCACCAGGGCATGCCGGGCAAGCTCATGACCGAGCCCGACGACACGCTCTTCGCCGCCTTCCGTGAGGCGGGCCTGGCCTTCGAGGCACGCACCGACATGTCCGAAGTGCAGCACGCCAAGCTGCTGATGAACCTCAACAACGCGATCAACGCCCTCTCCGGGCTGCCGCTGCGCGACCAGCTCGCCCAGCGGACGTACCGTCGTTGCCTCGCCCTGTGCCAGCGCGAGGCCCTCGCCGCGTACCGGGCGGCCGGGGTGGCTCCCGCCCGCCTCGGTCCCACCGCGCCCGGCGTCACCCCGTATGTACTGGGGCTGCCCGACGCCCTCTTCCGCCGGGTGGCGGCAGCGTCCCTCCGCATCGACGCCCACGCGCGCTCCTCGATGTGGGAGGACCTGCGGCGCGGCCGGTCCACGGAGATCGACTCCCTGCAGGGCGAGATCGTCGCCCTCGCCACCGCCCACGGGTTGAGCGCGCCCGTGAACGCACGCCTCGCCGCCCTGGTCCACGAGGCGGAGTCCAGCCCGCGCACATGGACGGGCCCGGAGCTGTACGCCGAACTCCGCGCGGCGCACTGAACCACGCGCGGAGCCTCCGGGTGACGTCCCCCATGACGCAGGTGCGGTTGCGTTGCGCCAGCGGGGGTTCAGAAGCCTTCCGTGGTGGCGGCGTGATCCGCTGCCTTCCGGACGGCGGGGATCAGCGCCGCGACCCGTTCGAGCTGGTCGCGCTGGGAGCGCAGGTCCAGGGCGCCGAGGCGTACGACGATGTGGCGGACGCCCGCGGCGACGTACTGTCCCAGGCGCTGGAGTACCTGGTCCGCGGAGCCGGTGACAACCGCCTGGATCGTTTCCAGCTCGTGCAGCGGCATGCCGTACGTGGCCCGCGCGTAGTCGTCCAGCGCACGACGGCCGCTCTCCATGTCGTCGTCGATCCGCACCGAGACGAACAGCGCGGGGGTGATGTCCTCGGCCGTACGCCCGGCGTCGGCCGCCGCTTTGCGGACATCGAGCAGGCCGGATGCGTAGACGGCGGGGTCAGGCGGGTAGGGGAGCCAGCCGTCGTACATCCGGCCGGTGCGCGCGAGTGCTGCGGGGGTCGCGCCGCCGAGCCAGATGGGCGGGCCGCCGGCTCGGGACGGCCTGGTCATGGGCGGGATGCCGGTGAACCGGAGGATCTCGCCGTGGAAGGAGTCGGCGCCCGCCCACAGGGCCCGCCACAGCGCGACCGTCTCGTCCAGGCGGGCGAAACGCCTCTGCCACGGCACCTCGGACAGCGTGTAGAAGGGCCGCCCGAAGCGGCCGGGGAAGCCGGCGCCGACGGTCACGGTGAGCCGGCCACCGGACAGCAGGTCGATCGACGCGAGTGACTGTGCGGTCTGGATCGGCCGACGCAGGAACGGCATCAGTGCCGCTGTGCCCAGCGTCACGGTCTCGGTCGCCGGGGCGAGCGCGGCCAGCATCGTGAGCGCCTCGATGCGCGGGCTGATCAGGGAATCGTTGACGAACAGCGAGGAGAAGCCCGAGCGTTCGGCGTGGCGGCCGAAGGCGATCAGCTCGCGAGGGTCGTCGGCCGGGCCCCACTGGGCGGTTCCGGTCGGAAGCAGTACACCGATGTCCATGCCGACGATGGTCACGACCGGAGCGGGGTGGCGACAATTCCCCGCAGGGAATGGCGGAAGACCCTCCGCCGCCGTTACAACAGGCCCGTGGACTTCCCTCGCGCGCTTCGTGACCGTCGTACCCGCCGTCATCTCAGCCAACTCGACCTGGCGCTGCGGGCAGGCACCACCCAGCGGTACCTCAGCTTCATCGAATCCGGCAGGTCCGTCCCCGGCCGGAACATGGTCGTGCGCCTGGCCGAGTCGCTGAAACTACCGCTGCGGGAGCGCAACGAGCTGCTGCTGGCCGCCGGTTACGCGCCCGCCTACCCCGAGAGCTCGCTCGACGACCCGGAGCTGGCCCCCGTGCGCACGGCGATCGACCACATCCTCCGCGGGCATCTGCCGTATCCGGCGCTGGTGTTGGACCGGCGCGGTGACCTCATCGCCGCGAACTCCGCGTTCGACCTGATCACCGAGGGCGCCGCCCCCCATCTGGTGGGTCCGGGCACGAACGTCTACCGCCTTGCGCTGCACCCCGACGGCCTGGCTCCCCGCATCCGCAACCTCGCCGAATGGGCGCAGCACATCCTGGCCCGCCTCGGCCACCTTCAGGAGCTGCACGCGGAGCTCGCCGGGTACGTCGCCGAGCTGGAGCCGTCCGACGCGCCACTCGGTTTCGCGGTTCCGCTCCGCCTGCGGTCCTCGTACGGTGAGCTGCGCCTGATGACGACCGTGACGACCTTCGCCACCGCCGTCGACGTGACACTCGCCGAGCTGAAGCTGGAGGCGTTCCTGCCGGCCGACCAGGCGACAGCCGAAGCGCTCTCGACGGCCACCAGGCCACTGGCCGCCGCCCCTACGGCACACGCCCCGGGAACACAGGGTCGGCCTTGATCCGGCCGTCGTCGTCGAGACAAGCCCGGGCTCGCGGTTCCTACCGTGGGGGAGTACTTCCTCCTCGTAGGATGTCGCGCTGCGGGCCGCGCGCCGCCGAGGTCCTGGCCCGGGAAGGAGAACGGCCGCATGACGCCTCCGCCTCGGGCTCCGTACGACGCCCCGTCCCCGCACGACGCCGACGCCCGGTCCCTTCTCGACGAGGCCCGCCTCCTGGCCCCTCGAGCGGTCGCCCTGCGCCGCACCCTGCACGCCGGCCCCGAGCTGGGCCTCGAGCTGCCGGACACACAGCGTCTGGTGCTGGACGCGCTCGACGGTCTCGGCCTGGAGATCCGTACCGGCCGGGCGCTGTCCTCCGTCACCGCCACCCTCGCCGGACCGGCCGACGGCCCCACGATCCTGCTGCGCGCCGACATGGACGCCTTGCCGGTGACCGAGGAGACCGGCGCGCCGTACGCCTCGCGCACCTCCGGACAGATGCACGCATGCGGGCACGACGCTCACATGGCGATGCTGGTGGGCGCCGCACGGCTCCTTACCGCGCGGCGCGAACGCATCGCCGGACGCGTGGTGTTCATGTTCCAGCCCGGCGAGGAGGGGCATCACGGCGCCCGCCAGATGATCGAGGAGGGTGTGCTGGAGGCGTCCGGACACCGGGCCGACGCCGCCTTCGCCCTCCATGTCCACCCCAACCTGCCCGCAGGCGCCCTGCGGCTGCGCCCCGGACCGCAGATGGCGGCCTCCGACCGGTTCCGGGTCCTCGTCCGCGGACGCGGCGGCCATGCCTCGGCGCCGCACACCGCCTGCGACCCGGTACCCGTGGCCTGTGAGATCGTGCTCGCCCTGCAGACGATGGTCACCCGCACCCTGTCCGCCGACGACCAGGCCGTTCTCAGCGTGACCCGCCTGACCGCGGGCACCGCCACGGGCGTCATCCCCGACACCGCCGAACTGGGCGGCACCCTGCGCACCGTGTCGGAGCCGACGCGGCTGCGGATGCACGAGGCGATCACCAGGGTGGCCCAGGGCGTGGCCGCCGCTCACGGAGCACAGGCCGAGGTGACCGTCACGCCGGGCTACCCCGTCACGGTCAACGACCCAGGCTTCACCGACTTCGTCCTGCGGACGGCCACGGAAACACTCGGAGCAGCGGCGGTGGACGTGCTGCCGACCCCGCACATGACGGCCGAGGACTTCTCCTACCTCCTCAAGGCCGTTCCCGGCGCCCTGGCCTTCCTCGGCGTGTGCCCGCCGGGCCTGGCACCGGATGAGGCCCCGTCACTGCACTCGCCCCGCATGACCATCGACGAGGACGTGATCGCCTCGGGCATCGCCTGCCACGCCTCCGTGGCCCTGGGCTTCCTCGCGGGCGGCGGACGGGAGACCGCGCCGTGACCCGTCTCCGCGAGGGCGGTGCGTCACACGTTGAGGGCGTCCAGGATGGACTCCATGGCGAGGACGCCGCCGAGGCCCAGGACCGAGAGCACGGTCGTGTAGGTGGTGCGTGCCTTGATCGCGTCGATGACGGACAGGTTGAAGTACTCCTTGAACATCCAGAATCCCGGGTCGTTGACGTGTGAGAAGGCGATCGATCCGCAGGAGACGGCGAGGACCATGATCTCCGGATGGACTCCGCTGCCGGCGAGCAGCGGCAGTGCCACGCCGGAGGCGGTGACGACGGCGACGGTCGCCGAGCCGAGGGCCACGCGGAGGATGGCCGCGATGAGCCAGGCGAGGATGATCGGCGACAGGGACCAGTCGGCGGTGGTGTGCTTGATGTAGTCCGCGATCCTGCCTTCCACGAGGACCTGCTTGAACGCGCCGCCCGCGCCGATCCCGAGCAGGATCATCGCCATCGCCTGGGCGGCCGACCGGCAGGAGGCGCTGACCTCGTCCAGGCTGCGCCCGATCCGTGGACCGAACGCCCAGATCGCGGCGGCCAGCGTGAGCAGCAGGGCGATGGGCGCCGAGCCGATGAAGGCGATGAAGTGCAGCACGGGCCCGATCCGGAGGCGGCCAGGCCGGTCACCGCGGCTCCGGCGATGAGCACCACGGGCAGCAGGGCCACCGACAGTGACCAGCCCATGCCCGGCTCTCCTCGTCGGTGAAGACGCGGTCACTCACCAGTCCGGTGGGTATGGAGGGGTTCATCTTCCGGACGAACGGCAGGCGGGGCCAGATCAGGGCGATGAGCGCGCCGACCGGGACGGCGATGAACAGGCCGTAGAACAGGGTCAGTCCGACCGAGGCGTGGAAGGTCGCGGCGACCGCGGTCGGCCCGGGGTGCGGCGGCAGGAAGCTGTGCATGGTGGACAGGGCGATCGACATCGGCAGCCCGACCCACAGCAGATTCGCCCGCGTGACGCGTACGAGGGTGAAGGCGACCGGCACGATGATGACGAAGGCCACTTCGTAGAACATGGTGACGCCGATCAGCATGGCCGACAGCACCATGGCGACCTGGACCCAGCGCGGGCCGCAGAGGTCGAGCAGCTTGCCGGCGATCCGCTGGGCGGCGCCGGAGTCGCCCATCACCCTGCCGACCATGGCGCCGAGCCCGATGGTGAGCATCGTGTCGCCGATCTGCCCGCCGATGCCCTTGGAGCGCACGTCGGGGATCTTCTCCAGCGGGATGCCCCGGACGAGGCCGACACCCACGGCCACGAACAACAGGGCGGCGAAGCCGTTGAGTCTCAGCTTCGTCATCAGGAAGAGCAGGATCAGTACGGCGATGGCTACGACAACAAGTGGCATGGGCCCGTTCCCCTTTGAACCGCGGTCGCCTCCATGAACGATGTCCTCATGCGCCTGAGGAAGTCGTTCATGTATGAGGATGGAGGCTATGGATGTGGGCGATCTCGGTCAATGGGCGTGCGTGGACCAAGATCTGACTTATCGTCCGCGGCGGTGAGCGTGTCACCGGACCTGTCGGCCGTGCTCCGTGGTCAGCGCCCGCTGCATGAGGAAGGTGTCGATCCAGCGGCCGTGTTTGTAGCCGACCTGCACGAGGTGGCCGGCATCGGTGAAGCCGAAGCGGCGGTGCAGGGCGCGGGAGGCGTCGCTGCCGGTGTCGGCGATGACGGCGATCATCTGCCGCATCCCGGCCCGGGCCGACTCGGTGATGACCGCTTCGAGCAGGGCCGTGCCCAGCCCCCGTCCGGTGGCGTCGGGCGCGAGGTAGAGGGTGTCCTCCACCGTGTTCCGGTACGCGGGCTTCGGGCGCCACGGAGACGCATAGGCGAAGCCGGCCACCGCGCCGTCCGACTCGGCGACGAGGAAGGGCAGTTTCCGCGCGGTCAGGTCGTCCAGCCGCCCCTCCCAGGCGGCGGCGGTCGGCGGGATCCCCTCGAAGGTGGCCACGCTGTGGCGGACGTAGTGCGTGTAGATGTCGGCGACGGCCTTGAGGTCGGAGGGGGTGGCCGGACGGACGGCCGGCTGGGGAGCTGTCATCACGGCACGCTCATTTCTCTATAGTGAAATTCACAGCTATTATAGAGGAATGCTGGATCTCGTGACCTTGGGTGGCCGTGTGCAGAAGGCGCGGCACGGACTCGGCCTGACCCTGCAGCAGCTGGCGGACGCGGCCGAGGTGAGCGTGAGCATGCTGTCGTCGGTCGAGCGCGGTCAGAAGGCGCCCACTGTCGTCGTACTCGCGCGCATCGCTGACGGCTTGGGCGTCCCTCTCGCCGAACTGGTGGCCGAGCCGCAGGATCTGCGTGTGATCGTGCGCCGGGCCGCCGAACAGGACATCGTCGAGGAGCCGGGCGGATGGCGTCGGACGATCCTGACCCCGGTGGTACCCGGCGTGAACTTCGAATGGATCCGCACGGTCCTGCCCCCGGGCTGCGACGCCGGCCAGTACCCCGCCTATGCGTCGGGCTCGCACGAGTTCATCGCCGTCGAATCCGGCACCCTGCGCCTCACGCTCGCCGACCGAGCCGTGGACCTCGGTGCCGGCGACTCGGTGTACTTCGCCGCCGACGTCGTCCACGGCTATGCCAACGCCGGACCGACGCCGTGCGCTTACCATGTCGCGGCCCTCATCATGCGTCCCCGGGCCGCCCGGTAGGCTGACTCGCGTCGGGCGTGGGTGGAGCCCGCACCCGGGAAGGATGCGGGCTCTCGGTATCACGGGGGTGGAGCGGTCAGCCGCATTCGACGCGGTCGATCTCGTCGTACGCCGCCGCCTCGTATTCATCGCCGTTGTACGTCTCGATGAACCCGTTGGTCACGCCCTGGTAGTCGTGCGTGCCCGTTCCCGTGCAGTCCACCCAGATGTAGGTGTCGAGAGACGAACTGTCGTCGGTGTCGAAGGTCTGCGCATACAGCTCCTCCCAGCCCCACCACCGGGACCAGGCCAGGCCGCTGTGCATCTGAATGTCCAGCACCTGGTAGAGGCACGAGGTCAGCGAGGAGTTGTAGATCCTGTTGCCCTCGCGGTACACGAGAACCCACAGGCCACACCCCGTGGGATAGGCATCGGGACTCGCCGCTGCCTTTCCGCTCGGCTTACCTCCGTAGGGGAGTCTGTCGAGAACGTCCCCCGAGGACTTCGCTTTCTTGGACACCTTTTCATACGGGGCCGAGGTGACGTCGAGGATCTTCGCGCCCCTGGCCCTCAATTCGGCGATACGCTTTTCCACCTGCTTGGGCAGTGGTGCGGTGGTGCGGTTCGTGCCCGAACCGTTCGTCGCCGCCTGGGCTTGTGCCGGGCCGACCGCCAGCAGTGCGAGAACACTCGCTATTGCGGCCAGAAGGAAAATGACGCGCCGTTTCACTTGTTTTTCCCCCTGAATCAGTGATCTTTTCGGGATCGCTGTCGGGGGGTAACGCTAGTCGCATCAATGGCGAATCGGCGCTTTCTTCACACTCTCTTTTTTACTCGCCATCAGCTGGAATGGCGCGTTCTTGTCCACTTCCGGGGCCGGCGGGCGGGTCGACGCGAGGTTCGCGGATCCCGTCTCCCTCTCCGCCCTCGTCGTCATGAATATCACCGCGGGGCGTGTCCTCACGCTCCGGCCAGGTATTCTCTTCCGGAAGATGAGAACGGAACAGCAGATTCCTGTTTACTTTGATCTCCTTCATGCGATCATCCCCTCCGTGGCGCGATCTCGTCGTGCTCTCGTCTTGTCTGTCTCAATTATATCGACGCGCTTCGGAGCCTTCCGGTGCGCGAATTGCACATTGTTCACCCGACGGTCACAGGCATTCAATTCCCGTCGCGACTTCGGCACCAAGGTGACCCGTCTCCATCCTGGGGTGGAGATCGGTGGGGGCGTGTCCATCGACCCGTGGGTGGTGGTGATCCATCGCGCTCGCGGAGCACTCTTGAGGCATGGGATCGCTTCACTCGGCACTCGTCACGCTCATCGGAATCTGCGGCCTGATCTTTTATGCCGCCTGGATCGCGGGCGCCCTCTACTTCGGTGTGAAGAGCCACGCCGGCCTGCGCGGCTGGTGGCATGGACAGCGTCGTACGGTGCCCCGCCGGGTCCTCCTGATCGCGGGTGTCTACGTGTTCTCGATACTGCTCGACCACTCCCGGGGCTTCTGGCGGCATCTGCGGTACTGGCAGCCCGAGCTGGCCCTGCTGGGCGCTGCGCTCGCCGTCGCCTCCACCGCCCTGCTGCTGTGGGCCCGGTGGGTGCTGGGCACCATGTGGGCCAGCGTTCCCACGGTCAAGGAACACCACGAGCTACGCACGGACGGTCCCTACGGGCTGGTTCGCCACCCCATCTACACAGGTCTGCTCGGCCTCGTCATCGGCGGCATGCTGGCCTGTGGCTTCGGCGTCTGGGTCGCGTTCCCCATAGTCGCCGTTCCCTGGTTGCTGCTGCGGGTCCGGGCCGAGGACCGCCTGATGGCCGGCCGGTTCGGCGCGGTGTACGGGGCCTACCGCGCCCGCGTCCCGGCGCTGATCCCCTGGCCGCGTCCCGCCCAGGTGGGGGTGGGCCATGGAGACCGTGTGCGGCAGTAGTTGACGGTGTGGTCGTGTCAGGTCATCGATGAGCCAAGAGTGCTCTAAATCAAGGACGGCTGGTCCGGATTCCGGACGGAATCGTTGCGTACCGGCCAGCCATGGGTGAACCGAGCGTGGACGACGGAAGCGCCGGCGGGCACCGTGCGTGACGCCGGGCGTCGGGCCGGGGGCGCGGAGTGCGCGGATGGCAGCCGCCCCTGGCCTCCCGTCGTACCGGATGTCCGGCCGGAATCATTCCTTGTTGCGAGGAGAGCGCATCGCCATACTCGTCGGCGTTTGGCATGGGCACGTCCGACTCCCTTGCGGGTTGGGACGTCCCCGTGTCTGTCATCCCTCCGGCCCCGGCCCGTCGAGCGGACGGGGCAACCCCCACTGGAGGCTTCACATGGCGCAACGCCGAACAGCTCTCACCACCCGCGCGCTCACCGGAGCGAGTGTCGCGGTTCTCACGGCCGGCGCGGCTCTGCTCCCCGGCGCCGGCTCGGCCACAGCAGCCCCCGCTTCCGCGGCCACCCCGGCCGCGACCCGTGCCGCTTCCGCCGCGGCCCTCGTCGCACGACTGGGCGACCGTGCCGCCGGCTCCTACTACGACGCCGCGGCCCACCGGTTCGTCGTCAACATCACCGACCCGTCCGCGGCCGGCCAGGTGCGCGGCACCGGCGCCGTCCCCAGAACCGTCAGCTACTCCACCACCCAACTGCGAGCCGCGCTGGGCACGTTGACCCAGCGGGCCCGGATCGCGGGCACCGCCTGGTCGATCGACCCCCGTCGGGACAAGGTGGTCGTCACCGTCGACCCGACGGTCACCGGAGCCAAGCGCACCCGGCTGAACACCGTGGTCGACGCGCTCGGCGACAAGGTCGTCGTACGTCGCGCCGCCTCCGCGTTCAAGCCGCTCATCGCGGACGGCGACGCCATCTGGGGCAGCGGTGTGCGCTGCTCCCTCGGGTTCAACGTGTCCGTGAACGGAGCGCCGTACTTCCTGACCGCCGGGCACTGCGGCAACGCCTCCTCGACATGGTCCGACTCGCAGGGCGGCGGCGAGGTCGGCCAGACCGTCGACTCGCAGTTCCCCGGCACCGACTACGCCCTCGTCCAGTACGACGACTCGAGCAGCGACCACGCGAGCGTCGTCGACCTCTACGACGGCAGCAGCCAGCAGATCACCCACGCCGCCGACGCCTACGTGGGCGAGTCGGTCCAGCGCAGCGGCAGCACCTCCGGCCTCCACGGCGGCTCGGTCACCGGGCTCGACGCGACCGTGAACTATGAGGAGGGCTCGGTCTCCGGGCTCATCGACACCGATGTGTGCGCCGAGCCTGGCGACAGCGGCGGCGCGCTCTTCGACGGCGACGCGGCCATCGGGCTGACCTCGGGCGGCAGCGGTGACTGCACGTCCGGCGGCGAGACGTTCTTCCAGCCGGTGCCGGCGGCGCTGAGCGCGGAAGGAGCCACTCTTCCGTAACCGGAGGCCGACCGCGACTCCGTGACCGAGTCGCGCGTACACACGCCTCAACCAGCCCTGTTGTGGGGCTGGTTGAGGCTTCCTCACGTCGGGGGTGCGGCGGGTCCGCCGATCACCATCTGGAAACCCCATTCGTCACACGCGTTTCAGACGTCGGCGATTCGGCCAATCCTCACCGCCCCAGGGCGGCTTCATCACGGCGGCCACGCGTTCGACCCCTTGCGATTCAAGGGGTCCAGCACGTCCGGAATCGAGTGCGTTCGAATCTCGGGGAGCGTCGTTATGCCGGGCACCGCCGAACCATCCAGGTGCGGCGCCGCTCCCAAGGAGGAACGCAGGTGACCGTGACCGACGCCTCGACGGCACACGCGGAGACCCCGCCCCCACCACCCCCGGCCGCCATCACCTTCGAGGGGAAGCAAGGAAAGAATCCCCTGGAAGACGCCGGCTTCACGGCCATGTGCCGCCGGCTTCCGTCCGTGCTCGGGCACACCGCGCGGATGGCGTGGGCCGTCGACAGGACCGGCGTCGTACTGCTCCTCGTCTGTCAGTTGCTCACCGGCGTCGCGGCCGCGGTCGTCCTCACGTCGACGGCCCAGGCGATGAGACACATCCTCGGCACCGGCACGGTCTCCGAACGCCTGCACGCCGCACTGCCCGCTCTCGTCGCGGTGACCACCGCCGCGGGGATCGGCCGCATCAGCGGCGCCCTGTCCTCCTACGCCGACGGGCGCATCACACCCCTGCTGATGACCGAGGCGGACATCGCCCTCGTGCATGCCGTGTGCCGCGTGGAGTCGTCCGCATACGGCGAGGACGGATTCGCCGACCGGCAGGAAGCCGCCGAAGTCGGTGTCACCCGGAGCCGGACGATGGTGCAGGACGCCCAACGCCTCATGTCCGCCCTGATCCGCATGATCGCGGCGAGCGGGGTCATCACCGCGCTGCACCCGCTGATGCTGCCGCTGCTTCTCCTGGCCGTGCTCCCGGCCGGCGCCGGAGCCGTGCTGTCCGCGCGCGTCGACTACGAGACCTACTATCTCAACGTCGGTGACCGCAACGTGCGCTCCATGATGCGCTGGTGGGCCACCTACTCCCGCTACGGCGACGAGGTCCGCGCCAACGGCATGTCCGGCTACCTCCTCTACTGGTACCGAGCCCTGTCCGACCGGATCGACCGGCGCACCCTGACCGCCGCCCCGCGGATGCTGCGTATCGTTCTCGCCACCAGCACCCTGGGCGGGATCTTCCTGCTGTGCACCTGGACCGCCCTCGCCTGGCTGGCCGCCACCGGCCGCGTCGCCCTGCCCGTCGCGGCCACCGCCGTCGTCGCCGTCCAGACCACACTGGCCGCGCTCTCCCAGTTCGTCATCTACGGCGCCGCGATGTTCCACACCTCGCTCTACCTGGCGGACATGCGGTCCTTCCTCGACATGGCCGCAGAACGCGCCCCCAGGCGAGGAGAACTGACCATCCCGGAACGCGTGGACGAGATCCGCCTGGACGACGTCGTGTACCAGTACCCAGGCAAGGAGGAGCCTGCCGTCGCCGGGGTGTCGCTCACGCTGCGCCGGGGAGAGATCCTGGCCGTCGTCGGCGAGAACGGCTCGGGCAAGTCGACCCTGACCAAGCTCATCACCGGCATCCTGCTCGCCGACAAGGGGCGAGTCGTATGGGACGGCATCGACCTGGCCCAGGCCGACCCCGACGCCGTGTGGCAACGAACCGCGCTCGTCCCACAGGGCTTCGCGTGCTGGCCCCTGCGCGCCCGCGAGAACATCACCCTCGGCCAGCCCAAGACGTACGACGACGGGCCGGTGTGGGATGTCGTCGACGCCGTCGGCATGCGGGAAGCGATCGAGAAACTGCCCCAGCGGCTCGACACCCTCCTTGCCAGAGAACTCTGGGGCGGCGCCGAGCTGTTCGGCGGGCAGTGGCAGCGACTCGTGTGCGGGCGGGCGTTGTACCGGCGGACGCCGCTGCTGATCCTGGACGAGCCGACCTCGCAGATGGACGCCCGCGGCGAGCACGCCATCTTCCTGGAGATCAAGCGGATCGCCGCCGGACGCATGACCATCGTCGTCACCCACCAGCTCGAGAACGTACGTTCTCCGGGGGTTCGGCCTGTTGCAGCAGCGGGGTGCTCAGGTTGATGCAGCTCAGCGTCGGTGGCCCGAGCTTATCCACCGCAACAGGTGTGGTGCTATCGCTGGATCGGGTGAGCTTGTGCGAGCGGGAGCGGATCGCCCACGCGGCCCAACTGCAGGTTCAAGCCGACTGACGGCACAGCGAACGGGACAGGGCCCGTCTGCCGGTCACGCTCGATCTGCCGCAGTCGGTTCGTTGTGCCTCAGCCAGGCGAGCGCTTCGGCGCGGTCTGCACGAGGATCGACCGTGAACCCGTCCTCCCTGGCGTTCGCCGTGTAGTCGAGCATGATGTCGAGGCGGTCCTTGACCAGGTGGCGGCAGGCGCCCTCGATGATGCCGGTGGCGATCGGCCAGCCGCGGGTCAGTGCGGTGTCGTATCGCAGGTAGGGGCTTTTGCTCCCCAGTTAGCCGCAGACCGCCTCGATGGTCTTGAGCTTGTCCTCGCCGAGGACGGCCGTCTTGGCGGCGGTACGGATGTCGGCAATGACCTGCTCGCTGTCGCCGGCCAGCACACGGCGGGCTTGGGCGGCGACCCAGCTCTCGGTGGCGGGGGCCAGGCCCTGCTCGCGCAGCTTCCTGGTCCGGCGCAGGATCTGGGTGCTGTGTATGTGTGGGGCGAGCATGCGCTGCAGATGGGTGGTGGCGACCTGCCGGTGCTGGTAGAGCGTGGCGGCGATCTGGTAGGTCAGGGCACCAGGCTCGGTGTGCTGTCCATGGCGAGGGGGCGTCGGGCCGGCCCGCCTGCACCGCGGCGGCGTTGACGGCGACCAGGGCCTGCACCGTCTGGGTCGTGATCGTCACCGCGCGCGGCGCGGTCATGTCGTCCCAACCCTCAGTCCTTCGTGACGGCGATACAGTCGACCTCGATGTCGAAGGGGCCCGTCCACTCCGGCACGCAGAAGAAGATGCGGGCAGGCGGGTTGTTCGGAAAAAAGCGCTTGTAGACCTCGTTGAAAGCGTTGAAGTGGTCGGCCGAGATGCACATTGCGTTGCACTTCAGCACATGGTCGAGGTCCGAGCCAGCGGCCTCGAGCGCCTTCTTAATCTGGGTGAGGATGAGCTCGACCTGGCGTTCGAACGGCGCGTTCGGGACGAGTTCCCCGGTGTCGGGGTCGAAAGGCGGCATACCCGAGATGAACACCATGTTGCCGGCCCGGGTACAGGTCGACACCGGCGCGCCCCACTTATCGAAATTGCTGTCGATGGGTTCGACCCGGATGATTTCCCGTTCCATGCGTTCGCTCCTTGTCTGTATGGCGTCAGTTAAGCCTGGATTTTTCGTGAAGGTCCGCCGATGAGTGCGTGCGAAACGCGAAAGTGTCTGTTCTGCAAGACACAATGATTTCTGAAGGGTTCCACGCGCCAGGCTGGGTACGAATCTCTGCTGACGGCCTGGGTGTCCTGTCGCATGTCGGGATGGGCATGGTGCGCGAACTCGCCGACCTGACCACACTTCCGGTGCAGGTCGCGGCCGTGCTCGCGGACACGTACAAGGGTCCGCGGGTGTACGAGCCGTGCGGTGTTCGCCGATCTGGTCGCCGCGGCCGCGCGGGCACTGGCGTGGGCGGTCGGTGCCGCAGCCGCCGCGGGTGGGTGGCTGCACATTGATGTCGATGCCACCATCACCATCGACCACTCCAACCAGAACACGACAGCGACCTGGAAGAAAAACTACGGCCACCACCCATTACCGGTATTCCTGGACCGCCCCGACATCGCCGACAGCGAAGCGCTCGCCAGGCTGCTCCGCGTGAGGAAAGCGCGCTCGAATACCGCCACCGGCCACATTACCGTGCTCGGGTGGGCGTTGCACGCGCACGTCGAAGGCTCGGCAAGCGATATCGCACGCCGCAGCGCGGATGCACTCTGGCGGAACCTGATCGACAATCGTCATGGGACGGCGGTGCGACAGCCCGCCTGACACATGTGCGCCACGGCAGCTCTCGGCGACGGACCCACTCTTCAGCGTGACGTCGACGATCACCGCCACGTGGCGAAACTCGTATCACGGTAATTAGCACCATGTGGTCGATATTTTGGACCTGTGCGCCCGTGATCGCTCGGGAACTCGTCCAACCTGGCCCACGAAGGATGCGCCATGACGACTATCGAGCTCTACCCCGATGACGTTCACAACCAGCGGACGATCCGCCAGGGGCACCCACCCGACTGGGTCAACCGCGAAGGTGGTGACTACGACCTGGTGGTGCTCGGCGGCGGACCGGGCGGCCTCACCGCCGCCATAACTGCTGCCGCAGGCGGGCACCGTGTCGCTATGACCGAGCAGCGACTGACCGGGGGCACCTGTGTCAACTTCGGCTGCACGCCGAGCAAAGCGCTGATTCGCTGCGCACGCGCGGTGCACGATGCGAGCCGCGGGGCCGAGTTCGGCTTTCGGCTCGACGCCCCACCCCAAACTGATTTCGGCTCGGTCATGGATCGGGTCCGCAAGATGCGTTCCCTCAGCAGCGCAGGCGATGCGGTCGAGGTGGCCGAGCAAGCGGGGGCGGAGGTCTACCTCGGGCACACGCGCTTCACCGCGCCGAATGCCATGGAGGTCGAGGGCAGGCCACTGCGATTTCGGACGGCCGTGATCGCCACCGGATCGGACCCCGTGGTGCCCCCCATCGAGGGACTGCGGACAGGCGAGTACCTGACCAACGAGACCGTCTTCTCACTGACCGAGCTGCCAGCCAGGCTGGTCGTCATCGGCAGCGGTCCGATGGGATGCGAGCTGGCCCAGGCCTTCCGCCGTCTCGGCAGCGAGGTGGACCTGGTCAGCCACTCCAGGACCCTGCTGCCCAATGATGAGCAGGAGGTCAGTGAGCTGATCCGTCGCCGGTTCGAGCAGGAGGGGCTAAGTCTCCATCTGGGGTTCAAGGCAGTACGGGCGGGCGCTGGCCGTTTGCTGGCGCAGGGCACCGGCGAGACGCGCGAGCTGCCCTATGACGCGCTGCTGTTCGGCACCGGCCGCAAGGCGCACGTGGAGCACCTGGGCCTGGGCGCGGCAGGGGTGCACGCCGACGGGGATGGCGTGGAGGTAGATGAATACCTGTGCACCAGCAACCCCAACATCTATGCCATTGGCGATGCAACCTTCCCGCAGAAG
This sequence comes from Streptomyces sp. NPDC020192, assembly GCF_044388685.1. Taxonomy (NCBI): domain Bacteria; kingdom Bacillati; phylum Actinomycetota; class Actinomycetes; order Kitasatosporales; family Streptomycetaceae; genus Streptomyces; species Streptomyces sp. NPDC020192. The sequence continues at coordinate 152,255 of NZ_JBIRXG010000021.1, read as the reverse complement.
TTCACGCATGCGGCCAATGCGACAGCGCGGCTCTGTATCGCGAACGCGCTGGACGGAGCGCATCGCCCGGCACGAGAGCTCGTCATTCCCCACTGCACCTACACCGATCCCGAGGTGGCCGAGGTGGGCCTAACTCCGCGCCGAGCCCGCAACGAAGGTGTCGCCATCGACGCTTACCGGCTCGACCTGGACAAGGTGGCGCGGGCGTTCATCGACGGCGAGGAGGAGGGATTCGGGGCGATATACACGCGCAGCGGCAGCAGCGAGATCGCAGGAGCGACGCTTGTCGCAGCGCACGCCGGTGAGATGATCACCGAGCTTACGCTGGCAATCATGAACCAGGTGCCGCTGGAGGTGCTGGCCGACACGGTTCACTGCTACCCGACGCAGGCCCAGGTCTTCCAGGAGATCGCACTGCGGTACGCCAGAGCCCAGAGGTAGCTATTCAGCTTGGGTGACGGCCTGTTGGACGACGAACATTCAAGATCGCTAGGCTGCTTGATGTTGAGTCCGAGAGTGAGCCGACGCGCGAGGGGCTGCGAGGCGGAGTCTGTCCTGGTAGCGGGCTTGGTGGACACGACGGTGTTCCTGTTTGAGGTAGTAGGGGTCGAAGTCGCCGTTGCTGATCAGGGCTCGCAGTTTCAGGATGGCTTCGGCTCCGGCGAGTGACCAGCGGGCGCCGGTGATGTCGAGGCGGTCCTTGACCAGGTGGCGGCAGGTGCCCTCGGTGATGCCGGTGGCGATCGGCCAGTCGCGGGTCAGCGCCGCAGACCGCCTCGATGGTCTTGAGCTTGTCCTCGCCGAGGACGGCCGTCTTGGCGGCGGTACGGATGTCGGCGGTGACCTGTTCGCTGTCGCCGGCCAGCACACTGCGGGCTTGGGCGGCGACCCAACTCTCGGTGGCGGGGTCGTTCGCGGCATGGAAGCACCAGGCGGCTCTGCCGTTTGCCGATCCTGGTGCCGCAGCCGCGCTCGATCGCCCGCTGGGCGTCGTCGAAGCTGCCGCGCACCGCCTGCAGGGCAGCCAGCCGCCGTATTCCGTGGCTGGACCGCTCGGCAGGCAGGTTCAAGACGGCGTCCATCGGATGAAGGTTGGAGGCACCCAGCGCCCGGTAGGCGGTCCGGGTCACGGTCACCGTGCCGAACACCGCGGCCAGCAGCCGCTCATGCCCCGGCTCGATCCTGCGGCGCGTCACCTGATCCGTGCCCGTGACATGAGTCAGTCGCGGCTCGCGTATGGACCGCAAGTCCAGATGGTCCTGCAGCAGTCGTCGCATCACCTCCCGCCCGCGCGAAGCGATCAGGTCCTCCAACTGCGCGTGCATCAGCCGGTCCGCGGACTCGTCGTGCAAGTCCTCCACCAGCGCACCGAACAGGTTCCACGACGCCGCGAAGGACGTGATCACCTGCTCCAGACCAGCCGCCGAGTCCAACTCGCCCCCACCACGGCCCGCGTTCACGCGGTGGTCTCCACGGTGGCGCGAGCGACCAGCCCCGGCTCCACCTCGACCGGCGTCCCGTCGGCCACCAGACGCTTGAGCTTGGAACGCATCGCCTCGGTGTACCGCGCCTCCACCCCCGATGCCCAGGGCATCGCACACGTCCCGCGACCGCATCGGCCCCGAGGCCGTCACGAACACGGACACGATCCGCTGATGGACCGCCACATCGCGCAGTGACCCGCGCACTCCGAGCGCAGGACCACTCTGCGGCGCGACGTCCTCACCGGCAGTCTCCCCGCCCGGTTCACCGGCCAGTACCTCGGCCACCGTCCGTCTCGCGATCTCCAGCCTCGACAGCTCATCGCGGGCCGCATCCAGCCGATTGGCCACGTCCTGCGCCTTCGCCCGCAGCTCCTCCACCCGAGCCAGCGCCGCCGCCTCCCGGCGCTTCAACTGTTCCAACACTGATCCCACCCAAGGCTCCTTCGTGCCCGTACCCGGGCCGCCACCCCGACGGCCCCGACACCAGCACCCTAGGAACCCAACCCGCCCGAGACGGCAGATACCTATGCCAAACTGCCCAGAAGGTCACTCATTCCGAACTGCACCCAACGGGTTTCGTGACGCTCGGTTAGTCATGCCAGGGGGCGGCTAATACCACGCCGAGTGGTTCACGCTTGCCCGCTGGATCACGGCCGTCCGGAGTGCGGCTGGTTCAAGGCCCGGGTCAGCTCCCTGTTGGCGGCCCGGGCGGCCTCGAGCTCCTCCGTCTTTTCCTCAAGTTCTCCTCGCTTCTCGGCGAGTTCCTGTTCCAACATGGCAATTCGGCGTTGGAGTTGGTCGATGTCTGGTGCGGCCCCGAGCCCCGACTCGCTCCATGCCTGCTCGCCAAGCTGCTTGGAGAGCCGCTGCTCCAGCTGACGCACTCGCGCGGCGAGGCGGGTGTTCCGCTCCAGCGCGTTGGCCAGGTCGGCCTGCAGGGAGGCTCGACTGACGGCAGCGAGTCGACCTTCCTCGACAGGCGTGTTGGCGGCTGTGTGAACGCGTTCGAGCAGGTCGCGGTGACGGTAGAGAAAGCTGCGGTCGACTCGGGCTGCGCGGGCGAGACCGGAGACGGTGATGTCGCCGCCGGTTCGCAGGGCTGCGTTCAGAGCCTTGATCACGCGCTCTCGGCGTCGCGCGGAGTCGGCACGCTTGCCTTCGATCATGCTGGAGGTCATGCGGTCCTCTCGGGGCGGAGGTCGGGCATGGGCTGCCTCACCTTTGGAATGCCGAGCGAGACGACGCCCGCCCGGGTTCTGCGCACGACGGTGACGGCCTGCTGGATCTGGGCCCGGTCCTCGTCGGTGAGGTCGTCGAGTTCCTCGCGGACACGTTTGACCAAGCGGCGGACTCGGCTGATCTCGTCGTCCGAGGGCATCGCCTCGCTCTTGGCCCAGTCATCGGCATGGGAGAACGCGGCCAGGCGCTCACGGTTGCGTAGAAGGTCCGCCAGATAGGCTTCGAGGTCGGGCAAGTAGGACGCGTCGGTGCGGAAGTGGCTGCAGCCGACGCAGCGGAACCGCACCGGACAGTCGTGGCCGCCGGCGGCGACGTTCGACGGTTCGGTGCAGGTGCCGTAGGGGACCTGGACCTCGCCGATCGCCCGACGGGCGCGCTCGGAGTCAAGGACGGCCTTCGCCTTGCGCCAGACGCGGTTGCCATGCCGGTCGAACTGCATCGCGGCGACGCGCTCGACCGCTTCGCGTTGGCGTTTCTCGCTGACCCGGTAGTAACGCTGCGTGGTGTCGAGTTGGCGATGGTCCATCAAAACCCGGAGGGCGTCGACGGGGACGCCAGCATCGGCGTGACGTTGGGCGTATGTGTGGCGGTAGGCGTAAGGGAAGATCTTCGCCTTGTCGAAGGGCAGCATCTTCGTGACGCGCTCGCCAGCGACCTCGACGACGGTGGGAACGAGGAGGGCCGGCATGGAATCGACCCACGTTCGGTGGCGGCCCCCGAGCCAGCTGGCGCTCAGCGACTTCGTGCCGTGCGGGTTGGCAACCGGCGTCGGCATGAGCACGAGGTCTTTGACTGGGGTATCGGGAAATCGGGTTCGGACTCTCTGCTGCTGTTCGACGATGATGCCTGCGGTGGCCTTGGCGATCGGCAGCCGTCGCCCGTTCCTGAACGCCTTGCGGTTGTCGTAGATCAGGACGGGTTCGCCGTCGCTGTCCCGTTCGAGGCAGTCGAAGGGCAGTCTGCAGATCTCGTCCGGGCGGCGGCCGGTGTCCATCAAGAGTTCGGCAGCGGTGCGAACCTGCGGATCGTCAGGCACCAAAGTGGCTAGGTGGTCGCAGAGTTGGCGCATCACCTCGGGCGGGATGTCGCGGCCGGCTTCTGTGTCCTCCGGGTCGTCTGGAATGTCCTCGGGACGGAGTGTGAACTGCTCGGACAGGCCGTGCAGGGGCTGATCGGGCTGGGTCAACCCGAGGCTCCGCATGAGGATGAGCATGCGTCGGATGTGTCGGACATCCGTGACGTGGCGCGAGGCTGCGACTTCTCCCTGCTGCACCAGGTAGCGCATTCGGTTGAGGAAGGCCACGATGTCGTCGCGGCCCAGGAGCCGCGGATCCATGCCCTTGTCTGGCCGGTTCAGCCTGAGGCTTTCCGAGAGACGGACGATGCAGTTGATCTGTGTCTGCATTGCTCCGCAGGGGTTGGTGCCCCGGCGGCGGGGTGCATCGTCGACCGCCCAGTTCTTGGTGGCTCTACGCAGCCAGGGCTGGCTGATCTTCTCGAAGTGGAGGTAGCCGGTCATGCCGAATGCGGCACCGTCCCAGGTGTCTTTGTGTCGTTCGGTCTCCGGCGAGAGGCTCAAGCGGACGACGTGTTTGAGGAAGCCCGTCGCCAGCGAGGTGTTGATCTTGCTCAGCCCGGAGGTGTCGAGTTCGGCCAGCGAGCCGACCTGCCGGGTTCGCAGGAGGTCGCAGAAGGGCCGGACATGGTGGTCCTTGTGCCGGATTCCTGCGGCGACGCGTTCCTGCAGGCCGTAGAGGATCTCGGCCACCACCCGGTCGGGCAGGCCGAGCAGGCTCACCACGCCGGCCTGGGCGATAGCCGGGGTCGTCAGCCGCCAGGTTTCCTCATCATGGGTACTGCCGTTGCGGATCTCCGTCATCCGGCGCTGGTCGTGGGCCAGGCAGTATCGGCGGCTATGCCCATCTCGGGACCGGGGGCATGACGCGACCTCGCAGGGGCCGAAACCGGGCAGCGGTTTCGCGGACGGGTGGAGGATGAACTCCTCGACCGTCAGGCCGAGCCTGTCCTTTCGACGCAGATGGGTGGAGCACAGCCCGGCGCGTGACGTCTTCGACGGGCGGCCGCACTGTGGGACGCGGCAGTCCAGGACACCGATCGAGCGCCAATGGCGCTTGACAGTGGACAAGAACTCCTCGAGGCTCTGCCCGCTGGTCTTCAGCCGTCTCGCGCAGCCCACGCAAAGCCCGTGGTCCTTTGTGTGGAAGACCATCTTGTCGCAGCCCGTCACCGGGCACTCCGGGGCGCCCAGCAGGGGATGGTCGCGTGGGAAGACCAGCTGACGCTTGTCGGCATCCCAGCTCATCAGCTTCTGGAAGTCCGCAGTCACGGCCGCCAGCAGCGCGCTTGTGGCCTCCTCCGGCTCGGTCGACGGGTTCCTGAGGAGGGCGATAGTCACCGGTTGCTCTCCTGCCCGTGCAGCCGGGGCAGCGGCACCCGCTCGATGGCCTCGCGGAGCCGTGATGGCTTGGGATGGAGGTAGGGGCGGGGCGATTCCGCGCTCTTCTGCCCGAGCAGGGCCTGGACCTCGTCGAGTTTGCCGCCGGCGTCGGCGACGTTACTGGCCATCGCATGCCGGCACATTCGGGGTCCGATCTTGCGGCCCAGCCCGGCCCGTCGGGACAGCGACTCACACAGCTCCCCGATCGCGTCGGTCGTCATCGGCGTCCCATAGGGCGGACGGAACAGGTTGACCAGCAGGAAGTCGCTGCCGTCGGCACCCAAGCGCTCGTGGCGTTCCAGCGCGTACTGGTCGAAAGCCTGCACCACGAGGAAGTCGACCGGCATGGCCCACGATTTCTTCGACTTCCACCAGGCACGGTTCTCGTTCTCGCGGCGGATGACGTGGACGTGGGCACCCTCCATGTCGCAGCCGAGCGAGCGGGAGTCCATCAGCAGATGCGGATCGCTCCGGCGGAGCCCCGCGACCTGCCCTGGGCGCAGTCCGACTCGCGACAGCAGCAGAAGGATCAGCCGGTCGCGGGCGGAGCGGCATTTCAAGAACATCGCGACGATCTCCTCGTCGCTGGCTCGGTCGATGGCGGTCTCGGGCTCCTGGAGTCGGTGGCGGGCCCGCATCCGGTACCGCATCCCACCGCTTTCGCCGCGGGCCTCCTCGGGCAGGTCGCGGCTGTCCCCGAGCTCGTAGATCTGTTCCAGCACCCAGGCCGGTGCCGTCTTGTTCACCACGGCGTGCACCAGGAACATCCGAACTGCCGTCAGTACCTTGTTGATTCGGCTCTCGCTCCGAACCGGTTTCGCGCCCGGTCCCGCCACCACGACGCGAAGTTTGCCGCCACTTCCCGGCGTCCACTTCAGCCAGAGCATGAACAGCCCCATGTCCCGGGCGGCGGTGTGCCAGTCCCGGCCGGTGCTCACGCACCATGCCAGGAACAGCATCACGGCCTCGGCGTACGCCTTCGTCGTCGTCTCCGCCCGCCCTCGGGCCAACCTCAGCTCCCGCAGGAAGCGGTCGGCTTCCTCGACCACCCCCAACTCATCGTCCACCACGGTCCAGTACCGGGTGCCCGACGGCAGCTGTACAGGGAATGCCTGCACTGGCACCTCTACTCCACGAGTTGATCGCAACGATTCACCGCAGAGCCGCACCCCCTGAGAACCGTCGCAGCCTCCCTAACGAGAGGGATCCGTGCGACGTCACGCCACAGCCGGGGAACCCCCAGAGAACACACGCCTCGCCGACCGGATCCTCGTCATGGACCAGGGACGAGTCATCGAACAGGGCACCTACGAGGACCTGGCGAACGCGGACGGACTGTTCGCAGAACTCATCGCCCTGGCGCAAGACCGATGACACCACACGACACAGAATCGAGACGCACGTGACGGACATCTGGCAGACGATCACCCGCCTCGCAGTCCGCCTGGAGGATCATTCCACGCTTCCACGCGAACAACGCATCCTCCTCCAGCTGCTCAAGATCCAGGAAGAGGCCGGCGAGGTCGCCGAGGCGGTGATCGGCGCCATGGGACAGAATCCCCGCAAGGGCTACTCGCACACCTGGGAGGACGTCGAGGCCGAGGTCTGCGACGTCATCGTCACCGGGATGGTCGCGTTGAGCCGTATGAACGCCGACGCCGCGGCCGTGTTCGCGCGGCACATGGAGCGCATCGCCGACCGAGACCTGGACGCGGCGGCCGAGTCGACGTGACACGGGAAAGTCGATGGACGGGGAGTGCGCCGCCGCATCAACAACCCTTCACCAGCGTGGTCGACCTGGCCTGTGGTTCGGACGAGATGCTGTGCACCTGGGCCCGCGACCACCAGATCACCGGGATCGGGGTGGACATCAGCACGGTGTTCACCACCCGCGCTCGCGCCCGGGCCCTGGAACTCGGCGTCGCCGACAAGGTCACGTTCGTCCACGACGATGCCGCAGGCCACGTCGCCGAGGAGCCCGTCGACGTCGCGGCCTGCATCGGTGCCACCTGGATCGGCGACGGGCTCCCCGGGTCCACCTGCTGGGGAGCAGCCTCCGCCCGAACGGGACCATGACGACGTGGTCGAGATGGTGCTGGCGGACCAGGACAGCTGGGACCGTTACCGCGCCGCCCAGCGCCCTATGAACGCGAGTACCTGGGCTGGGGCGTCTTCGCGCTCATGCACCGCTGACCCCAGCGGGGCCGGCATCTCACCGGCCCCAACCCGCCGGCCCACCCTATGAGTCGGGAACCCCGGGCACCTGTGGCGCACTAGCCGGCGGAGGGCAGGGTGAGCCGCTGGCCCGGGTGGATCACGTCCGGGTTCGGGCCGATGACGTTCCGGTTGGTTTCGAACAGCCGCTGCCAGCCCCCGGCGACGGCGGCCCGCAGTGCGACACCGGACAGGGTGTCGCCCTCGACCACGGTGTACGACGTGCCGGGGCGGTGGGCGGTACCGGTGCGTGAGCGGGACGTGGGCGCGGAATGCGGGGGAGTGACGGGAGTGCTGGGACGTACGACCGGCGCGCTGTGCCCGCCGCCCCGCGCGAGGTGCGCTCGCACCGAGCAGACCGGCCATGCTCCGGGCCCCTGCCGGGCGAGCACCGACTCCGCCACGGCGATCTGCTCCGCCCGGCCCGCCAGATCGGCCCGCGGCGCGTACGCGGTCCCGCCGTACGCAGCCCACGTCTGCTGCGTGAACTGCAGCCCGCCGTAGTAGCCGTTGCCGGTGTTGATGCTCCAGTTGCCCCCGCTTTCGCAACCGGCGACGCGGTCCCAGGCGGTGCCGGAGGCCGCGTGGCCGGCGGTCGGTGCGAGGAGCGGCAGGACGATGCCGAAGCTGCCGAGGGCGAGGGCGGTGCGGAGCGACGGCAGGAGCCGTGGGGGCGTGGTGCGGCGGTGCCGCGGTCGTGCGGTCATAGGCCTTCCTCTCCACTGCGGTACCCGCCCACCGGTGGTTCCGGCGGGCTGTAGGCAGTACGGCAGTGACGCCCGGCCGCTCACAAGGCGCGTAGAGCTCACGGATCGTCGTGCGCCGTCACGTGCCACTGCCCGCGTCGCTGACGATCCGTCAGGTTGAACAGGGTGCGGACACGCAAGTGGGCAGGGGCGCACGGACGTTGAGCCCCTTGCGGCGGACGGCTCTGGCACGCTGGAGGCAGGGCGGCAGGGGCGGCGCACGCCTACGGCGGGGTGTGGGACGCTCCGCCCGGATGCGGCGGCCGGGGTGCCACCGTCGCAGTAGCGGGCGCTGCGGCGATCGGGCCAGGAGGCGCACACGATCCCCGGCCGCGCGATGATCCGCGTCTTGGGCAACGTAAGGGGACGGCCTCCGGTGTCACCGGCACCGCCCCACTCCCTGCCCACCCCGACACGCTTCGGTAAGGGAATCTAGGTCAACGCTCACCTTTGGTCTTGAGTGAGGCACCGGCCGCCCCCGTACTCACAGGTGCATCACACGATGAAGTCACCGGCGAGCAGCGCCGGTTGACGGTTCGTCAAGAAGGGATACGACGATGTCCTTCGCCAAGATCACTCTGGCCAAGAAGGCCAAGAAGAAGGAGTCCGGTGCCGCCGGCAAGGCCAAGCACCACAAGAAGCACCACCGCAAGCACAAGAAGGCCGCCGCCAAGTAGGACAGCGGCACGGAACACGACCACACAGGCAGACCGTGCCGGGGTCCGTTCGCGCAGCACGGAAGCGCGACGGATCCCGGCACGCCGTCGGATCGGGCAGTGCCCAGGAAGCGCCGGCCATGCACACCGCAGCACCCCTCACCATGTCCGGGGCCGCATCCGGGGCGGGCACCGCGGCAGGTGCCCCGACCCGGATGCGTCACGCCCGCATCTCCCCGCCGGCCGCGTTCCGTACGTTCTGGCCGCTGGTCAGCGTCAACCGCGCGGCCGTACTGGCCGCCGCCGCGCTGCTGGTGGTCTCCGCCGGGTGCGACGCGGGTGCGATCGGCATCGTCGGCGTCCTCACCGACGACGTGCTCACCCGTGGCGACCTCGCCGCCTTCTGGGGACCCGCCGCCCTCTGGCTGGGGCTCGCGGCGGCCGGCGCGGTCGCCTCCGCCACGGGCGGTTATCTTGCCGGCTGGACCAGCGAGCACTTCCTGCTCGGCCTGCGCGACCGGGTCTTCCAGCACCTGCAACGGGTGCCCCCGGACGCCCTGGACCGGTTCGGCACCGGCGACCTCGTCTCCCGGCTGACCGGTGACATCGAGACGGTGGAGTCGCTGGTGGCCTCCATGCCCGTCGAACTGATCACCTCCGCCGTCGGTGCGGTGGTGTTTGCCGTGGCGGCCTTCTGGACCAGCTGGCAACTGGCCCTGATCACCCTGGCCGCCGCCCCGTTGATCGGGTTCGGCGCCCGGTGGTTCGGCACCCTCATGCGCTCGGCCACCCGCGACGAACGCGACAGCAACGGCCGACTGGCCTCCCTGCTGGAGGAGAGCCTGGCCAACATGCCCCTGGTGCAGGCCTACGGCCGGCAGCAGGCCGAGAGCGGCAAGGTGCACCGCGAGGGGCGCAACTGGATGCGCGCCGGGCTGCGGCAGATCCGGCTGTCGTCGGCGTACGGGCCCATGGGCGAACTGGTCGAGACGCTCAGCGTGTTGGCCGTGATCGGGGCCGGGGCCTGGCAGATCTCCGCACACCATCTCAGCGTCGGCGGCCTGCTCTCCTTCGCCGCCTTCCTCGGCTATCTCCACCCCAAGCTCCAGGAACTCGGTGAACTCGTCGTCAGCGCGTCCTCCGCGACCGCCGCCTGCGAACGCCTCATCGAGGTGCTGCGCACCGGCACGGTTCATGAGCCCGACCCGCGGCCGGACGTCCCACCGCTCGCCGAACCGGTGCGCGGCGCCGTCACCTTCGAGGACGTCGTCTTCTCCTACCCCGGCGGTGGCCACCCCGTGCTGAACCGGGTGCGCCTGGACATCGCCCCCGGCCTGCTCGTCGCGGTCACCGGACCCAGCGGCACCGGCAAGTCCACCCTCGGCAAGCTGCTGCTGCGGTTCCATGAGCCGTCCCGGGGCCGGATCCTGCTCGACGGCCGGGACATCGCCGAACTCCCGGTGGACGAGGTGCGCCGGCACATCACCCTGCTCCCGCAGGACAGCATGCTCTTCGACGGCACGGTCCGCGAGAACATCACCTACGGCCGCCCCGACGCCTCCGAGGCGGACGTGCTCGCCGCCGCCGTCGCGGCCGACGCGCACGGATTCGTCGGCGCGCTGCCCGACGGCTACGACAGCCCGGTCGGCAAACGCGGCAACAACCTCTCCGGCGGCCAGCGCCGCAGGATCGCCCTCGCGCGGGCCATGCTCCGCACCGCGCCCGTGCTGATCCTCGACGAGCCCACGGCCGGACTCGACGACGACTCCACGGCCCGCATCATGGCGCCGCTGCGCCGCCTCACCGCCGGGCGCACGACCTTCCTCATCACCCACGACCTGCGCCTGACGGCCCAGGCCGACCTCGTCCTCCACCTCACCGACGGCACCGCGGTTGTCGCGACCCCGGCGCCGGCGCCGGAGCACGAGGCGGCCTGATGGCCGACGGGACCGGCGTACGCCCAAGCCGGGCTCCGGATTCCTACCGGAACGCCGTCAGGTTGCGCGCGACCCACTCGCTGAAGGCAGCGGCCGGGCGGTGAAGAACGGCCTCCACGTCGGGGCTGATCTTCTGCTCGGCCGGGAGCGGGACGCCGAGGACGTCCAGCGTGCCGGTGACGGCCTGCTCCGGCATGAACCGGGCCATGTGGGCGTGAGCGTCCTCACGAGACAGCTCCACAAAGGTCACTTCGTCGCCGAGCGCCTCGGAGAGCGCCGCGGCCTGCTGACGCGGACTGATCAGCTCCGGGCCGGTCAGCTCGTAAGCGCGGCCCGCGTGCCGGTCCTCGCGCAGCACGGTCGCGGCGACCGCGGCGATGTCCGCCGGGTCGACGACGGGCAGGGCCACGTCACCGAACGGGGCGAAGATCGTGCGCTTGGTGCGGACCGACTCGGCCCAGGCGAAGGCGTTGGAGGCGAAACCGCCGGGTCGCAGGATGGTGAAGCTCCGTCCGGATGCCCGCACCGCCGCCTCGAACTCCCGTAGCCGGGCGTGCGAGAGCGCCTCCGGGCGGGTGGCGCTGACCTGCGAGGAGACCAGGACGACCTGCTCGATCCCGGCGTCCGTGGCCGCGTCCAGCAGAGCGTTCGGGCTCTCGCCCCGCGCGTTGAGCTCCCCGCCCAGCAGGATGAACAGGGCGCGGGCCCCGGCGAGGGCGGGCCGCATGCTTCCGGCGTCCCCGACATCGGCCCGGGCCCACCGGACACCGTCCGCGTGGTGTGCGGGCCGCGGTCGCCGTGATACGGCCACGACCTCCTCGCCCGCCTCGGCCAGCAGTTCCACCAACGTCCGCCCGACGTTGCCGGTGGCACCCGTGACTGTGATCATCGCGACCCCTTGTGTCTTAGTTAGTTGACTGACTAAGAACCTAGCACGCATCCATCGGGGGTTGTCTATAGTCAGTTGGGTGACCAACTCAGTGAATCGGCGCGTGCAGGCCTCGCAGAAGCGTCAACGGCTCACGGCGGCGGCCGCCCGGGTCCTGCACGAGCAGGGGGTCGAACGCACCACCCTCGCCGACATCGCGCGCGAGGCCGAGGTCCCCGTCGGCAACGTCTACTACTACTTCAAGACCAAGGACGAGCTGGTCCAGGCCGCGCTGTCCGAGCACAGCGCGCACCTGGACGAACTCACCGGCCGGCTGGAGGAGTTGGCCGACCCGCGGGACCGCCTCAAGGCGCTGGTCGAAGCCTGGGTCGACCAGCGCGACGTCGCCGCCCGCTACGGCTGCCCCACCGGCACCCTGGCCGTCGAACTCGACAAGCGTGCCGACGGGACCCTCGACGCGGAGGCCGGCGTGGTGATCCGGCGGCTGCTGGACTGGACCGGATGCCAGTTCCGCGAGCTGGGCCTGCCCGACCCCGACGACCTGGCCCTCACTCTCGTCTCCGGCTACCAGGGCATGTCACTCCTCGCCAACGCCCTGCGCGACCCGGACATCATGATCCGCCAAGGAGGCCGCCTCCTGCGCTGGCTCGACTCCCTCCAGGCGCCGATCAGTTCGTCGGATCGGCGATCCGGTAGCCGATCGTCGGCGTCGTGACGATCACCTGAGGGCTGCCGAGCTTGCGCCGGAGCCTGCCCACCGTCACGGCGACCGTGTTCGTGAACGGGTCGGCGTGCTCGTCCCACACCTGTTCCAGCAGCGCCTCCGCGCTGAGAGAGGCCGGACTGGCCCGCAGCAGGGCGGCCAGGACCTCGAACTCCTTGACCGAGAGGTCGAGGCGGTGCCCGTCGCGGGTGGCCGTGCGGTGCACGGGGTCGAGTTCGATGCCCGCGGCGCGGAGTGTGCGGGCGCGGGCGTACGGGCGCCGACGGACGAGTGACCGCAGGCGGAGCACGAGTTCGGGAAAGTGGAAGGGCTTGACGAGGTAGTCGTCGGCGCCCAGGCTCAGTCCGCCGACACGATCGGCCGGCGCGTCCGCCGCGGTCAGCATCAGCACCATCGGCCGGTCGTCCCGGTCGGTGACCATCCGGCAGATCGTGTCGCCGTGCACACCCGGCAGGTCCCGGTCCAGGACGACCACCTCGTACGCGTTGGCGTCCAGCTTGGCCGCGGCTGCCAAGCCGTCGTAGGCGACATCCACCGCCATGCCCTGGTCGCGCAGACCCTCGACCAGCACGTCGGCGAGCGACCTGGCATCCTCCACCACGAGCACCCTCACGCCGCGACCTCCTCTGCGGCCGCGCGGGACAGGGTGACCGTGGCCCGCAGGCCGCCCTCGGTACGTGCCCGCAGGTCGAGGGTGCCGCCGTGCGCCTCGGCGACCGCCGCGACGATCGAGAGGCCGAGGCCCGACCCCGCGCCACTGCCGCCGCCGGTCCGCTCGGCTCCGAGCCGACGGAACGGACGGGCCAGCTGGGCGACCTGATCCCCTGTCAGCAACGGCCCTCCGTTCTCCACGACCAGGCGTACGTCCGCGGCCTCGACGTCGGTGGCGACGCGGATCCAGCCGCCGGGCCGGTTGTGCTCGATCGCGTTGTCGATGAGATTGTCCGCCATCCTGCGCAACAGGGTCCGGCTGCCGCAGACCCACACGCCGGGCCCGACCCCGTTGCCGTCGGTGTCCACGACGAGCCGCTTCGCGGCGGCCGTGGCGGCACGCTCGGTGAGGGCATCCGCGGTGAGCGCGTCCAGGGCGACCAACTCGCTGTCCGGCAGCGGCACTCCGTGCTGTGCGCGGGCCAGCACCAGCAAGCCGCCCAGCAGTTGCTCGATTTGGTCCAGCTCGGCCGTGATGCGGTGCGCCATGGTGCGCGTCTGCTCGGGCACCGGCCCCGGTTTGGCGAGCGCGACCTCCACCGAGGCGCGCATGGTCGCCAGCGGGGTGCGCAGTTCGTGCGAGGCATCGGCGACGAAGCGCCGCTGCGCGGCGAACGCCTGCTCCAGACGCTCCAGCAACTCGTCGATCGTGTCGCCGAGGCCCCTGAGTTCGTCGTGCGGGCCGGGGACGGCGAGGCGCTCGTGCAGGCTGTCGGCGGAGAGGTGCCGGGTGGCCGCGGTCATCGCGCGGAGCGGACGCAGGACGCGTCCGGCGGCGTACCAGCCCACCGCGACCGACAGCAGCCCCATCACCACCAGCCCTGCCGCCGAGCCGAGGAGCAGCTGGTCCACCTGCCGGTCGTGGGCCTGGGCGAGCTGGTGCTCCAGACTGGCGATCCGCTCCTGCACGGCGGGCGGGAGGGCGCCGGGCCGGCTGCCCGGCGCCGGGGCCGCCCGGTAGGTGCCGCCGGCCACCAGCCCGACCACCACCAGCATCGCGACGGCCGAGGCCAGGAACAGGCCGGCGTACAAGGTGGTGAACCGCCAACGGATGCCCCGCCGGTGCACCGACCGTACGGGGAGCCCGAGTTCCGCAGCCATCAGTCCCCCTTCTCCCTCAACGCCCGCTCAGGCTAGGCGAGAGCGCCTAACAGCGGCATGACAGCGGCCGTTCCGCCCGCGTTACGACCTCCGGCCCAGCGTGGTGACCCCAGGACAGGACCAGCAAGGAGTGCAGAGAATGACGGACGATCCCGGGATCGAGGTCGAAGGGCTGCGGAAACGCTTCGGGGCGACCCAGGCGCTCGACGGCATGACATTCGCCGTCCGGCCGGGGCGGGTGACCGGCTTCGTGGGTCCGAACGGCGCGGGCAAATCCACCACCATGCGGGTGGTACTGGGCCTGGACGCCGCCGACCGGGGAACGGCACTGGTCGGCGGCCGGCCGTACCGGACTCTGGGCAGCCCGCTGCGGCACCTGGGTTCGCTGCTGGACGCCGGCGCGCTGCATCCCGCCCGTACCGCCCGCAACCACCTGCTGTGGCTGGCGCACTCGCAGGGGCTCCCGGCCGGCCGCGTGGACCAGGTGCTCGAGCAGGTGGGCCTCGCCGAGGCTGCGCGGCGCCGTACGGGAGGCTTCTCACTGGGGATGCGGCAGCGGCTCGGCATCGCGGCGGCGCTCCTCGGCGATCCGCCCGCGCTGATGCTGGACGAGCCGTTCAACGGGCTGGACCCCGAAGGAATCCTGTGGATCCGCAGCCTGCTCGCCTCGCTGGCGGCGCGGGGCCGGACCGTGCTGGTGTCCAGCCATCTGATGAGCGAGCTGCAGGACGTCGCGGACCATCTGATCGTCGTGGGACGTGGTCGTGTGGTCACCGACACGGGCGTACGGGAGTTGCTGGCGAGGCTGTCCGCGGGCCGCGTCACGCTGCGGACCTCCGCGCCGGTCGCGGCGGCGGAGGCGCTGGCCCGTGCCGGGGCGGTCGTCCAAGCCGGGGGAGCGGACGCGCTGAGCGTCAGTGGGCTTCCGGGCGAGGCCATCGTGACCGTGCTGAACGCGCGCGGGGTGCCGTTCGCGGAACTGGCCACGCACCGCGTGAGCCTGGAGGAGGCGTACCTGGAGCTGACCCGAGACGACGTGCAGTACCGCGGCACCGGTGTCGAGGGGGCCGTACGATGAGGCGGCTTCGGGTCCTGCACGCCGAGTGGACCAAGTTCCGTACCGTGCGCGGCTGGGTGCTCGGCACAGTCGGTGCGGCCCTGGCCTCCGTGATGTTGCTGCTGGCCGGGACGGCTTCCTCGAACCAGCGCGCGCAGGACGCCGCCGCCCTGCCGACCGGTCCCTCGGGTGAGGCGGTCAACGACAACTTCTACTTCGTGCACCAGGCGCTGACCGGTGACGGCAGCATCACCGTCCCCGTGACCCGCCTGACCGGCGTGCTCGCCCGGGAACCGGGACAGACCACGCCCGGCCTCACCCCGTGGGCCAAGACCGGGATCCTCGTCAGGCAGAGCCTCGAACAGGGCTCGCCCTACGCCGCGATGATGGTCACCGGCGCCCACGGTGTACGGATGCAGCACGACTTCACCCACGACCGGGCCGGCCTGCCCGGCCGCCCCTCCGCCGCCTCGCCGCGCTGGCTGCGCCTCGTCCGCACCGGTTCGAGGATCACCGGCTACGACTCGATGGACGGCGTGCACTGGAGCCAGGTCGGCAGCGCGCATCTGCGTGGTCCGGCCGCCACCGTGCGGGTGGGCCTCTTCACCGCCTGCCCGGCGGCCCTGCAGATGACCGGCTCACAAGGCGGTACGAGCCCTGCCGTCGCGAGCGGAACGTTCGGCCGTGTGGTGCTCGGCGGATCCTGGGCCCACGGCGGCCGGCCGGACGGCTGGCGGGGCGTGCAGGTGGGCGGCGACGCGGGCACGTCCGGCAGCTACGCGGAGCACACCGCGGGCGGCTTCACGCCGACCGGTCGCGGCTTCTCCGTGACGGGTGCCGGGGACATCGCCCCTGTGGTCGGCGGCCCCTCGCTCGGCCCTGCCTACACCATGGAGAACTTCCTCGTCGGCACGTTCGCCGGGCTGATCGTCCTGACGGTCGTGGCCGTGCAGTTCGTCACCGCCGAGTACCGGCGCGGACTGATCGGCACCACGCTCGCCGCGACACCAGGACGCACACGGCTGCTGGCCGCCAAAGCCGCCGTGGTCATGGCTGTCGCCTTCGCGGTCGGCGTGGCCGCCGCCGCGGTCAGCATCCCCCTCGGACGGCAACGCGCGCACGCCACGCACTTCGTGGTGTTCACCGTGCCGCGCGCGGTGGAACTGCGCGTGGTATTCGGTACCGGGCTCCTGCTGGCCACCGGCGCCGCTCTCGCGCTGGCGATCGGCACGCTCCTGCGGCGCGGCGCCACAGCGATCACCGCCGTCGTCGTGACGACGGTGCTTCCCTATCTGCTCGCGATCAGCGGTGTGCTGTCGGATGCTCCGGCGCGGTGGCTGCTCCGCCTCACCCCGGCAGCGGGCTTCGCCGTCCAGCAGACACTGCCGCGCTACGCCCACGTGGTGAGTGTGTACACGCCGTCGTCCGGCTACTTCCCCCTTTCGCCCTGGGGCGGTTACGCGGTCCTCGCCGGCTGGACCGTCCTCGCACTGGCGGCGGCCGGCCTGCTGCTGCGCCGGAGGGACGTATGAGCGCCGCCGATCTGCGCCGAGCGGTCCACGCCGAGTGGACCAAGCTGCGTACCGACACGGGCCACGCATGGCTGTGGCCGGGCCTCGTCGCCGTCACGGCATCCGTGAGCGCGGCAGTGGCGGCGACCACCCGGTGCCCCGACGTCGGCTGCGGCCAGGACCCGGTCAGGCTCAGTCTGACGGGCGTGACACTGGGGCAGACGATCGCCGCGGTCGTGGCCGTGCTGGTCCTCGGCAACGAGTACGGCACCGGCCTGGTCCACACCACGCTCGCGGCGATACCGCGGCGCACCACCGTCCTGGTCGCCAAGGCCGCCGTGGTGAGCGGGACCGTATGCGCCGCGGGGACGCTCGCCGTCCTCGCATCCGCCCTCGCCGGACGCCGCCTGCTGCCCGGCAACGGCTTCACGCCCGCCCACGGCTGCGCCGCCCTCTCCCTCACGGACGGCCCGACCCTGCGGGCAGTCGCCGGCTCGGTGATCTATCTGGTGCTGGTCGCGCTGCTCGCTCTCGGTGTCGTCGCGGCGGTTCGGGACGCGGCGGTGGCGATGGGCGTCGTACTCGGGTTGCTGTACCTCTTCCCGCTCCTCAGCCATGTGGTCACCGACCCGCAGTTGCGGCGGCACCTCGCGCAGATCGGGCCGATGTCGGCAGGGCTGGCCGTCCAGGCGACAACCGACCTGCGTCATCTGCCCATCGGACCGTGGGCGGGCCTCGGCGTACTCGCCCTGTGGGCGGCGGGCGCGCTCCTCGTCGGCGGCACACTGCTGCGGTTCCGGGACGCCTGAAGGCGTCAGGACGAAGCCTGGGCGAGCGCCGCCAGCGTGTCGAAGTCCCAGCTGAGCGTGCCTGAACGGAGGTCTGCCGTGACCGTGTCGAGCCAGTTCAGCTCCGCCGTCAGTACGGCGCGCCGGTACTCGTCCTCCAGCATGGTGACCCGTGGCAGGGCCAGTTGCCGGGCCCCCTCGGCGGCGGCCTCCAACTCGGCGAGCCGCGCCCGTACGTGGTCGGCGCGCGTGGACAGATCGGCCTCCACCTCCTGCGGCAGCAACATCATGGTGAAGGACAGCGCGGCGGGGAACTCCGGGTACTCCGCGCGCGGCGCGACCAGCATCTCCCGCAGCCACTCACGCGTCGCCGTACGGCCCGCGTCGGTCACCTCGTAGACGGTGCGCTCCGGGTACTGCTGATCCCGGCTGGTCTCGCGCACCGCGATCAGCCCCGCCTCGAGCAGCCGGTCGATGGTCCGGTACAGGCTCGCCCGCTGGCTGACGTTGACGACCTGGTCCTTGCCCCACTGCTTGATCAGCCGCTGGATGCCGTACGGGTGCAGCGGCCGCATGTGCAGGAGCGAGAGGACGGTGAGGCCGAGTGGGGAGCTGCGCATGGGCAGAGCCTACCGGAGCCAATCTCAGGAGAACTAGTTGACGAGAGACTAGTTTCATTGCGACTATCGAGCCATGACGACAGTCACTCCGGTCGCCCGTCGTCGACGACCCCACCCGGGAGAGGACCCACTGACATGACCCGCACCCGCACCCGCACCGCCGTCGTGGTGGGCGGCGGCATCGCCGGCCCGGTCGCAGCCCTCGCGCTGCGCCGGGCCGGCATCGAGGCCACCGTGCACGAGTCCCACACCACGACCGCCGACGGCATCGGCGGAGCCCTGAGCGTCGCCCCCAACGGCCGGGCCGCCCTCGGCCTGGTCGGACTCGACCGGATCGGCGCCCCGATGAACGCCATCGTGCTGCAGAACCACAAGGGCCGGGTCATCACCGAGATCCGCCAGCCCATGCAGTTCAGCTGGCGCGCCGACCTGTACCGGCGGCTCTACGACCTCGCCCTGGGCCAGGGCGTCCGTGTCCACCACGGGCACGAACTGGTCGACGTCCATGAGAGCGACACCGGCGTCCAGGCCGTCTTCGCCGACGGCACCACCAGCGAGAAGGCCGACATCCTGATCGGCGCGGACGGCCTGCGCTCCACCGTGCGCCGGCTCATCGACCCGCAGGCGCCCCACCCGCGCTACTCGGGACTCCTCGGCTTCGGCGCCCGCGTCGACGGTGCCGGACTGCCGCCCACCGGTGACCGGATGTACATGGCCTTCGGGCGCCGCGCCTTCTTCGGACACCAGTCCTTCGACGACGGCACCGGCGTCTGGTTCGCCAACCTCCCGCATGCCTACCTGACATGGCAGCAGGTGCGGCAGACCCCGAACGAGGAGTGGCTGAGCCGGCTGGCCGAGGCCTTCGCCGACGACAGCGTCCCCGCCCTGGACCTGCTGCGCCGCACCCCACCCCAGGACCTGGTCACCGCCGGCCCCATGGAGGATCTCCCGCACGTCCCGCACTGGCATCGCGGCCGCATGGTGCTGGTCGGTGACTCCGCCCACGCCACGTCCCCCAGTTCCGGCCAGGGCGCCTCGCTCGCCGCGGAAAGCGCCGTGGAACTCGCCCGCGCGCTACGGGACTTGCCGCACCCTCAGGCCTTCGCCGCCTACGAGAGCGCCCGCCGCGCCCGGGTCGAGCGAGTCATCGCCCAGGCCGCCCGCACCAACAGCGGGAAGGCCGCCGGACCGGTGGGCCGGGTGCTCCGGGACGCCCTCCTGCCGCTCTTCGCCCGCCTCGCCACCCCGGAGAAGATGGCCTGGCAGTACGACCACCGGATCAACTGGGAGACTTCCGTCGCCACTTGAGAGCGCGCCGATCCCGGCTCATCACCGATCGAGATGACTGACATCTCGGATCATCGCCGGAGACAGGGAAGCAGAACGGCGTACGGACGGTTCAGGTGAATGCCGGCGGCGACGGAGCCGTGGGCGCAGATCCGTTCGTGTGGGTCGGGACTCCGACTCCTTTCCTTCAGAAGGTGCACATGTCCGCATCGCCCGGTCTTCTGTCTCGACGCCGTTCCGGGTCCTCCGAGAGCCCCGGTACCGGGGTGCCCGGCTGGCTGGTGGTGCTCCTGGCGGCCGCGTCCGGGATGACGGTCGCCAACCTGTACTACGCCCAGCCGCTGCTCTCGACACTGAGCCGTGCCTTCGGCATCAGCACGTCGTCCGCGGGCGCCCTGATCACGGTGACCCAGATCGGCTATGTGATCGGGATGCTCTTCCTGGTCCCGCTCGGCGACCGGCTGGAGAAGCGCAACCTGGTCACCGCCCTGCTGGCGGTCACGACCGTCTCCCTGGTGGGCGCGGGAGCGGCCACGACGTTCCCGATGCTGCTGCTCGCTCTGCTGGTCGCCGGCGCGACCTCGGTGGTGGCCCAGATCCTCGTGCCGTTCGCCGCCGGTCTCGCCCCCGATCACGCCCGTGGCCGGGTGGTCGGCCGGGTGATGAGCGGTCTGCTCACCGGCATCCTGCTCTCCCGCACGCTGAGCGGTGTGGTCTCCGACCTGGCCGGCTGGCGCGTGGTGTTCCTGGGCTCCGCCGTCCTGATGGCGGCTCTCGCCGTGGCCCTGCGAGCGGCCCTGCCGCAGCACGCGCCGACCACGACGATGCCGTACCACCACGTGCTGCGCTCCACCGCGGCGCTGGTCCGCACGCATCCGGCGCTGGTCCGCCGTGGCCTGTACCAGGCGGCGATGTTCGCGGCGTTCAGCGCCTTCTGGACCACCGTGTCCTTCGTCCTGACCGGTCCGCGTTTCCACTACTCGCAGCTGGCCGTCGGTGTCTTCGCGCTCGTCGGCGCGGCCGGCGCGGCGGTCGCCCCCTTGGCCGGACGCTGGGCCGACCGCGGCCTGGTCCGTCCCATGACGGGTGCCGCGTTCGTGGTGGCGGCGCTGGCCTTCGCTCTGGCGGGCCTCGGCGCGCACAGCGTGGTCCTGATCGCGCTCGCCGCGATCCTCATCGACATGGCCGTGCAGACGACGCTCATCCTGGGCCAGCACACGATCTACCAGCTCGATCCCGCGGCACGCGCCCGCCTCAACAGCGCGTTCATCGCCATCTTCTTCGTCGGCGGGGCGGCCGGCTCCCAGCTCGGGTCGATCTTCTACCACGCCGCGGGGTGGACCGGTCTCACCGTCCTGGGCGCGGTACTGCCCCTCGTCGCGCTGCTGTACTGGACGACCGAACGCCGGCGGCCGACGCGACGGGAGCCGAGCGCGACGAAGGCCTGAGCCGGGACACGGGCGGCGGTCGGCCGGAAGCAACCGCAGGCGTGCTGCCTGCCGGAGCCTGCGGCCGACACGCCACTCGTCCGGGCTTCGGACGCCACGCGCTCTACGATGCGGAGAAGAGCGCAGATCGTCACGTGCACACCAAACGAGGCGCTGCCTGACCGGGAGCGGATGATGGACCTGCGGCAGATGGAGGTCGTCGTCGCGGTGGCGGACGCGGGTGGTTTCACCGCGGCCGCCCGGCGACTGCACGTGGTCCAGTCCGCCGTCTCCGGCACGGTCCGTTCCCTGGAACGCGAACTGGGCACCCCGCTGTTCGACCGGACCACGCACCGCGTGACCCTGACGCCCGCGGGCGAGGCGTTCGTCCCGGCCGCCCGCGCCACGCTCCGGGCCGCCGAACTGGCACGCGAGGCGGTCGACGCCGTACGGGGACAACTGCGCGGCCGGGTGACGGTGGGCACCATGCAAGGGGTGTGGGCCGGTCTTCACCATGCGCTGGCCGCCCTGCGTGCCGAACATCCCGGTGTGGTCGTCCAGTTGCGGCAAGCGGCGGTGGCCGACATCCGGCAGGCCCTGCGCGACGGAACGGTCGACCTGGCCGTGGTGGCCCTCGACCGACAGCAGCAACGCGGACTGACGACCCGGCTGCTGTCCCGCGAGGACATGGTCCTCCTGGCCGCACCGGGGCGAGCCGTCCCCGGCCTCACCCCCACCGGCGAGGCCGTCCTCGCCGAGGTCGCCCTCATGCCGCTGGTCGACTTCACCCCGGGCTGGGCCATCCGCTACGCGGTCGACCGGGCCTTCCGTGCCGCGGGCGTGGAGCGCGTCACGACGTTCGAGGTGAACGACATCGTCGCCGCCGCCCAACTGGTCCGGGGCGACCTGGGAGTCTGCATCATGCCCCAGTCGATCGCGGACCGCTTCGACGATCTGGCCCAGTACCGGTTCGACCGCCACGCGCCGAACTGGAAGATCATGGTGGTACGACCTCCCGGCGAGGCCCCACCGGCGGTCGCGGCCCTGCTCCGGCACATCACCTGACAGCGTCCCGGCCTGTCCCTCCATGGTGAACTGCCCGCGAATTTAGGTAGGTTGCCACCACTTCATCCATGCGAGGTGCACAGGGGAGCGGCAGCCATGAGCCAGCAGCAGAAGACCTTCCGTGCGATCGAGGTCGGCGACGGGGGCGACGGACGGTGGGCTGCCCACGCCCAGGCCCTGTGGCCGGCCGCGGAGGGGTGGATGACCGAAGAGAGCCGGACCGCAGAGGGCGCGGCCCGGGCCCGGAAGCTGTTCGAGGCGCACATGCCGGAGCTGGTCCCGGTGCTCGACCGGCTCGCCCGCGAACTCGACCGTCCCGAGGGGGAGACCTTCCTCACCCACGCAACCCTGCGACCGTTCTTCTCGGGCTGCACCCAGATCGGCCGCAGCGGCACCCTGCTGCGCAACTACGACTTCGAGCCCGACGACTGCGAGGGCACCATCGTGTCCTCCCACTTCCTCCGTCCGGTGATCGGAACGCAGGACGCGGCCTGGGGCTTGCTGGACGGGATGAACGACGCCGGGCTCGCCGTCTCGCTCACCTTCGGCGGGCGACTGGTCCATGGCCCCGGCTTCGCCGTCCTCATCGTGCTGCGCTACCTGCTGGAGACGTGCGACACCGTGGACGAGGCCGTCGGCAAGCTGAGGTCCATACCGATCGCCATCCCGCAGAACGTCACCCTCGTCGACCCCGAGAAGGCGGTGACGGTGTTCGTCGGGCCGGACATCCCCCTGACCGAGGCACCGGACTCCTGCGCCGCCAACCACCAGCATCTGCCGGTCCCCGATGAGCAGGAGCGGTCCTCCCGGACCAACGAGCGACTGAGCGCCGTCCGCGCGGCGGGCACGGACGTGGCGGCGATGCTGCGGCCGCCGCTGTACCGCCCCGAGTTCGACGCGGGTTGGGGAACCGTCTACACCGCCCATTACCGGCCCGCCGAGGGCAGGGTGACCTACTACTGGCCTGGCGAGTCCTGGGCCCAGTCCTTCGCTGACTTCGCTCCGGGATCCCGCACGGTGACGATGGGCCACGCCGGCTGAGGCGGTGCCGCGTGAGAGGGTCCCGGTCATGAGCTACGACCTGGCTGTCCGGGAAGGCGAACGGCCGGCGGACGTCAAGACCGCCGGCGCCATTCCCGCGGTTCGTCCGGCACCAGACGCTCAACGCAACCCTCGGCGAGCGCGCGGTCAGAACCAGTGCAGGCAGTGCGGGGGGCGCTCGGCGCGGAAGAGGGCGTCGGCGAGGGTGGCCGCGCCCGGGCGGTGGGCCCGGATGTGTCCGGCGCGCACGAGTGTGCTCGGTGCGGTGCCGCCGAGGTAGACCGAGCCCAGGTCGCTCACGTCCAGGGACAGGTCGGGCTCCCGGTCCGTCGGGACGCAGTCGGCCTTGCCGTCCCGGACGGTCAGCAGGTAGCGGCCGTGCTTACCGAGGAACGGGTCGTCGACGTCGAGGACGAGCTCGCCGTCCGTGAACCAGCCACGCGCGGTCAGCGCACGCGGGACGTCCAGCAGCCGCACCCAGAGCCAGTCGGTGTGGCCGCTCACCTCGCCGGCGCGGAAGTCCGCGAGCTGCCAGCGCAGCGGGTGCTCGGGCGGAAAGTGCTTGAACACGACCTGCTTGACCAGGTCGTGTCCGAGCACGAACCGCGCCAGGGCCGTGAAGACGGCGTCGTCGCCGGCGACGGTCTCGTCGACCGTCAAGGTGTCGGCCTCGCCGATCGAGTAGCTGGCGTACCCGTCCGGGATCCCGTCGGCGTCACGGTGGACGGCGACGTAGCGCGGCGCCGGAGATATCGGGGGGCTGCCCCGCGCGCGTGGCCCACCAGCGGTGCGGCCGGGACAGCGCGCCGGGCTGTGCGCGGCGGTAGCGGTCGTAGACCTCTTCCAGGATCTCGCCGCACTCGGCACGCCGCAGGACCTCGACGGTGCCGGTGTCCGAGCCGGTCGCGGGGGCATCGGCCGTTCCGCGCGCCCGGGGGAGGACGAGGGCGGCCTGGTGGCGGGGCACCGCCAGCCGCTGTGTGTAGGTCGCCGGTCCGTAGCCGAACCGGCGGTAGATCAGGGCCTCGGAGGCCAGCAGTACGGAGAGGCACTCACCTCGGGCCCGCAGCTCGGTGAGCTGGTGCCGCATGACCGCGCTGAGCACGCCCTGGCGTCGATGCGAGGGCAGGACGCCGACGGCGGTCACCCCGCTGGCCGGGACGAGGACCTCACCGGGCAGGGTGAGCTCGAAGGAGTACGCACCGGCGGTGCCGACGGGCCGCCCGTCCGCCGTCATGGCGAGCAGGTTGCGGTCCATTTCGAGCGCCGCCCACCAGACCCCGCCGCCGCCCTCGGCCGGGGCTTCCGGGAAGCGTCCGAACGCGGCATGGAGTGTGTCGACGAAGACGTCGAGGTCCTGGTCGGTCGTGGAACGGATCTCCATCGCTGCCGCTGCCTCCCCGGGATACCGACACCACGACTCGTGGTGTCCCGCCACAATGCAGCGCTGCCCCATGGCCGGCAAGCGAATAACGGCCGGGCCCGAGGCCGGTCACCACACGGCCCGGTCCCGACCGGGCTCGGCCGCGGTGATCCCCGCCGCCGCCCGCACGGGAGACTCAGCCCTCGGTGCCACCGCGGACAGCCGCCGTGGCGCCGTCGGAGGTCGTGATGCCGACCGTGAGCGGCCTGCCCAGGGAGGTGCGTCCTCGATGACGTGGTCCACAGACACCGCGAGTGCCGCCGCGCACTGAATCTCTGCCCGCCCGAGCGGCTTCCCCGCCCGGGCCACCATCGTGGCGCCGGCCGCGCTCGACACCGCCCCCATCCCCTCGCACCAGCGATTTCTCCCCGCGCAGGGGTTGTCCTGACAATCCCTGCGCCCCTAGGGTCGCCTCGTACGGAGCAAGCGCTTTCTCTCTCCCTTGTGCTTGGATCCGTGTGCCGAACCCTCAGGAGCGCCGTATGTCCTTGTCCGCACCCCGCCGCCGTGTCGCCGTCATCGGCACCGGCGCCATCGTCACAGGCAGCCATCTCCCCGCGCTCAGAGCCCATGCCGAGCGCGTCGAGCTCGTCGCCGCCGTCGATGTGGACCAGGGGAGGCTGGACGCCTTCCGGGCAGAGGCTGGTGCGCAGGTCGCGGGGTTCACCTCGACCGAGGCCATGCTCGACGCCGTACGCCCCGATCTCGTGCTCATCGGTACGCCGCCCGCCCTGCACCGCGAGCAGACCGTGGCCGCGCTCAAGGCGGGTGCCTGGGTGCTGTGCGAGAAGCCGCTGTGTCTGTCGCTCGCCGAGTACGACGACATCGCCGCCGCCGAGGAGGCCTCCGGCGCCTACGCCTCGGTGATCTTCCAGCACCGCTACGGCTCCGGCGCCGTACACGCCCGGGACCTGATCACGCGCGGTGAGCTGGGCGCCCCGCTGGTGGCGCACTGCCAGACGACCTGGCACCGGGACGCCGGCTACTACGCCGTGCCGTGGCGCGGCCGGTGGGCGAGCGAGGGCGGCGGGCCGACCATGGGGCACGGCATCCACCAGTACGACCTGCTGCTGCACCTGCTGGGAGAATGGGAGGAGGTGCGGGCCATGGCGGGCCGGCTGGTCCACGACGTCGAGAGCGAGGACGTCTCCACCGCCCTGGTCCGCTTCCGCGGCGGTGCGCTCGCCACCGTCGTCAACAGCGTCCTGTCCCCGCACGAGGTCAGCCGCATCCGCGTCGACTGCGCCGACGCCACGCTGGAACTGACCCACTTGTACGGCCACGCCAACGACGACTGGGTCTACACCCCCGCGCCGCACGTCGCCCCCGAGCGCGCCGCGGCCTGGCGGACCCCCGCGCAGGACGTGCCCAGTTCGCACACCGCCCAACTCGGTGCCGTCCTCGACGCGTTCGACCGCGGCGAGCGGCCCCCGGGCAGCGGCCCCGACGCGCGCGCCACCCTGGAGTTCGCCGCCGCCCTGTACAAGGCTGCTTTCACCGGGCAGCCGGTGCAGGCGGGCGAGATCGGACCCGGCGACCCCTACTACGCGGCCATGCACGGCGACCACCCCGCCTGGGCCCCGAAGGAGCGCGCATGAGCATCCGAGTCAGCCACGTCCACGGCGAGCATCTCGCGGTCCAGGCGCCGGGCGGCACCGAGATCCTCCGCTACGTCTACCGGCCCGACCCGGACGCCTTCGAGGCCCGCAAGCCCTACGCCCACCCCCTGCGCACACTCGCCGGGCGCACGGTGACCGGATACCGGCCGAACGACCACCGCTGGCACAAGGGCCTGCAGATGACGGCCAGTCACCTGTCCGGGCAGAACTTCTGGGGTGGCAACTGCTATGTGCACGGCGAGGGTTACCTCCGCCTGCCCGACCGCGTCGGCTCGATGCGCCACGACGGCTTCACCCACCTCGCCGTCACCGGCGAACGCCTCGACGCCACCGAGGAGTTGACCTGGGTAGAGAACGGCGGTCGGGAATGGGCCCGCGAGGTGCGCGGACTCGCCGTGCACACGGTGGACGAGGGAGCCGGCGCCTGGACCCTGGACTGGTCCATCCACCTCACCAACACCCATGACGAACCCCTGCTGTTCGGCTCGCCCACCACCGCCGGCCGCGAGATGGCCGGCTACACCGGGCTCCAGTGGCGCGGCCCGCGCGACTTCACCGGCGGCGCCGTGTTCACGTCCGACTCCGAACCGGGCGTCGGAGCCGAGAAAGTGATGGGCAGTCAGGGACCGTGGCTGGCCTTCACCACCGAACACGACGAGACGGACGCCCACTCCACCCTCGTTTTCGCACACGCCCCGGAGAACCTGGACGAGTCGTCCGCGATCCACGCCTCGCACTGGTTCGTGCGCTCCGAGCCGATCCCGACCGTCGCGTTCTCCTGGGCGTTCTTCGAGGAGTTCGCCCTGCCGCCGGGGGAGAGGTTCGGCTACCGCTACCGGGTCGTGATCGCCGACGGTGCCTGGGACCGCGAGCAGGTGAGCAGCCACCTGGAGGGCCTGCCGTGGTGAGTGGACCGTCTTGTCCGCTGCCCGGCGCCGTGGGCCTGTCGCACCTGAGCGCCTACGACTGGGAGGCCGCCGACGGCGTCTGCGGCGGCAGCCCTCACCTGCACCTGGTGTGCACCGAGGCGTACGTCGTCACCGGCGGCCGGGGTGCGGTGCAGACGCTGAGCCCCGACGGTTACCGGGACATCCCGCTGGGGCCCGGTTCCCTCGCCTGGTTCACCCCGGGCACCGTGCACCGCATGGTGCAGGGCGGCGATCTCCGGATCACCGTGCTCATGCAGAACAACGGCCTGCCCGAGGCCGGGGACGCCGTGTTCACCTTCCCGCCCGAGGTGCTCGCCGACCCCGACCGGTACGCGGCCGCCGCCACGCTGCCGCCGGGCACCGGAGCGGACACCGAGGCCGCCGCCCGGCGCCGCCGGGACCTGGCCGTCGAGGGCTATCTCGCCCTGCGCGAGGCCATGGTCGCGGGCGACAGCGGCCCGTACCGCACCTTCCAGCAGGCCGCCGCCCGCCTGGTCCGCGCCCGGGTGCCCGCCTGGCGCGAGCTGTGGCGGGCCGGCGCCCTCGCCGCCGCCGAACGCACCGGCGCCCAGCTCGACGCCCTGGAGTCCGGCGAGCCGGCCTACCTCGCCGACGCGACCGCGTACCAGAGCGAGCCGAGCCGCCTGGGCGGCTTCGGGATGTGCGGGCGCCGCGACGAGTACGCGCTGCCCGGCACGACGCCGCCCCACGACGGCGAGCCGACGGCCTAGCAGCGAGGAGTCGACCGGCGGCGGCACGATCGTGCTACGACGCCTACGAACAGAAGCGCCCGGCGGCGCTCCGGAGTGCCGCCGCCCGGCCGCACCCCGCTCGGCCGCGGCCAGGCCGCCTCCGACGTCAACTGGCATGCCCCCGCCAGCGGTTACGGTGCCCCCGTCAAGGGCGGGGTGGCGCTCGCGCCGGTGCCGTACGGCACGGACGGCACCCTGGAGAACCGCCGCAGGTCCCGCCCTCCGGCGACAACGCCCTGCAGACGACCTTCCGGCGCGACTACGACCAGACTCACCGCCGTCGACGTACGGCTCGCGGGGCGCCGGCATCGGTGATCGCGTAGCCGACCCGTCGCGGGCGTGGGCCAGTGCGCGGCGGCGAACATTCTCGGTCGAAAGCGGCGCCCTGCTCGCGCCCCCCGCGACGCGGACCGCCGGCCACTCGTCTCTGCGTGCCCGGGCGGGACGCAGAGGCTGCCGCGCGTTTGCCCTGGAAAAATCCGAATTCCTCCCCCCTTATGCGGAATGGGCGCCCTTCATTTCCGTCCATGGCCGCTCCCTCGTTCCCTGCTGCAGCGCGACATGAATCCGGCCACGCACATCGGGCTCTTGTGACGCCTGTTCGGACTCGAATACGCTCCCGCTCGCTTCGTTCTCGCCACACTTTCTGCACAGTTTCGCCACATCGGTGAGGTGTTCGTGGAACGGCCAGTGTCAACCGCACGACCGTCCCACCCCAGGGCGGAACACCGTGACTTCCGGCTCTTATGGCTGGCCAACGCCGCCGACGGGGTCGGCAGCCAGGCCTCCGGCACCGTCCTTCCCCTGCTCCTGCTGGGACTGGGCAACTCGCCCCAGACGGTGGGCCTGATCGCCGGTGTCTCCACCGCCGTCGGGCTTCTCCTCGGCCCGCTCGTCGCGTTACCCGCCGACCGGGGCGCTCGCAAGCCTGTGATGATCGGGTCCGCGGCCGTCGCCGCGCTCGCCATCGGCTGCGTGGCACTCGCCCTGGCCACCGGCCGGCCGCCCCTGGGCCTGATCCTCGCCGCCGTACTGGTCGAACGCCTGGCGACCGCCTGCTTCGAGGCGGCGGCCCGCGGGACGGTCGCGCTGATCTGCCCGGGCCCGGAGCAGCCCCGGGCGATCGCCCGGCTCACCGCCGCCGACCAGGGCGCGCTGATCACCGGCCCGATGCTGGGCGGTGTCCTCTACCAGGCTGCCCGCGCCCTGCCGTTCCTCACCGACGCCCTCTCCTACGCCGTCAGCGCGCTGTGCGTCTCGGCCATGCGCGCGGACCTCGCCGCGCCGGCCACGCGGCAGCGCGGCGAGGGACTGCTGCGGGAGGCCGCGGCCGGGCTGCGGCTGGTGCGTTCCTCCCCGCTGCTGCGGCTGGTGCTGGCCTGGGGCACCGTCGTCAACGCCGTCGTGGTGGCGCTGTACTACGGAGCCGTCTTCACCCTCCGGCGAGACGGCCATGCCGGCCCCGTGCTCGGCGCGGTCCTCGCCGTGTCGGGCGCCGCCGGCCTGGCGGGGGCGCTCGCCGCACCGAGAGTGGCCCGGCGTTACGGCCCACCACGGGTCGTGACCGGCGTGACCTGGCTGCTCGTCCCGCTCACGGCCGCGCTCGCCACCGTCACCGGCGCCTGGGCGTACGGCCTGCTGTTCAGCCTGGTGTGTCTGCTGATGCCGCTCGCCTCCGTCGTGCTCCAGGCCCGCGCCATACAGGTCACCGCGCCCGCGCTGCAGGCCCGTACCGGTGCGGTCCTGGCCACCGCGACCACCGGCGCCGCCGCGCTGGCTCCGGTCCTCGCCGGCACCCTCGCCGACCGGGTCTCCACCGCCGCGCCCGCGGTCGTCTGCGGGCTGCTGCTGGCCCTGCTCGCGGTCCACAGCTCCCGGCGTCCGGTGCGCGGCCTGCTCGTGGCGGAGGGCGTCCGGTGAGCGGCGGCTACCAGGTCTACCGGGCCGCCCTGCCGGAGGTCGCCGCCGCCGACCCGGCCAAGATGGTCTTCACCGCCGACGCCGAGGGCCGGTGCGAGGTGTTCGCCTGGGACGCCGCCGCCCGCAGCGCCCGGCAGGTCACCCGGCGCCCCCGGGGCACCCTGCATGGCGCCATCGACCGGGACGCCTACGTGTGGTGGTTCGACGAGGACGCACACGGGTCGGGGCAGTGGCGGTTCCAGCCCTTCGCCGGAGGCCCCGACCGGCCCGGTCTGACGAACGTCCCGGCCGGCCTCCCCCGAGGCCTGGCGGTGAGCGACCACGGCACCGTCGCCATCGCGGCGGGCAACGGCCACGCCACCACCGTCCACCTCGGCCCGCGCGGCGGCACCGCCCGCACGGTCGCCCGGATCGACGGCCACGCCACCCTCACCGGCATCACACCCGGCGGCCGGCTGCTGGCCCTCGCCGGTACCGGAGCCGTCACCGTCCTCACCCATGACGGTGCCGTACGGGCCGTCCTGCCCGACGGCGACACCGGCCGGCTGTGGTCCCTGGGCTTCGCCCCCACCGGGGACGGCGAGGAACTCCTCCTCGTCCGCGAGTACGACGACCGCTACGCCCTCGCGACCTGGCGGCCCGTCACCGGGCTGACCGTCCATGACTGGTGCGCCTTCGACACGGAGATCACGGCCCGCTGGGACGCGGACGGACGGTCCGTCCTGGTCCGCCAGGACCGCCACGGCCGCTCCACCCTGCACCGCGCCGACCTCACCACCCGCACCCTCACCGCCGTACCCACCCCAGCGGGCACCGTCCTGGACGCCGCCACCCGGCCCGGGGGCGATCTGCACTACCTCTGGACAGCCGCCGGCCACCCGCCCCGGCCCTACTCCACCCGGGGCACCGCCCTGCCCGAGCTGCCCACGCTCCCCGACCGGGTTCCCGGCACGCACCGGGACGTGTGGACGCCCGGCCCGGACGGGCCGGTACACACCCTGCTCAGTCTGCCGGACGCACAGCGCGGTCCGGCCCCCGCGGTGTTCCTGGTGCACGGCGGGCCCGCCGACCACGACCGCGACGCCTACGACGGCGTCGTCCACTCCCTGGTCGCCTCCGGGTTTGCCGTCGCCCGCGTCAACTACCGCGGCTCCACCGGCTACGGGCCGCGCTGGCGGCGTGCCTTCCGGGAGGGCGTCGGCCTCACCCAGGTCGAGGACCTGGCGTCCGTGCGCGCCGACCTCGTCGCACGCCGGCTGATCCGCGCCGACGCCGTGGGCCTGTGGGGGACCTCCTGGGGCGGCTACCTCGTCCTGCTGGCCCTCGGCACCCGCCCCGGGCTGTGGCAGGCGGGCGTGGCGGTCAAGCCGGTCGCCGACTGCGTCGCCGCCCACCGCACCACCACTCCCGCGCTGCGCGCCCTGGACGAACGCCTCTTCGGCGGCACGCCCGACGAGGTTCCCGAACGGTACGCGCGCAGCTCACCGATCCACTACGCCACCGCGGTCCGCGCCCCCCTGCTGGTGGCGGCCGCCCGCCATGACGTCAAATGCCCGCCCGGCCAGATCCGCGGCTACCTGGCCGCGCTGCACGCCGCCGGAGTCCGGCACGAGTCGCTGTGGCTCGACTCCGGCCACGACGGCTACGACGGCGGCGACCACGTCACCGTGCTGCGCCGGGCCATCGTCTTCCTCGACCGGGAACTGCGCGGCCGGCCGGCCGCCCCACCCAGACGCCCCGCTCCGCCCGGAGCGGGGGAGCACCACACCAGCGCACACACCACGGAGAGGAGAAGGACCCATGCAGAAGGACATCATCCACAACGACCCGCTCGCGGGTGACGAGGAGAACCGCAAGCCGGGCATCGGCATCACCGTCACCATCCCGTTCCGCAACGCCGAGGAAGCGGAAGAGGACTGACCCGCCCCGGCCGGCCGGTCCCCATCCCCGAGGAGCCGACATGCGTGTCCTGCTGGTCAACATGCCCTGGTCGCCCATCGACCTCCCGTCCCTCGCACTGGGAATCCTCAAACGGAGCGTGGACGAGCGCGTGCCCGGCGCCGAGGCCGAGGTCCTGCACGCCAATCTCGAATTCATCGACTGGATCACCGAGCGGACCGGGTTCACCGGTGACGACTACGAGTACTACGCGCTGTCGTCCTACTTCATGGGCTGCGGCGACTGGGTGTTCTCCTCGGCCCTCTACGACGACCCGCACTGGCGCGAGGAGGAGTTCACCGCGGCGATGCGCGGGAAACTCAAGAAGTCACGCATGGAGCTGACCCACGCGCTGCACCGGATCGTCCCGGAGTTCGTCGACGAGATCGCGCGGCGGATCGTCGCGCACGCGCCCGACGTCGTCGGGTTCACCTCCACCTTCCAGCAGAACACCGCGGCGCTCGCCGCCGCCCGGCGGGTCAGACAACTCGCCCCGCACATCGTCACCGTCATGGGCGGGGCCAACTGCGACGGGGCGCAGGGGGCCGCCGTACACCGCAACTTCCCCTTCGTCGACCACGTCGTCAGGGGAGAGGGCGAGGCCGCCTTCCCGCAACTGCTCACCGCCCTCACCGACGGCTCGGACCTCGCCGAGGTGCCGGGCCTGTGCCATCGGGGCCCCGGCGGAGAGAGCCGCGCCAACGCGATGGCCAGCCGGCCGCTTCCGCCCGCCGCGATCCTGCCCCCCGACTACAGCGGCTACTTCGAGCGCCTCGCCGCCTCCGCCGCCCGCCACTGGATCGAGCCCAAGCTGGTCGTGGAGGGCGCCCGCGGCTGCTGGTGGGGCGAGAAGCACCACTGCACCTTCTGCGGACTCAACGGCTCGTTCATGGAGTTCCGTTCCAAGAGCCCGGACACCTTCTACGAGGAGATCGTCGAACTGGTCCGCCGGCACCGGGTCCTGGACATGTACGTCGTCGACAACATCCTCGACATGGGCTACCTGACGACCGTACTGCCCCGGATCATCGACAGCGGATACGACCTGCGGATGCACATCGAGATCAAGGCCAACCTGCGCCGCCCGCAGCTGCGTACCCTCGCCGACGCGGGGATGATCTACGTCCAGCCCGGCATCGAATCGCTCAACCACCGTGTCCTGGACCTGATGGACAAGGGCGTCAGCGGCTGCCAGAACGTGCGCATGCTCCGCGACGGGGCCGAGACCGGCCTGTCCGTCGCCTGGAACTACCTCCACGGCTTCCCCGGCGAGACCGCCCAGGACTATGAGCCGGTGATCGCCCAGCTACCGGCGCTGGAACACCTCGACCCACCGGTCGACCTGTCGGCCCGGATCGCCATCGAACGCTTCAGCCCGTACTTCGAGCGCCCCGAGCTCGGCTTCACCGGCCTCAGGCCCGAGGAGCACTACCGCTTCACCTACGACCTGCCCGAAGAGGAGCTGTATGACCTCGCGTACGTCTTCGAGGCACCTGAGCGGGGCATCGGCGAACCCACCGTCACCGCGCTGAACGACGCTCTGGCCGCGTGGAAGAAGCACCACGCCGACGCCCGGCTCTCCCACGCCGACCTGGGCGACCGGGTCGTCCTCGTCTCCCGGCGCCGCGCCTTCGACTGGCGTACGACCGAGCTGACCGACCCCTTCGAACTGGCCGCCTTCCGCCTCCTCGACCAGCCGCACACCGTCGCCGCACTCGCCCGCAAAGCCGCACGACAGGCGCCCGGAGCCGCCCGCGACGAGACCGGCGTACAGCGGCTCCTCGACTCCTGGGTCCGGCTCGGGATCGTCTTCACGGACGGCGGACAGTACGTCCACATCGCCCCGGCCGCCGTCAACGAGGAACTGCTCCGCCTGGACTTCATGCGGCACACCCACGCGGCGCCGGCCGTGCCCACCGAGCCCGTCCACGCATGACCGCGCCCCGAGGAGGACGCCCATGACTGCCTCGACCACGCTACGCCTCCCCACCGTCCTCGCCTGGCGCGACTACGACCCGTCCGCCTGCGAACTCCCCGGCATGTCCCTGGGCGAACTCGCCCTTCCCGGCCCGCCGGCGAGCGAGAGCGACCGGCTCTGGCAGCTCGGTGCCCGGCGCGTACGACTGCCCGGGACCATCGACCTGACGGCCGGCGCGGACCCCGGACAAGCCGCCGAGACGGTGGCCGGACTGAGCCTGATACGGGACCTGACCGCGCGAGCCGTCCTCGTCGAATGGGACCTCCGCCTCCCCACGGCGCCGGCCGATGCCTGGCAGGCCCTCAGCCACCTCCAGCCACCCCGGCGCATCGAGGGACCCACCGGCGCCGACGAGGCCCTGCGAGCCTGGCAGCAGGGCCACTACCTGTGCAAATGCCTGTGGCGCAAGGGCCCCGGCTTCGTTCAGATCCGGGACCGCCGCTGGGGAGAACTACGCCGCTTCACCGCCGACGAACCGGACTACGAGGACACGATCGAACGCCTGACATACGGTGCACCGGCGACCTCCGTGCCGGCCGCCGTCCTGGACGACTTCAGAACCGAGAAACTCGTCCTCGACATCGGCCCGCTCTCCTGGTGGCTGCCGTACCGGATCAGCCGCTGGCTCCAGGAGCCGATGACCGTCTGACATCCAGTTCGGATGGCCTGCGCCGGCACATGGGGCACGGACGCGCTCACGACAGGTCGTCGCGCCCCAGCCACGTCGGCTTGACCGGCACCCCGTCCGCGTACCGCTCGACCTGCTCCGCCGATTCACCCGGGGAGGCAACGGGCTCGCTCGCCGCCTCCACGGGTTCCGGGGCGGCAACGGGCTCGGTCGCCGCCTCCACGGGTTCCGGGGCGGCGGGCGCGGCGGAGTCCGCCAGCAGCTCTGCCACCGTGAACCGCGTGATGAACGACTGCCACGCTCCGTCGACGACCAGAAGGAATCCGTCGCCGTCCCGAAGGAGCCGACGGCGTTCGGGGCTTCGGGGGTGCTCGGGCGAGTAGCTCCGAGCCCGCCGTTCCAACTCCGCGAGCGCCTCGGCACGGGAGCCGGACATGTGTGCCACCACGTGGGCCTCGACGTGCTTGCGTTCGCCGACCCCCACGGTCGATTCGACGACCAGCCCCCACACCGTCATTTCCCTCGCCCCTCCACGGTCCTCTCCGGCGGATGTCTTCCTGAGGCAGGATAGAAGGGAGGCGTTGACGATGGCACGCATGCTTGTCGAGGGAGATGAGCTGGTCGTACGGCTCGCTTGGTGGGAGCGGATGGCCGTGCGCCGCGGTGACGTGCGTGTGCCGCTGGAAGCGGTGTGCCGGGTGACGGTCGAACGGGACTGGTGGCGCGCCCTGCGCGGAATCCACGAGCGGGGCATCCACATTCCCGGAGCCCTGTGCCTCGGCACGCGCGGCCATCAGGGCGGGCAGGACTTCGTGGCGGTACGGCCCGGCAGACCCGTCGTGTGCGTCGAACTGTGGCCGTCCGCTCCCTTCCGCCTGCTCGCCGTGGCCGCGGGGGCCGAGCGGGAGGGCGAGGCCGTCGCTCGGAGACTGCGCAGGAACGCGCCCACGGTCGACACCTCCGTGCCGTTCCGGCAGCCGCTGCCTGTGCCTGGGGAAGCCGGTGAGGATGAGCACCCAAGGGCCGTCACCCGAGTCGATCACCGTGCCCCGCGCGCGTGAGACTCGTGAGGCTGGCGCAGTCGTTGCCTCGCGGCGCGCCGAGTCGAGGAGGCTCCTGCCGAAGCTGCCCGAGCGGGTTCCTCGCCGGTGGAGGCGGCCCGGTGACCTCCACATGAGCCGGACGGAGCAGCTGCGGACCGATCCGGTAGCCCGGGCGCAGGATCTTCGTGCAGATCAGCTGGTCGGAGCCCAGGGAGACGTGATGCGTCACGGCGTCGTGGCACGCCGGGTCGAACGGGTCACCCTGCTCCCCGAACACCTCAAGTCCCAGGGAGCCCAGCTGGGTTCGCAGCGTGTCGGTGATGTCCTTCAGACCCGGCGTCAGCGGCTCGTACGCGCAGGTGCGGTCGACGGAGTCCAGGACGGGCAGCAGGGCATGCAGGACGTTGGCCACGGCGATCTCGCGTACGGCCATGCGGTCCCGGCGCACCCGCTTGCGGTAGTTGTCGTACTCGGCCTTCACCCGTTGCAGGTCGGCCGTGCGCTCCTCCAGCAGACGCCGCAGCCGGTCGGGGTCCGGGTGCGGCGGCCGGACCTCGTCCATGGTCAGCCCGCCTCCGGCTTGTCGTTGTCGACGATCTCGGCGTCCACCACGTCCTCGTCCGAGGAGGGGGCAGCCGACGTGTCCGCGCCGGCGGACGCCTGGCTCTCGGTGCGAGACCTGTCGTACAGCGCCGTACCGATCTTCTGCGCCGCCTCGGCCGCACGCTCCGTGGCCTGCCGGATCGCGGCCGAGTCCTCACCCTTCAGCTTCTCCTTCAGGTCCGTCAGCGCGCTCTCCGTCTCGCTCTTCGCGTCCGCCGGGATCCTGTCGGGGTTGTCCCTGATGAGCTTCTCGGTGGAGTAGACGAGCTGTTCGGCCTGGTTACGGGTCTCCGCGGCCTCCCGGCGCCGGCGGTCCTCCTCTGCGTGCTGCTCCGCCTCGCGGACCATGCGGTCGATGTCGTCCTTGGGCAGCGCCGAGCCGCCGGTCACGGTCATCTTCTGTTCCTTGCCGGTACCGAGGTCCTTGGCGGAGACGTGCATGATCCCGTTGGCGTCGATGTCGAACGCGACCTCGATCTGCGGGACTCCGCGCGGCGCGGGCGCGATGCCCGTGAGCTCGAACATGCCCAGCTTCTTGTTGTACGACGCGATCTCCCGTTCGCCCTGATAGACCTGGACCGTCACCGACGGCTGATTGTCCTCCGCCGTCGTGAAGATCTCCGAACGGCGGGTCGGGATCGTGGTGTTGCGCTCGATCAGCCTGGTCATGATGCCGCCCTTGGTCTCGATGCCCAGGGACAGCGGGGTGACGTCGAGGAGGAGGACGTCCTTGACCTCGCCCTTGAGGACACCGGCCTGGAGCGAGGCGCCGACGGCCACCACCTCGTCCGGGTTCACCCCCTTGTGCGGGTCCTTGCCGGTCAGCTCCCGCACCAGGTCCGTCACCGCCGGCATACGGGTCGAGCCACCCACCAGGATCACGTGGTTGATGTCGGAGACCTTGATCCCGGCGTCCTTGACCGCGTTGTGGAAGGGACCCTTGCAGCGCTCCAGCAGATCCGCCGTCAGCTGCTGGAGCTGGGCGCGGGTGAGCTTCTCGTCCAGGTGCAGCGGGCCCTCCGCGGAGGCCGTGATGTAGGGGAGGTTGACGTTCGTCTCCGACGAGCTGGACAGCTCGACCTTGGCCCGCTCCGCGGCCTCCCGCAGCCGCTGCACGGCCATCTTGTCCTTGGCGAGATCGATGCCGTAGTTGTTCTTGAAGTTCAAGACCAGGTGGTCGACGATCCGCTGGTCCCAGTCGTCGCCGCCGAGGTGTGTGTCGCCGTTGGTGGCCTTGACCTCGATGACGCCCTCGCCGATCTCCAGCAGGGACACGTCGAAGGTGCCGCCGCCCAGGTCGAAGACGAGGACCGTCTGGTCGTTCTCCTTGTCCAGCCCGTAGGCCAGCGCCGCCGCGGTCGGCTCGTTGATGATCCGCAGCACATTCAGGCCGGCGATCTCCCCGGCCTCCTTGGTCGCCTGCCGCTGGGCGTCGTCGAAGTAGGCGGGGACGGTGACCACGGCATCGGTGACGTCCTCGCCGAGATGTGCCTCCGCGTCCCGCTTCAGTTTCTGCAGCACACGTGCGGAGATCTCCTGCGCCGTGTAGCGCTTGCCGTCGATGTCATCGTGCTCGGGGAACCGCCAGCCGTGATCGCCCATGTGCCGCTTCACGGAACGAGCGGTGCGATCGACGTTGGTGACGGCCTGCCGCTTGGCGACCTCCCCGACCAGGACCTCGCCGTTCTTCGCGAACGCCACGACCGAAGGCGTCGTCCGGGCCCCTTCGGCGTTGGTGACCACGGTGGGCTCCCCGCCCTCGAGGACCGAGACCACCGAGTTCGTCGTTCCCAGGTCAATACCGACTGGACGCGCCATCAGGACTCTCCCTCCTGGGCAAGGGGACGGCACCTCCATTCTCGGCCCCCTGGAAGACCGCCGCGAGCTGCCGACACCGTCGAGTACCCGACCGGGGGCCGCTCACGCCGTACGGCGGCGGGGCGCGCGTCGGCTTGCGACCCCGGGCCGGGAGCGCGCAGCCTGGCCTTGTGACGCTCTCGCACGGCACACTGGCGCACCGGCTCATCGACGATCATCTCGTCGACGGCCGGATGGAACGGGGCCGTGAGATCGGGCTGCGGATCGACCAGACGCTCACCCAGGACGCCACGGGCACCCTCGTGATGCAGGAACTGGAGGCCCTCGGTCTGGACCGGGTCCGTACCGAGGTCAGCGTCCAGTACGTCGACCACAACCTGCTCCAGGCGGACGAGCGCAACGCCGAGGACCACGCCTTCCTGCGCTCCGCGTGCCGTCGCTTCGGCGTCTGGTACTCCAAGCCCGGCAACGGCGTCTCCCACCCCACCCACATGCAGCGCTTCGGCATTCCCGGCAAGACGCTGGCCGGGTCCGACTCGCACACCTGCGCCGCCGGATCCCTCGGCATGCTCGCGCTCGGCACCGGGGGCCTGGAGGTCGCGCTGGCCATGGCCGGGCGGCCCCTGTACGTGACCATGCCGGAGATCTGGGGGATCCGCCTGACCGGCGAGCTGCCGGAGTGGGTGAGCGCGAAGGACGTGGTGCTGGAGCTGCTGCGGCGCCACGGCGTCAAGGGGGCGGTGAACCGGATCCTCGAGTACCACGGCCCGGGTCTCGACGCACTGACCGCCATGGACCGGCACGTCATCGCCAACATGGGTGCCGAACTGGGTGCGACCACCTCCGTCTTCCCCTCCGACACGGCGGTGCGCGACTTCCTGCGCGCCGAGGACCGCGAGGCCGACTTCCGCGAGCTGACCGCCGAGGCGGACGCCGTCTACGACCTGACCGACGAGATCGACCTGTCCACGCTCGAACCGCTCATCGCCCGCCCCACCTCGCCCGGCAACGTGGTGCCGGTGCGCGAGGTCGCCGGCGAGCCCGTCGGGCAGGCCGTCATCGGGTCCTCGGCCAACCCCGGGCTGCGTGACTTCGCCATCGCCGCGGCCGTGGTCGCCGGGCGTCAGACCCACCCCGCCGTCAGTTTCGACGTCAACCCCACCTCCCGCGAGATCCTCGCCGACCTCACCCGGATGGGCTCCACCTTCGCTCTGATCGCCGCCGGGGCCCGTATCCACCAGGCCGGCTGCCTGGGGTGCATCGGGATGGGCCAGGCCCCGGCCCCCGGCCGTAACAGCCTGCGCACCTTCCCGCGCAACTTCCCGGGCCGCTCCGGCACCGAGGACGACGCGGTCTGGCTCTGCTCCCCGGAGACGGCAGCCGTCTCCGCGCTCACCGGCACGATCACCGACCCCCGTGAATGGGCGGCCGGGGAAGGCGTGCCGTACCCGGACCTGAGCCTTC
Organism: Streptomyces sp. NPDC020192; assembly: GCF_044388685.1. Taxonomy (NCBI): domain Bacteria; kingdom Bacillati; phylum Actinomycetota; class Actinomycetes; order Kitasatosporales; family Streptomycetaceae; genus Streptomyces; species Streptomyces sp. NPDC020192. The sequence continues at coordinate 113,185 of NZ_JBIRXG010000021.1, read as the reverse complement.
CGAAGCACGCATCGGTCAACCGCGCGATGCTCGAGGCCCCGCTGCCGCCCGAGGAGGCGGTCAGGGTCGAGCTGGCACGCGGCCCCAACATCTCCGGCCTGCCCGACTTCGACCCGCTGCCCGAGACACTGTCGGGCCCGGTCCTGCTCAAGTGCGGCGACAACGTCTCCACCGACGAGATCTCGCCGGCCGGGGCGAAAGCACTGCCGTACCGGTCGAACATCCCGAAGCTCGCCGAGTTCACCTTCACCCGGATCGACCCGGACTACCCGCGACGCGCCGCCGACCTGGCCTCCGACGGCAGCCCCGGCACACACTTCGTCATCGGCGGGGAGAACTACGGGCAGGGCTCCTCCCGCGAGCACGCCGCCCTCACCCCACGGCACCTCGGACTGCGCGCGGTCGTCGCCAAGTCGTACGCCCGCATCCACTGGCAGAACCTGGCCAACTTCGGCGTCCTGCCGCTGGAGTTCGACGACCCGGGCGACTACGACCGCCTCGACATCGGCGACCGGCTACGGCTGGAGAACCTGCACACCGCACTGGCTCCGGGAGCCGAGCCCCTGTTGCGGCTGCACAACACCACCAAGGACGAGACCTATCAGGTCCGCCACCGTCTGTCCGACGGCCGCCGGCGCACCGTACTCGCCGGAGGCACCATCGCGCTCCTCGCCCGCGAGGAGCAATAGGCCCCGGGAGGAACGCTGCGCAGGGAGGCGGTCATGGCGCGCGAACACCCGAGCCGTTCGAAGACCGGCGAGCGTTCCGCGGAGCGCAGCGGCACCGAGCCGGTGACGGCTCGCAGTGCGTTGGGCCTGCGGCTGTTGCTGTCCGTCTGCTTCGCGCCGCTCTTCGTGGCCGCCGCGGTGCTGTTCGCCGTGTGGTCGGCGCACTCCGGACCGGGCAGCAGCCCCACGTCCTCGCAACTGGCGAGTCTCGCGGGCGTCTGTGCCGCACTCACCGTGTTCTCGGTGGCGGACGCGGCCGTCGTCCTCCGCCGCCGCCGGAGGGAACGGCGAGGCTCTACGTCTGGGTCCTGATGCCCGCGCCCGGTGGTGCCGTCGAGGACAGCCAGGTGATGACCCGGCTGACGTCCGAGCTGCTGACGATGCCCACGACGCGGCCCTCCGCCAGCACCAGGGCCCGGCGGGCGGGGCTGGCCTCCAGCGTCGGCAGGAGCTGGACCAGGGGATCGTCGGGGCCGGCGGTGGGGATGTCGGCGAGGGGCACCATCACGGCGTCGAGCGCGGTCGAGTCACGGTCTTCCACCGGCACCTGTCCGGCCTGCCGTACGCTCATCAGCCCCACCGCACGCCCCGCCGGATCCGTGACCGGGAAGGCCGAGTGCCGATAGCGCCAGGGCGGACTGCTGAGGAACTCCTGAACGGTCGTACCTGCCGGAACGGTCACCGGATCCGGGGTCATCGCCTGCCGGACCGGCACGGAGCCCAGCAGTTCACGGAGCCTCGCCTGGCCGCCCTCCATGGTCGCCATGGCGACCATGAACCAGCCGATGAGCATCAGCCACAGCCCGCCGGCGAACCCGCCGATCAGGGCCTCGTACAGGCCGACGGCGACCAGGATCCAGCCCAGGGCGCGCCCGGCGCCGGTGGCGACCTCGGTGGCGCGCAGCCGGTTGCCGGTGCGCCACCACACCAGTGCGCGCAGCAGCCGCCCGCCGTCCAGGGGCGCGGCGGGCAGCACGTTGAACACCGCGAGCAGGACGTTGATGGCCGCGAGCCAGGCCAGCGCCTCCACCAGCAGCCCCGGGCCGCGCAGCGCGTGGGCCCACCAGGTGCACAGGGCGAACGCCCCGCCCAGCAGAAGGCTCACCAGCGGCCCGACACCCGCGATACGCAGTTCCGCCACCGGAGTGGGCGCCTCGCTGTGCAGCCGGGCCGCTCCGCCCAGCAGCCACAGGGTGATCTCGTCACTGCCGACCCCGTTGCGCCGGGCGACCATCACATGGCTGATCTCGTGCGCCAGCAGGGACAGCAGGAACACCACGGCCGTCGCCAGCCCCGTCAGCCAGTAGGCCCAGGGCGCACTGCCCGGGTGGGCGCGGGGCAGGCGCCCCTCGGCCAGCCCGAAGGCGATCAGGCCGAAGATGACCAGGACACTCCAGTGCATGCCGATGCGGATGCCCGCCACGCGGCCGAGCGAGAAGGTCGCGCCCATGGCCGACACCTCCTTCGTCGCCGTGTACGGGTACCCGGCGCAGGGCGGTGTACCCGGGCCGGGCCCACCGCGGCGCGCTACACGGGAGCCATGTCGGCCGGGTCGCGGTAGCGCAGCAGGACCGCGACTCCCTCGGTCGACGGCGTCTCGTCCGGGGGCAGGACGACGAGGTCGGTGCCTGTGCGGACGGCGGCGTGCAGGAGGACGGCGCCGGCGGGTTCCGCCCGGGGCGCGGTCACGCCGAAGGTGTCGAACTCGCCGGCGGACAGCGCGATCCAGGGCGGCTCCTCGGCCCACCACAACGCCTCGGGCAATGCGGGGGAGCGGGTGAGCAGGAGGGAACGGGTCTGGGCACGCTGCAGGGCGGTGACGGCGGCCGTGATCCCTTCCGACTTGTGCGGATGGCGGGCCCGTTGGGCGTGGAAGGTGTCGACCTGACGCCGGTCCTCGGCGCTCAGCCGTCTGTCCAGGACCCGCGCCGCCTCCGTCTCCAGCAGGGCGCGGCCGGTCGCCCGGTCCGTGACGTCGTCACCGGGGCCGACGAGGGCCACACGGTTCTGCAGATGGATCGGCATGCGGTTGACCAGGACCCCGGCCGCCCAGGAGTCCTCCGGTGCGTGGCCGAGGACGACCACCTCGGCCCGGTGGCGGTCGGCGAGTTCGTCCAGGTGCCGTGCGATGTGCGGGGCCGTGTACGGCCACTCCTCCAGGGGCACCAGGTGGCTGAACCGCGGTCCCGGACGCACCCGGGCGAGCGGCCAGCGGCCCGTCTCGGCGATCACCTGCACATGGGCGGACGTCCGGTGCACGCCCTGTGCGCCGTCCTGGGACGCACGGCAGTCGCGCAGCAGGCGGACCGCCAGGTACGGGATGTCCGGCGCGCGCTGCACGGCCAGCGGCAGGGCGTCCGGGAGCGCACCGAACCGGGCCGTGTCGCGCACGGGCGGTTCGGGCAGTGCCGCCGTCATGACGACGTGCCCGTGCGCGGCGAACACGGCCCGGCCGTGCCGGCCGCCGGGCAGTTCCTGGCGGAGGTCCGCCGCGGTGTCCAGGGCGGAGACGGTGGCGGTGTCGGCGCCCTGGACGCGCAGGGCGTCCCGCAGGTGCCGCCGGCGCAGGTCGATCGCCCTGCCGGGATCGTCGATGTCCTGCGAGGTGTCCAGCTGAACGCTGGCCCAGGGTCCCGGTTCGGCGAAGAGGGGCTCCAGGAACGAGAGCTTCATCATGGTGCGGGGTCGTCGGTGCCTTTCCCCGTCCCCGTACCCCGGTGGCACGGGCTTATGGTGGTCACAGGGAACGGATTTCGGTCAGTGACAGTGCCATGCGAGTCGAACTGATCCAACGAGCCGCCGACGTGCTCTTCGACGTGCCGGACGAGACGCACGAGGAGATCATCACGCTCATCGACGCGGTCACCGAAGACGCGGAGCTTCATGACGCGGAGACCCAGGCCCCGAGCCTCTCCGCGGCGTTCGGCGACTGGTGCTGGCTCGTCTACACCGTGCAGGGCGACGTGATCGAGGTGCTGGACGTCGGCTGCGCACGCTGAGCCCCCGGTGCCGTCACCCGGTACCGGGCCGGGACTCGTAGTGCAGGCTGTGGAAACGACCGCTCTCCTCGAGGCCGGCGGGGTCATGGCCCAGCGCCCGTACCGCCTCGATGGCATACCGCTGTTCCCGCTCGTCGGTGAAGCGGCGCTGCGGGTATGTGCGGGAGACATCGAGCGTGGTGTGCAGGCCGTGCGCGGCCAGGGTGCGGACGATCGGCTGGTACGACACCGTCCGCAGCACGAACGCGCTGACCCATACCGGCCTGCGGACACCGTCCAGAAGCGCCGCGAACGTACGGGCGGTGATGTAGCTGCCGCCGCCCGTCAGCGTGATGAGGCCGATGTCGGCGAGCGCGCGGCTCAGCCCGGGACCGGGGGAGCCCTGTTCCAGGTCGTCGGTGAAGGCGGCGTCCAGGAGACCCACCTCGAGCGCGTACCGCACGGCGGGGGCCGAGACGTCCTGACCGTACACCGGCACCGCGTCCGCGCGGCGCCGCTCGGCATAGAACTCCTTGTCCCGCGCCGCCAGTTCCACCGTGGGCATGGTCTGCCGGGCCGGGGAGGTGTACCGCTCGTACATCTCCGCCAGCGTCACGTCGTGGTTGAGCAGCGCGGCGTTGATCCCGTACGAGCAGCACACGTCCAGCACCGCCGGCCGGCCGGGGCGGCCGTCGTCGAGCGCGGCCCGTTCGGCGGCCACCTGCCGGAAGACCGGCTGGGCGTGGTGCGGGATCTCGTACTCCAAGGGGCCCAGCCGCCGGAAGTACGTGCGCGGATCCGGCCGGTCGTAGATGTCGTCGAACCGGGACTTGCCGCCCGTCACGCCCTCGGTACCCCCCGCGCCCGACCCGGCCATGCCGTACTCCTCCCAGAACGCGGGTGTACCTCCCACAGTCTCGTCCCCCGCGCCCCGGATGTCTGCCGCACCGTGCCGCCCGGGTGTGGTCCGGTGTCGTGCGGAGGTGCCCGGGTACCCGGCCGGGGACACCGGAGGGAGGTGCCGTCATGTCCGTCCGGTTGTTCGACCGGCAGGAGGTGTTCCGGCTCGTGGAGCAGGACATGGCCCAGCTCGTCGAGGTGCTCCCGAGCGAGCCGTACGAGCAGGCCCACCTGCCGGGTGCGCTGCGCATCGGGCTGCGTGAGCTGGACGCGCGGGCTCGTGAGCGGCTCGATCCGGGGCGGCCGGTCGTCGTGTACTGCGCCGACGCCCTGTGCGATCTGAGTCCCCGGGCCGCCGCCCGGCTCCGCCAACTCGGCTTCGGGCAGGTGTACGACTACGCGCCCGGCAAGGCCGACTGGCTGGCCGCCGGACTGCCGCGGGAGGGGTGGGCGGCGGCCACTGCGCTCGCCGGTGATGTGGCCGACCGCGACGCACTCATGTGCACCGTCGACCAGCCGCTCGACGACGCCGTGGACACGCTGGACGACATCGGACACCGGTACGCCGTGGTGGTGGACGGCGAGGAGGTGGTCGTGGGCCTGCTGGACCGCGAGGACGCCCGGGCCGGTGGCGGCGGCGCGGTCGGGGACGTCCTGCGGCCGGGGCCGACGACCGTGCGGGCCGATGCGCCCCTGGGCCCGCTGCTTGCCCGGATGGTCCGGTCCGGGACCGAGGTGGTCCCCGTCACGGATCCGGAGGGACGGTTCATCGGGCTGCTGGAGCGGGAGCCCCTCGAACGAGCCGTCGAACGACCCGCCGGGTGAGGGGTTCGGCGTCGGCGCGGAAGGAGTGGTCAGGCATGCGGTTCCGTGATCGCGTGCACGCCGGGCACGAGCTGGCCGAGCGGTTGCGCATCCGGCAGGAGGCGGGGGCGCTGACGCACCCGGTCGTGCTGGCCCTGCCGCGCGGCGGGGTGACGGTGGCCCGCGAAGTGGCGAGGGCGCTGGAGGCGCCGCTCGACGTGCTGGTCGCGCGCAAGATCGGCGCGCCGTTCCAGGAGGAGCTGGGGGTCGGAGCGCTCGCGGGGGACGATCCTCCGCTGTTCGACAAGCGGACCCTGGACTATCTCGGGCTGACCGAGGCGGACCTGGACGAGGTGGTGGAGCGGGAGCGGGCGGAGCTGCACCGCCGGGAGGAGCGGTACCGGCAGGGCCGTCCTCCGCCCGAGCTGCGGGACCGCACCGTGATCGTGGTGGACGACGGGGTGGCCACCGGGGCGACCGCGCGTGCGGCGCTGCGCTGGCTGCGCCGGCAGTCGCCGGAACGGGTGGTGCTGGCGGTGCCGGTGTGTTCGATGGAGGCGGCGGACCTGCTGCGGGGCGAGGCCGACGAAGTGGTCTGCCTGCACCGGCCCGCCGTGTTCCTGGCCGTGGGGGAGTGGTACGACGCATTCGAACAGCTGACGGACGACGACGTGCTCGCCGCGCTGCGCGAGCAGTGACCCCGGGCGGGCCGGACCGGGCCGGGGCGGAGGCCGCGATGGAGTTGGTCGAGGAGCGTTCCTTCCGCTATCGCATCGAGCCGCACGACGGCATGCGGGTGCCCGGGGTGGTGTTCGCCTCCCCGGCGCTGCTCGCGGACGCCCAGCAGTCCCTCGAGCAGGTCGCGCACGTGGCCGCGCTGCCCGGGATCGTCACCGCCTCCTACGCCATGCCGGACATCCACTGGGGATATGGCTTCCCCATCGGCGGAGTCGCGGCCACCGACGTGGACGCCGGCGGGGTGGTCTCGCCGGGCGGTGTCGGCTTCGACATCTCCTGCGGGGTGCGGCTGCTGGCCGCCGACTGCGACGCCGACGCGCTCCGGCCCGCGCTGACCGCGGTGATGGACGGCCTGGACCGGGCGATACCGCGCGGCGCCGGGCCCGGCGGCGTGTGGCGTCCGGACGGCCCGGGCGAGCTGGAGCGGCTGCTGGCCGGGGGCTCGCGCTACGCCGTGGAGCGGGGCCACGGGGAGGAACGCGACCTGCTGCGCTGCGAGGACGGCGGCGCCGTCGCCGACGCGGATGTGACACAGGTCGGGCAGCGGGCCCGGGAGCGCGGCCTCGGCCAGGTCGGCAGCCTGGGCTCCGCCAACCACTTCCTGGAGGTGCAGCGGGTCACCGAGGTGTACGACGGCCCGGCCGCGGCCGCCTTCGGGATCGAGCCGGGCCAGGTGTGCGTGATGATCCACTGCGGTTCCCGCGGCCTCGGGCACCAGATCTGCACCGACCATGTGCGGTTCATGGACCACGCCATGGCCCGGTACGGCATCACCGTGCCCGACCGGCAGCTCGCCTGTACGCCGGTGGACTCGCCCGAGGGGCGGGCGTACCTCGGGGCGATGGCCGCGGCCGCCAACTACGGCCGGGCGAACCGTCAGTTGCTGTCCGACGCGGCCCGCGCCGTCTTCCGGCGCACCGCTGGTGCCCGGCTGTCCCTGGTGTACGACGTCTCCCACAACCTCGCCAAGATCGAGACCCACCCGGTGGACGGCGAGGAGCGGCGGCTGTGCGTGCACCGCAAGGGCGCCACCCGCGCCTTCCCGCCCGGACATCCTGAACTGCCCGAGGACATACGGGAGTTCGGGCAGCCTGTACTCATTCCCGGCACGCTCGGGACGGCGTCGTACGTGCTGGCCGGTGTGCCCGGGGGCGACGCCTTCCACTCGACCTGCCATGGTGCGGGCCGCACCATGAGCCGCCATCAGGCCGCACGCACCGTCACCGGCAGCGAGCTGCGGGTGCGGCTGCGTGAGGCCGGGATCGCCGCGCGCCCGAAGTCCTGGCGCGGGCTGACGGAGGAGACACCGGAGGCGTACAAGGACGTCGACGCCGTGGTCGCCGCGAGCGAGGGGGCGGGGCTGTGCCGGAAGGTCGCCCGGCTGGTGCCGCTCGGCGTGGTCAAGGGATGACGCGGGTGTCCGTGCGGCACGGTGTTCCTGTGCGGTCACACGTCCACGATCACCGCGCACGTCCAGCCGTACGCGTCCGGGCCGAAGTGCAGGTCCTGCCAGGAGACACCCTTGGGCGCGGCGCCGACGACGGTGACGTCGGCGAGGTCGGCGAGCGACAGCCGTGCCTCCACTCCGCCGTCGTCGGTGGGCTCCGTTTCCACGTCGACCGGGACCCGGCCCGCGACCTCGAGCCGGTACACGACCTCGTCCAGCAGTGCGACCAGCTGGTCCTCGTCGCCACCGGGGGCGAGCCGGACCCGTTCGACGGCGGTGGGGTGTACGTCCGACACATCGGCGAAGGCCTCCACCAGGGCACGGACGGCCTCGGTGAGGCAGTGTTCACGGGTGGTGCCCCAGGCGTGCAGGCGTGTGTCGGCGGTGTGCGGCAGCACGCGATGACCGTTCTCGCCCTCGCGCCGCGCCTGCAGTTCGTCGCCGATGTCGCCGACCATGACCACCTCCGTACGCTGCCCTGGGCGCACCCGGACCCCTCCCCGAGCAGCGTCCCACGGCGACGGGGTACCCGCTACGGGACCTCGCACGCCGGTGACCGATCCGGCCGGCCCAACTGCCCTACCTGCGGGTGCCCGGGCGGCTCAGGCGGGTTTCGAGGCCGGCGCGTACCGAGGCGGTCAGCTCCTCGAGAGCCCGCGACCGGAGGGGCGGGACCGGCTCGGGATCCTCGATCCGGAGTGCCGGTTCGGGCAGCGCGGCGACATCCGCGCGGAACCGCGCGCGGGCGTCCTGCCAGCGGTCCGGCGGGCCGGTCCGGCGCCCGTCGCGCATCACCGTGTGCAGCAGTGGCCGAGCCGCCGCGTCAGGCGGTTCCTCGTGCGCCAGAGCGATGGCATCGGGTCTTCCGGCGCGCCGGAAGACCTGTTTGCGGCCCGGGGCCGTGACCTTCGCCGAGGAAAGCTTCATGACGGGGTGGCCGTCGTACTCGACGAGTTTGTACGCGGCGTCCAGGTACGGGGCGTCCGCGGCCACGCCCACCCGCGTGCCCACCGCATAGACGTCGATCGGGGCGCCGGCGCGCACCAGCCGGTCCACGCCGTACTCGTCGAGTCCGCCGCTGGCCACGATCCGTACGCCGGCCGCCCCGGCGGCGTCCAGCAGGGCGCGGGCCCGCCGCGCGAGCGCGTCGAGATCGCCGCTGTCCAGGCGGATCGCGCAGCCGGGTCCGAGGCCGAGATCGGCCAGGACCCGGGCGGCGATGCGCACGCCCTCCTCGGTGTCGTAGGTGTCGACGAGGAAGGTGACCGGGCCGGGATGGCTCCGCGCGAAGGCGCGGAAGGCGGCCTCCTCGCTCGGGAAGGCCTCGATGTAGGAGTGGGCCATGGTGCCCGAGGCCGGGATGCCGAGGGAGGTGGCGGCGGCGACGTTGCTCGTGCCCGCGAAGCCCACCAGGGCACCCAGCCGGGCGGCCTGCAGCCCCGCCCACGGACCGTGCGTGCGGCGCAGCGAGAAGTCCACCACCTGCCGCCCGGCCGCGGCCAGCACACAGCGCGCCGCCTTGGACGCCACCACCGTCTGATGGCAGAGCTGATTGAGCAGATACGTCTCGACGAGCTGGGCCTGCGGCAGCGGCGCGGTCACCTCCAGCAGCGGCTCTCCGGCGAACACCACATGACCTTCCGGAACGGCCCGCACCTCACCTTCGAAGGAGAGGCCGAGGAGGGGCGTCAGGTCCCGCACCGGGCGGTGCAGGGCGGCCGCGAACTCCTCGACGTCGTCGCGTTCGACGCGGTAACCGGCGAGGAAGTCCAGGGCGGGCTCCAGGCCGGCGGCGACCAGGAAGCCCCGGCCGGGCGGGAGGTCGCGGACGAAGAGGCTGAAGGTGGCGGGCGCCCGCATGCCCTCGTGGAGGTAGGACAGGGCCATGGTCACTTCGTAGAGATCGGTGGTGGTGACGTCGGACATGGTGATCGCCGCCGTATGTGGTCGTGCCCTCGTTACCAGTCTGATCTCTCCCTGTGCGGGTAGAACGGTACATAGGGGACTGAGGAGGTACCGCGATGGTCACACTGACGCGCAGGCAGAGGTTCCCGTTCCCGGACATCCCGGACTGGTTCGAGACCTTTCCCAGCAGGCTCACCATGCCCGCGGTCCGGATCGAGGACTACATGGAGAACGATCGCTACGTCATGCGCGCCGAGCTTCCGGGCATGGCCCCCGAGGACATCGACGTCGTGATCAGCGACGGGGTGCTGACGGTCCGGGCCGAGCGCACCGAGCGGGAGGTGGACAAGAGCCACAACGAGATCCGGTACGGCGAGATGAGCCGCAGCGTGACGCTGCCGCCCGGCGCCGACGAGGACGATGTCAAGGCCGACTACACCAACGGCATGCTGACCATCAGTGTGGGTCTGGGCGCCCAGAAGGCGGAGGCCAAGCACGTCGAGATCCGGCACGGCAGCTGACGAAGGCCTATCCATCGGCGGCGGGCCCCGAGCGGGCCCGCCGCCCCTTGTGGGGTGAGGAACCGCTCTCGGTTCCGCCACCGAGCGGCCGGTGGGTCGTTGGTGCGGTGGAGGCTGCCGGCCGTGGCGGCCGGAAGGCGGGGTCCGCACGTGGTGGGGAACGAAGGGGCGATCGGCGGCTCGCCGGAGCTGCGCGAGTCGTACGAGGCTGCCGAGGCCGAGGTGCGGCGGTTCCTGGCCCCGATGTGGACGGCCTCCGACGTACTGCCCGCTGCGGTCCGGCCGTTCGTCCACGCGGTGCACGGGTGGGCGGTGCGGACGGACCGGATCGCCGACGAGGGCTCGCCCGACGGCCGCGAGGAGCGGTTCGCCCGCTGGCAGGCCGACACCCTGGCCGAGCTGCGGTCCGGGCAGGGCGCGCATCCGGTGCGGCGGGCACTGGTGGACACCGTGCGCAGGTGGGATCTCGACCAGGCGTTGATCGAGGAGCACCTGGAGACGGTGCGGGCCGACTGCGCGGCCGCGCCGGACTTCGAGTCCTTCGCGGACCAGCGGCGCTATCTGAGAGGGAACACGGGGGTCGTGGCCGAGCTGTGGGCGCCCCTGCTGCAGCCGTGCGGGCCGGAGGCCTTGCGGCTGGTGTCGGTGCTGGCCGAGGCGTGCACAGTGGCCGACCTGTTCGAGGACCTGCCGGCCGATCTCGCGGCGGGGCGCTGCTATCTGCCGAGGGAGGACCTGCGCCGGCTCGGGCTGGAGGTCGGAGACCTGCGCGGCGGCGAGCACCGGGAGGCGCTGGACGCGCTCGTGGACATCCAACTCGCCCGCTGGCGCGGGCTCCTGGACGAGGCCGCCCCGGTCACCGGGATGGTGGGGGAGGAGTACGCGCCGTTCCTGCACACCCTGCTGCTCGGTGCGCAGCTGCACTACGACGAGGTGACCTTGCTGCGGTCCCGGGTACTGGCGGACGGCGTCGAACCGCTGACCCTGGACGGCGGCGCGCGCCCCCGCCCCGCCCGGCCGGGTGTGGGACCGGTGCCGGGACACGTCGCGGTGATCATGGACGGCAACCGGCGCTGGGCCGAAGCCCGTGGCCTGCCGGTGCACCAGGGCCACCACGCCGGGTCGCGCGCGGCCATGCGGCTGGTCAACGCGGCCCTGCGGCTGGGCATCCGGCACCTGAGCATCTACGCCTTCTCCACCGAGAACTGGAACCGCTCGCAGGAGGAACTGGGCGCCCTGTTCGACGCCCTCGCCGACGGCATCGCCCGGGGCGCGCAGTGGCTGCACGGGCTCGGCGTGCAGGTGCGCTGGTGCGGGCGCCGCGACCGGATCGACACCTCGCTCGCGTCCACGATCGCGCTGGTGGAGAGCATGACCTCGCACAACGACGCGCTCACGCTCACCGTCTGCGTGGACTACGGCGGGCGGGAGGAACTCGCCGCCGCCGCACGCGCGCTGGCCGCCGAAGCGGTGGCGGGCACGGTCCGCCCGGAGGACATCGGCCCCGCCGACCTCGCCCGGCACCTGTACGTGCCGGAACTGCCCGACGTCGATCTGCTGATCCGTACCTCCGGCGAGCAGCGGATCAGCAACTTCCTGCCCTGGCACCTCGCCTACGCGGAGCTGGTCTTCGACCCCGTCCCCTGGCCCGACTACGACCTGGCCCGGCTGCGCGACGCCGCCACCGCCTACGCGGCACGCGAGCGGCGCTTCGGCGGTGGCCGTGGTGGCGGCAGTGGCGATGCTCTGCCCGCGCAGGCCGGCCATGCGAAGCCGGTCCGGACCGGCTGAGCGATCCGGACCGGCGGCCGCTCACGAGGTCGGCGGGGTGTACACGCCCTCGGCGGTCAGGTGCGCCAGCACCGTGTCCACGGTGATGCCGGGGTCGCCGAAGCCGCTGGTGAACGTCTCCAACAGCTCCGGCGTGGGCCGCAGCGGCACCTCCGTGATCCGGACCTTCATCGGCTTGCCCAGCGGCACGCTCTCCGTCGTCAGCCGGCCCTGGCCGAGATCCGGCCGGAGCACCGCGTGGTGTCCGACGTCGACGCCGTTGACCACGCACTTCCCGGAGGCCAGCCCCTCCTGAAGGCCCGCCTCCAGACCGGCCACCCGGACGGTGCCGTTCGGCGTGCGGACCTCGACCCCGCCGTCCAGCCGGCCGTTGCCGTGGGCCTTCGACGGGCTCGACAGCGACGGGTCGCCCTCCCCGAACCGCACCGGGAACCGGATCGCCGTCCCCTGGGCATCCTGCACCGGCTGGGCCGGCGCCACCGCCGTCACCGCCGCCTGGAAGCGGTCCAGCAGTGCCTGGGCCTGCTGGGTCCAACGGACCTCGACCCAGCCGTCGGAGACCGTGCCCAGCGTGCCGGCCGCGGCCGTGGCGGATGCCGCACCGGTGAACTGGGCCAGCAGCGGAGCGGCCATGGCCGCGCCCAGCACCGTACGTCGCGTCGAACTCATCGATGTGCCTCCATCCGTTCCCGGCCGCGGACCACGGCCGGTGGAGATCATCGGGGCACGTGTGACGTCCGGTGCCGGCAACGGCAGCAAACCACCCGAAAGTTGAGCGTACGAGACCGGTGATCGTCGTTCACCGTGTGCCGATGTCGTACGTCGTGCCGCCGGCGACCGCCCGGAGTTTGTCCGGGTTGGCCACGTTGTGGAGGGCGGTGATACGGCCGTCGGCGTCGAAGTCGAAGGTGACCGTGGCGATCACACGTCCCGGGCCGCGGAACACCATGCCCGGCCCGCCGTTGATCTCCACGAGTTCGGCCTTCATGTCGGCGGGCTCGACGCCCTGGTAGGTCACGGTGCCGATGGCCGCGAACCAGGCCGCCACCGTGGTCGCGCCCACCACGGGACGCAGGGCCTGGCGGACCTTGCCGCCGCCGTCGGTCCACAGGGTGACGTCGGGGGAGAGCAGTTCCAGCAGGGCGTTGACGTCCCCGCCGGTCGCGGCGGCGCGGAACCGCTCGGTGGCCTCGCGCTGCCGCGTCCGGTCGGCGGTGAAACGCGGCCGGCGGGCCCGCACGTGCTCGCGGGCCCGGTGCGCGGCCTGCCGCACCGCGGCTTCGGAACGCTCCACCGCCTCGGCGATCTCGGCGTGGCTGAAGTCGAAGACCTCCTTCAGCACGAACACCGCACGCTCCAGCGGGCTGAGCGTCTCCAGCACCACCAGCATGGCCATCGACACCGACTCGGCGTCCGCGACGACCTCGGAGGCGTCCCCGCCCGTGAGGATGGGCTCGGGCAGCCACGGCCCCACATAGGTCTCCCTCTTGTGCCGGGTCGACCGCAGCCGTTCCAGGGCGAGGTTCGACACGATGCGCGTCAGGTACGCCTTGGGGTCGGCCACCTGCGAGCGGTCCGCGGCGGACCACTTGATCCAGGCGTCCTGGACCGCGTCCTCGGCGTCGGCCGCGGTGCCGAGGAGGCGGTAGGCCACGGAGAACAGCAGCCGTCGGTGCTCATGGAAGATCTGCTGGTCGGGATGGGTGGACAGGTCGGTCACTTGGCCCTCCGGACCCGGGTGAAGCGGCCCCCGCGGGGCCAGAACGCGCCCGAGGCGGGCATCTTCTTCATACGGCCGTACGTCGGCCAGGGAGAGGCGGTCACCGTCTCCTTGTACCTGACCGCCATGCCGCCGGTCAGGCAGATGGTGCGGGGGCTGTCGTCGGGCCGGGTGAACTGCACCACGGCGTCACCGCGGCCCAGGCTGACGGGCGTGTGGTAGTAGCCGAAGCGGAACGGCTTGGGCTGCCTGCCCCTGAGCGTCCGGTCGATCGACAGCGCGGCGTGCACGCCGGTCGGCATGCCGCCCTGGCAGGTGCCGTGCATGACGCCGTAGCCCTGGCGGATCGCGGCCGCGTCGCCGATCGCGTACACCTCGGGGTGGGACACCGACCGCAGCGTGGCGTCGGTGACGATGCGTCCGCGCTCGTCGACGGACAGCCCCGCGGCGGCCGCCAGTGGCGACACCCGCGTACCGCTCGTCCACAGGACCGCGTCGGCGGCGATGCTCTCCCCGCCCGCCAGCTCGACCGTGTCGGGCAGCACCTTCACCACCTCGACCCCGGAGCGCACCTGGACCCCCAGTCGGTCGAGCGCGGTGTGCAGGTACGCCCTGGCCTTGGGGTTCATGGTGGCACCCGGCTCGGTCCGGCCGAGCAGCACGACGTTCAACTCCGGGCGCTGCTCAGCGATTTCCGCGGCCGACTCGATGCCGGTCAGCCCGCTGCCGACGACGACCACGGTGCCGCTGTCGAGGCGCGCCAGCCGGCCGGCCAGCAGCTCGGCGTCCTGTGCGCCGCTCAGGGTGAAGGCGTGCTCCTCGGCTCCCGGTACCGCCGGCGTGTCGGCGACTCCGCCCAGCCCGTACACCAGAGTGTCGTAGGGCAGTAGGCGGTCGTCGTCGATCCGCACGGTCCGCGCCTCCGCGTCCACCGCCGTCACCCAGCCCCGCACGAACCGCGCCCCGGTGCCATCCAGCAACTCCGGAATGTTCAGTTCGGCCAGCCGCTGCCCGGTCGCCGTCATGTGCAGCCGCATCCGCTCGGTGAAGCGCTCCTGCGCGTTCACCACGCTCACCTCCACGCCCGGCCGTCCCTTCACCCGGGCCGCGAGCTGGACGGCCGCGGCCATGCCCGCGTACCCCGCCCCCAGGATCACCACACGGTGCGTGCCCGTCATGCCGGTCTTCCGCTGTGCGCTCATCGTCACGCCCTCCTCGTCGCGCTCACTGACGCCCACCAGATGGGAGCAGACGGCCTGGCTGTGACATGGGGCGGATGTGACGCGCAGCACAGTCCGCATCGCGTCTGTGTACCGGCCACACGTCCATTGACAGGAAACCTGTCCGTCATCAGACTGCGACTGCGGACCAACAGGAATCCTGTTTGTTGAGAGTTTAGCGATCAACGCTGGGGAGTGGGCCATGACGACCGACTACGACACCGACCCCGGGCAGCTGTTCATCGGCGGCGACTGGCGCGAGGCCGCGGACGGCGCCCGTATGGAGGTCATCGACCCGTCCACCGGCCAGGTGATCACGACCGTCGCGGCGGCGGACGCCGGTGACGTCGACGCCGCCGTACGCGCGGCCAGGGACGCCTTCGACTCCGGACCCTGGCCCCGGATGAGCGGCCGGGAACGCGGTCGCGTGCTGCACCGCGTCGCGGAACTGATCCGCGAGCACGCCGAGGAGATCGCCGGCCTGGAGAGCCTGGACGTCGGCAAGCCGATCTCCCTGTGCAGCGCGGTCGACGTGACCAACGCGGCCAACGACTACGAGTACTACGCCTGTCTCGCCCAGAGCCAGGACGGCGCCACCCGCGACACGCCCCTCACCGCCTTCGCCTACACCCGCCGCGAACCGCTCGGCGTCGTCGCCGCCATCACGCCCTTCAACTTCCCGTTGATCCTGGCCGGTTCGAAGCTCGCCCCGGCTCTCGCGGCGGGCAACACCGTCGTGCACAAGCCCGCCGAGGAGACCCCGCTCAGCGCCCTCTTCATGGCCCGTCTCCTGAAGGAGGCCGGCATCCCCGACGGCGTGGTCAACGTCGTCACCGGCACGGGCCCGGTCGCGGGCGAGGCCCTGCTGCGCAACCCCGGCATCGACAAGATCGCCTTCACCGGCTCCACGGCGGTCGGCCGGCACGTGGCGAGTGTGGCGGGCGAAGGGCTCAAGACCGTCATGATGGAACTCGGCGGCAACGCGGCGCACCTCGTCTTCGAGGACGCCGACCTGGAGAAGGCGGTCGGCGCGATCATCAAGGCGTTCGTCTTCAACACCGGCCAGTTCTGCATGGCCGGCCCCCGGCTGCTGGTCGCCCGCCCGGTGCACGACACCCTGGTCGGCATCCTCGCCGAGGCGGTCGCGCAGGTGCCCGTCGGCGATCCGCGCGATCCGGGGACCGTCGTCGGGCCGATGGCGGGCCTGAAGCACCTGAAGAAGGTCGAGGAGTACGTCGAACTGGCCCGCAAGGAAGGTGCCGGGGTGGTCGTCGGCGGCGAGCGGCTGGACCTGAACGGCGGTTACTACTACCGGCCCACGGTGATCACCGGCCTCTCCAACGACTCCCGGGTCGTCCAGGAGGAGATCTTCGGCCCCGTCCTCACCGTCCAGCCCTTCGACTCCGAGGACGAGGCGGTGGAACTCGCCAACTCCACGCCGTACGGCCTCGCCTCGGGCATCCAGACCACCCACCTCGCCCGCGCCCACCGTGTCGCCGAGCGGCTGCAGGCCGGCATCGTCTGGATCAACGACTGGGCCATGCTCGACCCGGCGGTTCCCTTCGGTGGCGTCAAGGACTCCGGTTTCGGCCGCGAGTACGGCCCCGAGGCCCTCGCCGCGTACACCAAGGTCAAGTCCGTCGTCGTCTCGCTCGACTGAGCGCCTGCGCAGAGGAGTTCACCGTATGACCACCACCACGCGTGCCGCCGTAGTCGAATCCGGGGGAGCGCCCTTCACGCTCTGCGACGTCGAACTCGAGAGCCCGGGACCGGGTGAGGCCCTCGTCCGCATGGCCGCCACCGGCCTGTGCCACACCGATCTCGGCGTGGCGAGCGGCGCCCTGCCGTTCCCGCTGCCCGGCGTCCTCGGCCACGAGGGAGCCGGAGTCGTCGAGGCCGTGGGTCCGGACGTGACCGGCATCGAGCCCGGTGACCACGTCGTGCTGTCCTTCACGTCCTGCGGCGACTGCCGCAACTGCCGCGACGGACACCCCGCGTACTGCGCCACCTGGCTGCCGCTGAACCTCATCGGCGGCCGGCGCGCCGACGGCACCAGCACCATCAACCGCGACGGCACCCCGCTCGGCGGGCACTTCTTCGGCCAGTCCTCCTTCGCCGGACACGCGTTGGTGGACCGGCGCAGCCTGGTGAAGGTCGATCCCGAGGTGTCCCTCGCGTCCATCGCCCCGCTCGGCTGCGGTGTGCAGACCGGGGTCGGTGCCGTATGGAACGTCCTCGAACGCCGGGCCGGCAGCACGCTCGTCGTCCTCGGTGCCGGAGCCGTGGGCCTGTCGGCGGTGATGGCCGCCGCCCTCACCCCCGCCGCGCGGATCATCGCCGTCGACCGGTTCACCGAACGCCTCGCTCTCGCCGGAGAGTTGGGCGCCACGCACACCGTCAACGCGGCCGAAGCCGACCTCGGCGACGCACTCGCCCTGCTGACCGACGGGCAGGGAGCCGACGGTGTCATCGAGACCACGGGCAATGTCACCGTGCTGCGCCAGGGCGCCGACGCGCTCGCCGCCCGCGGCACCCTGGTGGTCGTCGGCGCCCCGCCCTTCGGCACCGAAGTCGCCCTGGACGTCAACGGGTTGCTGCCGGGGAAGCGGATCGTGGGTCTCACCCTGGGAGACAGCGAGACCCAGACCCTCATCCCCGCCCTCGTCCAGCTCGTCAAGGAGGGACGGCTGCCGCTGCACCGCCTGATCAGCACCTATCCGTTCGCGGACATCGATCAGGCGGCGCGGGACATGCGCGCGGGCAAGACGATCAAACCCGTGCTCACCTTCTGAACACGCTCGCAGGCCCGCCGGCGCACAGCCTGTGTCCCTGGCCGCCGACATCGGCCAGGGACACAGGTGTCTATGCAGTTGGCACTGCGCGCGGAGTCCTCAGCGCGCGGTCAGCTTCCACAGGTGGTCGGCGGTGCCGTTGTCGGACCACTGGAGGACCTGGGCGCCGGAGGCCGTGCTCATCCGGTCCACGCCCAGCAGGAGGCCGCTGTTGTAGTTGGCGATCTTGTAGTAGCCGTCTCGGGCCGGGATGACCTGCCAGAGGTGGTCGGCGGTGCCGTTGTCACCCCAGATCAGGGCGGTGCCGCCGTCGCTGGTGCTCATGTTCTGGATGCCGAGCGGCAGGCCGCTCTTCTGGTTGACGATCTTGTACAGGCCCGAACCCGCCGCCACCAGGCTCCAGTTCTGGTCGGTTCCGGTCGTGGAGGTGGCCTGGACGACCGAGGTGCCCTGGGCGGTGCCGCCGTTCAGGGTGTCCAGGGCGAGAGCGCTGTTCTTGTTGGTGATCTGGTAGCGCCCGGCCAGCGAGGTGGAGGTCCCGGTGGGGGTGATCACCAGGTGGTAGCCGTCGGAGGCGTTCATGGTCACCGGTACGGTGATCGAGCCACCGGAGACGGTGTAGTCGGCGTCGGAGATGGTGATCGGCCCGGGGGAGGCGGTCGTACGGCCGGTGTTGGGTGTGTACTCCAGCTTCACATGGACGGTGCCGCCGAAGGCCGACAGCGAGGACAGGCCGTTGACGGTCACCGCGCAGGAGCCGGTGCAGCCGCCCGCGATGACGCTGATCTGGTTGCCCGAGCCGTTGAGGGAGGCGATACCGTCGATCCCCGTCTGTGCCGGGGGCGTGGTGACCAGCATGGAGCCCGACATGTCGCCGTACCACTTGTACATCCAGTACGAGCCGTTCGGCGAGCCGCCGGTGTCGGTGAGGGTGTCGCCGAGGGTGCCGTAGTGGTTCCAGAAGGCGAGCTCGGCGTCGTGCACACCGGCCCGCTCGAACTTGGCCATGTAGCCGACGAGCGGTCCGGGCACGCCGACCTCGCTGGTGGTGCCGTACTCCTCGATGGCGATCGGGCGCGGGCTGATGCCGAGGCTCGACTCCAGCGAGCGGTACGCGGCCACGTGCGCGGCGATGCCGGAGCTGCCCTGCAGCTCGTGCCAGCTGATGATGTCGGGGACGGTGCCGTTCGCCTTGGCGTCGGTGAGGAACTGAGACATCCACGACTGGTTCCAGGCCGAGTGACTCGGGCCCTGGATCGGGGTGCTGCCGTCCTTCGCCCGCACCTCCTTGTACGTGCGCGTCCAACCGGCGTCGAAGGCACCCGCGGTGGTGGTGTCCCAGGTCCAGTCGGGTTCGTTCCACAGCTCGTAGGCGGCGATGTTGCCGGCGCCCGAGGACTGTACGGAGGCGACCTGCTTGTCGACCGCGGACAGCCAGTCGCTCCAGCTCACCCACTTGTACGGGAAATTGGGGTACCAGTCCGGCATCCGTACGACGACCTTGGCGCCGGCGCGGGCCGCCTTCGGTGCGACCACGAGCGCGTCACCGGCCGGCTTGGGCTCGCCGTTGGGGAGTTGGGAGCCGCCCGGAGCCATCTGCACGAAGGTGTTGGGCCTGAGCGGGGTGACCAGGCTGTCGGCGGGTGTGCTGTTGTCGGCGAGGCCGTAGAGGCTGCCGGTGGCGACGTGGGTGACCGGGCGGAGCGTCTGGCCCGCGTTCACCACCAGGGTGGTGGCGGAGGTGGGGGTCGCCCGGGCCGGGGCTCCGGTGGCGAGGGCGGCGGTGGCGGCCAGGGCACAGACGGCCAAGGCCGAGGTGAGGGGTCTTGTGCGGCTCATGGTGGAGGTTCTCCTCAACGGAGGGGATGGGGGAGGCGGCTCAGTCCTTGACCGCGCCCGCGGTGACGCCCGCGGCCACGTAGCGCTGTGCGAGGACCAGCAGGACTGCCGCGGGGACGGAGGCGACGACGGCGGTGGCCATGATCGCGTTCCACTCCTGGTTGTTGTTGCCGATGTACTTGTAGATGCCGAGGGTGATCGGCCTCAGATCGCCGCCGCCGTCGAGGGTGTTGGCGAAGACGAAGTCGGACCAGGCCCACAGGAAGCTGAAGAGCGAGACGGTGACGAGCGCGTTGCGGCTCACCGGCAGCACGATCGACCAGAAGGTGCGGAAGGTGCCCGCGCCGTCGATGCGCGAGGCGGCGATCAGTTCGCCGGGGATGCCCGACATGAACGCCGTGAAGATCATGACACCGAAGGGCACGGCGATGGTGGAGTCGGCGATGATCAGACCCCACCAGGAGTTCAGCAGCCCGAGGTCGAGGAAGATGCCGTAGAAGCCCATCGCCATGACGATGCCGGGGACCATCTGGGCGATCAGCAGGGTCAGGCCGAGCGCGCCGCCGCCGCGTGGGCGCAGTTTGGCCAGGGAGTAGCCGGCCGGTGCGGCCAGTACCAGCGTCAGCGCCACTGTGCCGAGGCCGATGAGCAGGCTGGTGCCGAGGTAGGGCAACTGGTCGTCCAGGACCGAGCGGTAGCCCTCGAAGGTCGGGTGCAGCGGGAACAGGTCGGGCGGGCTCTTGCGCATGTCCTGCTGCGGGGTGAGGGACACGTTGAGCATCCAGTACACCGGGAACAGCATCAGCCCGGTCAGCAGGAGGCCGATGAGGGTGTAGCGCCGGGACTTCACGCTTCCTGCCTCCTCTGGACGCGGATGTACAGCAGGCCGAAGACGAGGGCGATGAGGATGAGGAGGTTGCCGACGGCGGCGCCCGGGCCGAACTTGGGCAGCAGCGTGCCGAAGCCGAGCTGGTACGACCAGGTGGCCAGGGTGGAGGAGGAGTCGCCGGGACCGCCCTTGGTCATGATCCAGATCAGGTCGAACACCTTGAGGGTGTAGACGAGACCGAGCAGCAGGGTGATCGCCGACACCGGCCGCAGCAGCGGGAAGGTGATCCGGCGGAACACCTGCCAGGCGCTCGCCCCGTCCAGGGCCGCCGCCTCGTACAGCTCGGCGGGGATGTTCTGCAGCCCGCTGTAGAGGATGACCAGGTTGAACGGGATGCCGATCCAGATGTTGGCGATGATCACCGAGGGCAGCGCCCAGTCCGGCGAGGTGAGCCAGCCCACCGGATCGACCCCGAAGAAGTGCAGGAAGTAGTTCACCACGCCGGACTCGCTGTTGAACATCCACGACCAGGTGGACGCCGACACGATCAGCGGCAGCAGCCACGGGATGAGGAACAGGGCCCGCAGCACCGCCGAGAGCCGGAAGTGCCGGTTGAAGAAGACCGCGAGGGCGAGGCCGATGACGTACTGGAAGGCGATGGACACGAAGGTGAAGACCATCGTGTGACGCAGCGCCGGGGCGAACGTCGGGTCGTCCAGGACCTTCTGGAAGTTGTCCCAGCCGGAGAAGGGCGCGTCGCCGGCCACGAAGGAGCGGACGGTGTAGTCGCGCAGGCTCAGGTCGAGGTTGCGGTAGAGGGGATAGAGGTAGAAGGCGGCGAGGTAGGCGATCAGCGGGGCGACGAAGGCGAGCGCGGTGAGCCTGCTCCGGCGCCGCAGCCTGCGCTGCGCCGCCGGCCGGCCGGCCCCGCTCACCTCCGCCACCGCCGGTGTCCGCCGGCGCGGCCGGTCGACACGGGCGAGGGTCATGGGCCGGCCTCAGCTCTTCCCCGCGCTCGCCTGGGCGGTGTCCAGGGCCGCCTGCGGGCTCTTGCCGCCGGAGAGCGCCGACTGGACGGCGGTCCACATCGGCTGGGAGATCGTCGGGTACTTGGTGCCCAGCCCGCCGCTGGTACGGCCACGCGCCGCGGCCACCGCGTCCACCCACGGCTTCAGCTTCGGGTTCTGCTTCACCTGCGCGGCCTGCACCGACGCCGTCGGCGCCACGTACATCAGCGTGGTGTCCGTCGGCAGCAGACTGGCGTCACTGGTCAGACACCCGACGATCTTCTTGGTGACGTCGTAGCGCGCGGTGTCCTTCTGCACCGGGACGGTGACGAACTCGCCGCCGGTCGGCACGGGCGCCGAACCGCCGTTCTGCGCCGGGATGTTGAGGATCCCGTAGTCGAAGCCGGCCTTGTCCGCGTTGCCCAGCTGCCAGGTGCCGTTCTCGCCGAACGCGTAGGTGCCGGTGGCGAACTCCTGCCAGCTGGTGGTCTGGGTGTTCTGCAGGACGTCCTTGGGCGCGTACCCCGCGTCCACCCACTGCTTCCACAGCGACAGCGCGGCCACCCCCTGCGCCGAGTTCAGCTTGGTGAGGTCGCCGCCCGCGCCCCAGAACCAGGGCAGGAACTGGAAGCTGCCCTCCTCGGTGTTGATCGCGGAGAAGGTGATGCCCTTCTTCCCGGCAGCCTTGACCTTCTTCAGCGCGGCTGTGAGGGAGCTCCAGTCCTTGATCGAGGCCGGGTCGACGCCCGCGGCGGACAGGACCTTCTTGTTGTAGTAGAGGGCGAGCGTGTTGGCGCCGATGGGCACGCCGTACGCGGAGCCGTCGATGGTGCCGGCGCCGATGATGTTCTTCTGGATCGATGTCGTGTCCAGGCCGAGGTCGCTGGTCTTGTTGAGGATCCCCGCCTCCACCAGCGTCGAGACGACCGGGTTGTCGACCAGCATCACATCCGGCGCGTTGCCCTGCTGGGCGGCCAGCAGCGCCTTGTTTCCGAGGTCGGTGGTGTCGTACGCGGTGCGCTTGACCTTCACCCCGGCCTTCGTCCCGCAGTCGGCGACGAGCCTGCCCCACGGGGAGGCGGCGTCGAACTGCGGATACGGGTCCCAGAAGGTGTACGTCCCCGAGGACGCGCTGCCGGCGCCCGAGGAGCCGGAGCCGCCACCGCAGGCGGTCAGGGAGGCGAGCGCGCCGACGGCGGTGAGCGCGGCGAGGAATGTGCGGCGGGTGGGTATCACGGGGCTGACCTCGATGTTCGTAGGGCGAGGGAGTCAGGAGGTGGGCAGCCAGACGCGCATGCTGCCGTCTTCGCGGTTGGCCCAGGCGTAGTAGGGGATGGCGGTCAACTCGAGCGGCTCGTCCTCGGGCGAACCCTGTGCCGGGTCTGCGGGTGACGAGCCCTGCGGGTGGTACGGGGTGTACGGCCACCAGCCCGCGTCGGGGATCCGGCGCCGACGGCCCGCGGCCACGACCGTGGTGACGCCGTCGAGCAGGTCCGGGCGGTGCTTCACGGCGAGGGGGCGCGTGGGGTCGACGACGACGTCGTCCAGGCCGCCACCGGGGTGGTCGGCCTGCTCCAGGCAGTACACGAGCGGGCCGCGTTCGATGGCCACGCAGCCGCGTACGGAGTCCACCCGGGGGTCGGCCGCGGTGAGGCGGGGCTCCAGCGCGAGCTCCAGGACCACGCGGTCCCCGGCGGCCCAGGTCCGCTCCAGCCGCAGCCAGCCATCGGTCACCGGACCGTCGTACGCCTCCTCGCCGCACCGCACGCGCACATCACGGCACCACTGCGGGACGCGCAGGGACAGCGTCCAGGGGCGGTCGTCCGGCGTCTCCTCGACGGTGAGGGCGATGGTGCCGTTCCAGGGGTACTCGGTCGCGCAGCGGACGGTGATGCCGTCACCGGAGTAGCGGCCGGTGACGTACTGGTGGATCTGGAGACCGTTGTCGTCGGTGCTGGCCAGGTAGTGCTCCAGGGAGGCCAGCAGGCGCATCACGTTGGGCGGGCAGCACGCGCAGCGGAACCAGCGGGTGCGGCGGGCCGACTGGTCGCCACCGGGGTCGGTGTGGCCGTCGCGGACCTGGAGCGGGTTGACGTACAGCCAGCGCTCGCCGTCCAGCGACACTCCGGCCAGGAAGCCGTTGTACAGGGTGCGTTCGATCAGGTCGCTGTAGCGGGCCTCGCCGGTGAGCAGGGCCATGCGCCAGCTCCACTGGACGGAGGCGATGGCGGCGCAGGTCTCGCAGTAGGCGCGCTCGTTGGGCAGTTCGTACGGGTCGCCGAAGTCCTCCTTGTCGTGGTGGGCGCCGAGCCCGCCGGTGAGGTGGGTCTTGGTGGCGGCCATGGCCTGCCACAACCGCTCGGCCACGGCACGCAGTTCGCCGTCCCCGGTCTCGGTGGCGAGGTCCGCGGCGGCGGCCAGCAGATACAACTGGCGTACGGCGTGCCCCTCGACGTTCGTCGCCTCCCGGAGCGGGACGCGGTCCTGGCAGTACGCCTCACCCCCGAGCAGGCCGTGGCCGTGGCGGTCCACGAAGTAGGCGGCCAGATCGAGGTAGCGGCGTTCGCCGGTCTCCCGGTAGAGCTCGGCCAGAGCGGTCTCGATCTCGGGGTGGCCGTCGATGCCGTCGAGCGGCTTGCCGCTGCCGGGCGGGCCGAACACGGAGTCGATGTGCTCGGCGAACCGTACGGCGACGTCCAGGAGTTCGGTGCGGCCGGTCGCACGGTGGTGGGCTACGGCGGCCTGGATGAGGTGCCCCGCACAGTACAGCTCGTGCCCCCAGCGCAGGTCCTGGTAGCGCTCGCCGCCCTTGACCAGTTGGAACCACGTGTTGAGGTATCCGTCAGGCTGCTGGGCGGCGGCGACGAGTGCGGCGATGCGGTCGACGTTTGCCTCCAGGTCCTCGTCGGCCTCCTGCGCGAGCTGCCAGGCCGCGGCCTCCAGCCACTTGTAGACGTCCGTGTCGACGAAGGGGAACGCTCCCTGGAACTCGCCCTCGGCGGTGCCCGCCGCGAGCCGCAGGTTGTGCAGGTTGCCCGCGGACTCCAGCAGCTCGGGGCCCTGCGGGATGGAGGTGCGGGCGTTGACCTCGCGCCGGGCGTGCCAGAAGCCCGCGTCGATGCCGACGGCGGCGGGACGCAGCGCGGCACGAGCGGCCGGACCGGGTCGGACCGGACCTGCGGCACCGGCGGGGGAGGATGGGACGGAGCGTGTGCGGGGCATGGTTCTCCGAGGGGAAGCGGGGGGTCCGGACCGGGAAAGCTGAGCAACCGTTTTCCTGAGCGAGAAGTAGAGGGCAGCGGCACCCTCCGGTCAAGAGGTGTCGCACGAGTTTTTCCGATGTGCTCAGGGACTGGCACGGGCCTGCCGTGCCTGCCACGATGGACGGTGTCCCCGTTGTCTAGGAAAAGGTTTGCTCGTGACCGCTCCCGCTGGTGCTCCAGGCTCTCCTCCCACCGGCCGGGCCAGGCTCGCCGACGTCGCCGCGCTCGCCGGCGTCAGCGTGGGCACGGCCTCCAAGGCGCTCAGCGGCGCCGGCCGGATGCGTCCGGAGACCCGGCAGCGCGTGCTGGACGCGGTGGAAGCTCTCGGTTTCCGCCCCAACCAGCACGCCCAGAGCCTGCACACCGGCCGCAGCTGGACCGTCGGCCTGATGACCACCGACGGCATCGGCCGCTTCAGCACGCCCGTCCTCCTCGGGGCCGAGGACGCCCTCGGCGCGGGCAAGATCTCGGTCCTGCTGTGCGACACGCGCGGCGACGCCATCCGCGAACAGCATCACCTGCGCAACCTCATGGACCGGCGGGTCGACGGCATCATCGTCACCGGCCGCCGCACGGACCCGCGCCCGCCGCTGACCGGCATCAACGGCCTGGAGTCGATTCCGGTGGTCTACGCGCTCTCGCCGTCCACGGACCCCGGTGACATGTCCGTCGTCACGGACGACAAGGGCGGCTCCGATCTGGCCATGGAGCACCTGCTGTCCACCGGACGCACCCGCATCGCCCACGTCACCGGCCCCGAGCACCACGCGGCCGCCCGCGACCGGGCCCGCCACGCCGTGGAGCACCTGAGGGAGGCGGGCCTGGGGCTGTCCACCGAACGTGTCCACTTCGGCGAGTGGAGCGAGGCCTGGGGCCGCCGCGCGGCGGATGCCGTCCTGCGCACGGCCCCCGACACGGACGCCTTCTTCTGCGGCAACGACCAGATAGCCCGCGGTGTCACCGACGCGCTGCGCGAGCGAGGCGTCGGTGTCCCCGGGGACATCGCGGTCGTCGGCTACGACAACTGGGACACCATGGCCCTGGCCAGCCGCCCCCCGCTCACCACGATCGACATGAACCTCACGGAGATCGGGCGGATCGCGGCCCTACGACTGCTCGAGGCGATCGACGCGGGGGAGGCGACGCCGGGGGTGCGGACGGTTCCGTGCCGACTGGTGGTGCGGGAGTCGACGTGATGAGGACGTCCCCGAGGCGGCAACCTTCGGCCCGCCGGCGGCCACTCACCCGCGCAGGGGCGCTGCCCGAAGCCGCCGGGCGTGGTGCAGGGCAGTGCCGTCGTCGACCGGAGGGAGCCCTACCGGTTCCCTCGCCGATGGAGTCGCCATGCATCGCAGAAGAAACCCCGTCAACGTGCGCGCGCTGACCGGAGCCGGGATCGCCCTGCTCGTCGCGGGCGGAGGTACCGAGCTCGCGGTGACGGCGGTGCCCGGTGTCGCGGCCGCCGCCGTCGCGACCGTTCCCGCGTGGGTCGAGTCACCGGCGACGAGCTTGACGGCGACGGGCGTGGTGCGGCTGCCCCGGCACGCGTCCAGCGCGGACTGGATGCGTGCGGTGTCGGGCGGTGTGGCCTCGGCGGTGCTGTCGGCCTACCGGTTGGCCATCTGCAGTCGCGCGCTCACCGTCGCACACGTGGTGCTCGGCACGCTCGGCTCGCTCACGCTGCGTGCGGATCAAGACCCCCGCCACCGCACGCAACACGGACGGTATCGACCCGGCCGGCGCGACCGACGTCACCATCGCCGACTCCTCCATCCAGGACGGTGACGACGGCATCGCCATCAAGGGCGGTTCGAAGGCGAGCAGCAACATCACCGTCAGGAACAGCCACTTCTACGGCACGCACGGCATCTCGATCGGCTCGGAGACCTCCAGCGGGGTCACCAAGTCCTCGTCGAGAACGACACCCTGACCGGCACCGACAGCTTCGGCAACACCAGCTCCAGCAGCAACGGGCTGCGGATCAAGTCCTCGCCCGCCCACGGCGGCAAGGTCTCGCAGGTGACGTACACCGACACATGCCTGACCAAGGTGAGGTATCCGCTGGTCTTCGACACCCACTACGCGGGCGGCACCGGCTCGTACACGCCGTACTTCACCGGCATCACGGTCAACGGGCTGAAGTCGACCAGCCCCTCTCCGGCGCCAAGTCCACCTTCGTCGGACTCAACTCGGGCTATCCGCTGGGCCTGACACTGGAGAACGTGAGCCTGGACGCCACCGCGTACACCGCGTCGTACGCGCAGACCACCAGCTCGGTCAGCGGCAGCGGTTCCGTGCCGAGCTGCTCCTTCCCCGGCTGTCCCGCGCTGTGACCCGATGACACGGGGTGGTCGTCGTCACCGCTCGACTCCGGCGATGACCACCTTCCTCAGTGCCGGGGCGCTGACGAACGCCGACATCGCCACGAACGTGAGGCTCGGTGGCGCCGTCACGCTCGCCTACGCGCTCTGGAAGGGCAGCAAGCCCGGCCTGTTCACCTTCAACGTCAACGTCAACGTCAACGGCACCGGCGGACAGGCGGACTTCGCCTGGTTACGCCACGCCCATGACGGCTCCGACGGCGGCGCACCGCGCAACCCCGGTCCGGTCACCGCGCCGGTGAACGCCAGCCCGAACCCCTACGGCCTGACCAGTGAGTTGACCGTCGCCTTCACCCTGACCGCCGACCGGCTCACCGAGGCGGTGCCGCTCGGCAAGCCGCCCGCCACCGCGGACGGCCACGCGGGCGGCTGGGCCGTCGCCCTGCACGCCGAGGGGAGCCTGGACGAACGGCACCCGGGCCGGCCACGCTCCGCACGTCGCGGCGAGCACGCCCGTGAACAACACGACCACCGACATCCGCAGCTGGAAGCGAGCCCTGACCGCCGCCGAGGGCCTGCTGTGAACGTGCCGAACCGCTCACGGCCTTGACTGGAATACGCCCGTACGGTGATCGGTTGCACCGGGACATGCAACGTGATCAGGAACCGCCCGCCGGTATCCACCCTCTGCTGGCGGGACGGTTCAGCCCCTACCGGTTCGACCCGTCGGCCACCGTCGACGACCACTCGCTGGGCCTGCTGCTCGAAGCGGCACGATGGGCGCCCTCCGCCGGCAACTCCCAGCCATGGGGCTTCTTCACGAGCCGGCCCGGTGAGCCGGAGCACGAGCGGGTGGTGCGCCATCTCGCGCCCAGCTCGGCCCGGTGGGCGACGGACGCGGGCCTGCTCGTGGTCACGCTGACGCGCCGGCACGTCGACGACACACCGCTGCTCTACTCCGAGTTCGCGGACTACGACCTCGGCCAGGCCATCGCCCATATGACCGTCCAGGCGCAGGCGATGGGTCTGGCCGCCCACCAGTTCCGCGCCTTCGATCTGGAAGGCCTCACCAAGGAACTGAGCCCGAACCCGGGTTGGGTGATCGTCTCCATGGTCGCGCTGGGAAAGGCGGCCGAGGAGCCGACGGAGAGCCGTGACCGGCGCAGCATCGCGGATCTGCTGTCCGCTCCCTGGGCGTCACATCCGTAACGGTTCCTGGATGTTGGGAAAGCGGTTACCGGGGCGTAGCGAATGGACGCCCGTCCCCTCTAGGCTCTGCGCGACCACGGCGTACTGCGGGAGAGGGTTTGGCATGGGCATGATTTGTCGAAGAGTACGGGCCGTATTGTTGGCCGTCCCGGCGCTGCTGCTCGCCCTGACAACGATGCCGTCCGCCCACGCCGCGGACCTCGCCGGGACGTCGCTGGCCGAGGTCTCCGGCACCGGCATCCACAACACGTACAACGACAAGTCGACGTACACCTACCTGGCCAACGCCCTGGACACCGGCACCTCCCTGGTGGAACTGGACACCTGGGCCAACGTGTTCACCGGCAAGTGGAACGTGAGCCACAGCAACCCGCTCGGCAGCGACAACAACTGTGTCCAGGCGAGCACGGCCGCCGACCTCTACACCGGCGACCGCAACCAGAACCTGGACAGCTGCCTCGACGACATCCGGATCTGGCTGCAGGCCCACCCCGCCAGCCATCCGATCATGGTCAAGATCGAGATGAAGAACGGGTTCGACAACACCCTGGGCATGAACCCGACCTCGTTCGACGCGTACGTCAAGACCCACCTCGGCAGCGCCCTCTACACCCCCGCCGACCTGCTGACCAAGAGCGACGGCACCCGCTACCCGGACCTCGACACCGCCGCCCGCGCGAACAACTGGGCCGGATCCACGGCCCTGAGCGGCAAGGCGATCGTGGAGGTCATCCCGGGCACCTTCGAGCAGGCCGTCGACCCCGCCTCCACCTGGGTGGACGTCGTCTACGCCCAGCACCTCAAGGACCTGAACGCCGCCGGGGCCATCGACCGGGCCGCCGTCTTCCCCAGCGTGCTCGGCGCGCAGGCGGTGGACCCGCGCACCCGCTACAGCGACACCACCCTGCGCCCCTGGTTCGTGGTGTTCGACGCGGACGCGGCCGCCTGGGTCGGCGACGGCGACACCCAGTGGTACGACACCAACCACTACCTCACCGTCGTCACCGACGCCTACGACGTGTCACCCGCCCTCAGTTCCTCCGATCCGTCCCTGGCCGACGCCCAGGCCCGCGTCGCCGAACTCGCCGCCGACGGCGCCTCCTACATCTCCACCGACTGGATCACCGCCCCGGCGAACGGAGTTCTCGGCGAGGTGCTGAGCCGTGGCTGAAGTCCTGCGCTCCCGCCCCCTGCTGCGGGTGCTGGCGGCCGGCGCGATGGCACTGGCCTTCGCCCTGCCCGGCCAACTCGCCCCGGCGGCACGGGCCGCGGCCGTGTCCGATCCCGTGCCGCTGGTCAACCCCTACATCGGCACCGGCTCCAACAGCGACTTCAGCGCCGGGAACACGTTCCCCGGCGCCGATGTCCCGCACGGCATGCTCCAGTGGTCCCCGGACACCACCTCCCGGCCCAAGGGCGGTGGGTACAACTACGCCGACTCGGCCGTCTCCGGCTTCAGCCTCACCCACGTCTCCGGCGTCGGCTGCGACGCCGCCGGGGACCTGCCCATCCTGCCCGTGGTCGGCGCGATCGGCTCCGACCCCGGCTCCACGACGGTGTCGTACTCCCACGCGAACGAGACGGCGTCCCCCGGCTCCTACTCCGTCACCCTCGGCAACAGCACGAGCGTGGCGCTCACCACCGCCACACACGCGGGGATCGGCCAGTTCACCTTCCCCGCCACCACCCGGGCCGACCTGCTGCTGAAACTGAACGGCACACAGACCCCCTACACCTCCTCGACGCTGAACGTGACCGGCGGCGACACGGTGACCGGCTCGGTGACCAGCACCGGCTTCTGCGAGGCCAGCAACCCCTTCACCCTCTACTTCGCCCTCACCTTCGACCGCCCCTTCACCGCCAGCGGCGGCTACAGCGGCGGCGAGTACCTGACCTTCGACACCACGAGCAGGCGAACAGTCGAGGCCCGCGTCGGCATCTCCTACACGTCCGTGGCCGAGGCGGCCGCCAACCGGGACGCGGAGGTCACCGGCAAGAGCTTCGCCGACGTGAAGTCCGCCGCGACGACGGCATGGCGGAACGCGTTGTCGAAGATCATGGTCAGCGGCGGCACCAGCGACCAGCAGCGCGTCTTCTACACCGCCCTCTACCACGCCTCGCTCTTCCCCAGCGTGGTCAGCGACGCCGACGGCTCCTATCGCGGCTACGACGGCGCCGTGCACACCGTGACCGGCGGCCACAGTGCCCAGTACACCGACTTCTCCAACTGGGACACCTACCGTTCCCAGGCACAGCTCACGGCGCTGCTCGACCCGACGGCCGCCTCCGACATGGCGCAGTCGATCGTCAACGACTACCAGCAGGGCGGCACCCTCACCAAGTGGGGCATGGCCACCGGCGAGACGCACATCATGGTCGGCGACCCGGCCGTGCCCGTGCTGGCCGACTACTACGCCTTCGGCGCACGGAACTTCGACACCTCCACGGCCCTCGCCGCCATGATCAGGGAGCAGACCACCGACACCGACGTCACACCCGGGGTGACCTACCTGGACTCCTTCGGCTACCTGCCCACCAACTCCCTGTACGGCTGCTGCCACGAGTACGCCACCACCTCCACCCAACTCGAGTACGACACCGACGACTTCGCCCTGTCGCAGTTCGCGGGCGCACTCGGCGACAGCGCGAACCGGAAGAAGTTCCAGAACCGGGCGCAGGACTGGGAGAACATCTTCAACACGTCCTCCGGCTACATCCAGCCGCGGCACTCCAACGGCCGCTGGATGGACGGCTTCAACGCCAAGCTGATCACCGGCACCTCGGCCAACGACTTCGCCGAGGGCGACGCCTTCACCTACACGCCGATGATCCCGTTCAACATCGCCGAACTGGCGTCCCTGGAGGGCGGCACCTCGTCCCTGGCGTCGTACCTGGACAGCGTGCTCAGCGGCTACCAGGGCCTGGGCAGTGTCATCGGCACCCAGTCCAACATGGGCAACGAGCCCAGCATCGGCCTGCCGTGGGAGTACGACTGGGTCGGTCAGCCCTACAAGACGCAGTCCACGGTGCGTGCCGTCCAGGACCAGCTGTGGACGAACGCCGCCGGGGGCGAACCCGGCAACGACGACCTGGGCGAGATGAGCGCCTGGTACGTCTGGTCCGCGCTCGGCCTCTACCCGGAGACACCGGGCACCGCCGACCTGGCCCTCGGCAGCCCCCTGTTCACCTCGGCCGTCGTCACCGCGGGCGGGCACACCCTGACCGTCAACGCCCCCGCGGCGGCTGACGGTTCACCGTACGTCCAGGCCCTGACCCTCAACGGCAGCGCCTGGAACAAGGCCTACGTGCCGGCCTCCTTCCTCGCGTCTTCCGCCGAACTGGACTTCACCCTCGCCTCGACCGCCGACACGCAGTGGGCGGCGGACGCCTCGGCCGCACCGCCGTCCTACGACGGCACCCCGGGCACGGGAGTGGCGCAGCCCAGCGGCCCGATCACCGAGACCGCGGCCGGCAGGTGCGTCGACGACGCCGGCGCCGGTACCTCCAACGGCACGGCCGTCCAGGTCTACACCTGCAACGGCACGGACGCGCAGACCTGGAAGGTCGTCCCCGACGGCACCCTGCAGGTGCTGAACGACTGCATGGACGTCACCGACGGCGCGACCACCTCCGGCACGAAGATCCAACTCCACACCTGCAACGGCACCGAGGCCCAGCAGTGGCGGCCCGACGGCACGGGGGAACTCGTCAACCCGGTCTCAGGGCTCTGCCTCAGCGATGCCGGCAACGGCGCGACGAACAAGACCCAGCTGACCCTGGCCACCTGCACGGGCAGTGTCGGGCAGCGCTGGACCCTGCCCTCGTAAAGGGGGGGGCGGGTCAGGTCTGCCGGGAGTGCATGGGGCTGTTGGAGACCTCGTCGGGGCATTTCCGGCAGCGCCTGCGGATGCGCCGGTCGCGCTGCCAGTCGAACGCCGCGAGCGCCAGGGACGCCGTCAGGGCGACGAGGGCGGCGCTCAGGGCGGTGACGAGAGCGCGTGGGTAGTCGTTGGTCCTGCCGAGCGTGAGGTAGAAGAGTCCGGGCAGCGTGGCGGTGCCCAGCGCGGCGCCCAGTCGCTGTCCGGTCTGCAGGGCGCCACCGGCGGCGCCGGCCATGCGGACGGGGACGTCGCGCAGGGTCATGGTGATGTTGGGGGAGACCACGAAGCCGCTGCCGGTGCCGCCGAGGAACAGCAGGGGGGCGGCGACCCAGGGCGCGGTGCCCAGGGGCGCGTAGCGGAGCAGCAGTGCCGTGCCGCCCAGGCCGGCGATCACGCTGACGAGGCCGCAGACGGTGAGTGTGCGGCCGAAGCGTTCCACGAGCCGGCCGGCGATCACGGCGGCGCTCGCCGAACCCAGGGCGAAGGGGGTGACGGCCAGGCCGGAGCGGAGCGGGGAGTAGCCCAGGCCGTGCTGGTAGAAGAGGGCGAAGACCAGCCAGACGCCACTGAACCCGATGAAGTACAGGGTGCCGACGCCGGCGCCGATGGCGTAGCCGCGCACGGTGGTGAACAGACGGGGGTCGAGCAGTGGCTGCGCGCCCCGCACGACGAGACGGTGCTGCCGGCGGGTGAAGACGGCGAGGAGCACGGCGCCGGCGGGGAAGAGCCACCACACATGGCCGATGCCGCCGGAGTCCGCCTGGACCAGCGGATACATGAGCGCCAGGACGCCGAGGCCCAGGAGCAGGACGCCGAGCGTGTCCACATGGCCGCGGGCGTGGCCGGAGCGGCGGATGCGGGGCAGCAGACGGCGGCCCAGGAGGACGGCGACGACGCCGATGGGGACGTTGACGTAGAAGATCCAGCGCCAGCCCTGGGCGCCGGAGGCCAGGGCGAGGATGGCGCCGCCGGTGAGGGGGCCGACGGCGGAGGAGATGCCGACGGTGGCGCCGAAGAAACCGAAGGCGCGACCGCGTTCGGCGCCGCGGAACAGCTGCTGGATGAGCGCGGAGTTCTGCGGGGCCATGAACCCCGCCGCCAGTCCCTGGGCGAGCCGGGCCACGACCAGCAGGGTGATGTCGGGGGCCGCTCCGCAGGCCGCGCTGAAGACGACGAAGCCACTGAGCGCGAGCAGGAAGATACGGCGCCGGTCCAGCGCGTCGCCGAGCCGGCCGGCGGTGACGAGGGCGAGGGCGAAGGCGAGGGCGTAGCCGGAGACCACCCACTGCACCTGGGCGGCGGAGGCGTGCAGGTCACGCTGGATGGTGGGCAGGGCGACCGCCACGATCGTCACGTCCAGCAGGCTCATGAAGCCGGCCACCAGGGTGACCCACAGGGCCCGCCACCGCTGCGGGTCCGGCTCGTATCCGGCCTCCTGGGGGCCCTGGAGGTCCCGGACGTCCTGAGGGTCCTGGTCGCGGCCGCCCGCCGCCGGCGTGGACGCAGTCACATGCGCTCCTCTCGCCCCGTGGCGCACCCCCGGACGGTCGCGTTCCCCTTTCAGCGCACCGGCACACCCCACAGCCTGCAACCCGAAGCCGTCCGCGGAGAAGGCCCTCGGCCGGCCGGGGGTGTGAAGAGGTTTGTTTGAGGGGGCGCGAAGGGTGCCGTCGTTCGTGGGGGACACCGATCGGGACGGGGAGCGTTGTCATGGCGGCGACCGGCGATGACGAGTCGATGGACCGGACAACCGCACGAGGCCGCCATGCGCGGTCGCGGCTGCGCCGCGGCGACATCACGGCGACCGACGAGGCGGCGGTCAGGCGGGCCACCAAGGCGGCCGCCCTCGGCAACGCGATGGAGTGGTACGACTTCGGCATATACAGCTACCTGGCCTCGACCATCGGGAAGGTCTTCTTTCCCTCCGGGCTCGACCTTCATCGCGGAGTCCGCGCCCGACAGACGGCGCGGCTTCTCCGGCGGCTTCCTGGAGCTCGGCACGCTCGCCGGGTACGTCGCGGCGTCCGGCCTCGTCGTCCTCGGCGGGGTCCTCAGCCGGGAGCAGATGCTGCACTGGGGCCGGTGCATCCCCTTCCGCGGTACGCCCCCCCTGGTGATCACGGCCCTGATCAGCGCCTTCGGTACCAATCTCATGCCGGCCCACTACGCGAGCGCCGCGGCGGCCGTCGGCGTCATCGCCGTCCTGTGCATGTGGGAAACCGCCAACAAACCCCTGGCCGGATCCCCGCCCGCCGTCGCGACG
Source organism: Streptomyces sp. NPDC020192 (assembly GCF_044388685.1). Taxonomy (NCBI): domain Bacteria; kingdom Bacillati; phylum Actinomycetota; class Actinomycetes; order Kitasatosporales; family Streptomycetaceae; genus Streptomyces; species Streptomyces sp. NPDC020192. Next base: position 79,029 of record NZ_JBIRXG010000021.1, on the reverse strand, counting down.
GAGGAAGAAGCCGCCGAACTGGTCTCGACCCAGGCTCCCCGCTCCGCGCCCTAGCGGACGGCCCGCACGGCCGGCACGCGTGGGCGTGCAGCCGCGCGGGACCTGGGGGGCGTCAGTGGCCTGCGGCTGACGTGGTGCTGTAGGGGGACGTGGCGTGCTGGGCGGCGTAGAGGAGTGCGGGTTCGATCTTCGGCCAGAAGTAGCTGTCCTGGCAGGAGTACGGCGGGGTGAAGCCGTCGCAGCCGACGCCGTCGCTGTCGCCGATCTCGATGGTGAAGCTGGCCAGGCCGAGCTTGTCGTAGGTCCAGTCGTCGGTTCCGCCGGAGGCGTTGTAGAGGATCTCGCCCGCCTGGCCGTACTGATAGCCGGTCAGCGAGGCCATGTGGGCGGCGAGCGCGCGCAGGGCGGTGTCGTTGCCGGTGTGCACGGTGGCTTTGTACTCCCAGGGGAAGAGCACCATGCTGGCGTCGCTGTGCATGGTGATCATCATGCCCTTGGCGTTCGTCGGCGCCGGGGCGGTGTCGCTGGTGCCGGTGCGCACCGCGGGGAACAGCTGGCGGAAGAGGTTCTCCAGCGCGGTGTTCTCCACCTCGGAGTCGCTCGCGGGACCGCCGTAGGTCTGGTCACAGGACGCGCTGGAGGTGCCGGAGGTGTTCCAGTGGGTGCCGGCGTTGCGGTTGAGGTCGACGCCGATCTGGCTGTACGCGCTCACCCCGCACCGTGAGCCGTGCGAGTCGTCGGCGTTCTTGCGCTGCAGGACGGGGTTGCCGCCGCCCGCCGCGACCATGTCGACACCGTCGGGATTGGCGTCGGGCACCACCCACATCTCGGTGGTGTTCATCAGCTGGGTGATCGCCGAGTCCTTGCCGTAGCCGTTGGTCAGCGCGTCGATCCAGCGGTACGACATCTCACCGGTCGTCAGTTCGCGGGCGTGGATCTGGCTCATCAGGAAGAACCGCGGCTTGGTCGAGTTCGGGCTGAGGGCGCAGTCGCCCGTCTGGATCTTGGTGATGCATATCGCCTTGAGGTCACGGCCGCCCCGCCCGCGCTGCTTGAGCCATGACTGGCCGTACGTCACCACCTTGGCGAGATCGGGGTGTTGGGACACGGCGGTGTCCAGGTGGGAGTATTGGCCGGTGACCGTGTGGTAGCCGCCGTCGTAGGTGTCGCCCAGGGCGCGCGGCGCCGGGGTGGTGGAGGGGATCGCCTCGGTCAGTGTGGTGGCGATCGCGGGGGTGAAGCCGAGCCGTCGCAGTCCGGCCGCGGTCGCCGTGTCGCCGGCGACGAACAGGCTGTCGTCCTGCCGCTTCTCCAGCAGGTCGTATCCGGAGTCGACGAGGCGTTCGGCGTCGGTGCGCGGATTGCGCGTGGGCACGCGGTAGATGACGACCGTACGGTGCCCGCCGTGGGCGCGGCCGGTGGCGGTGGCCCGGCCCGTTGTGGCGTCCGCGCCGGTACCGGCCTGCGCGACCTGCGGCAACAGGGCCGCGGCGGCGATGACGACACCGGCGGTCAGGCCCGCCAGGCGTTTGTGTGCCATGGAGGTGACCTTTCGTGGGGGATGGACTCCCCAAATATGGCATGTCCATGGTGAGAATGGCAGAGCGTCGGGGGGTGCGGTACGGCCCGGCAGCGCGGCGCGGCATCGTCAGGTCTAGCTTGACGAGGAGTCGGTGGCCAGGGGGCGGCGGCCCATGGGACGTGATGGCCGTTTCCAAGGGGCAGTTGGCCGCGATCGCGCCGGCGCCGACGGAGTCCCTGTCACAGGGGCACCTGGATGACGCCACCCATACCTTCACCGCCCCGAGCCGGGCTCGACTGACGCTGTGTCAGTCGAGCCCGGCCGGTGGGCGTGTCCGCCCGTTGTACGCCGCCCTTCGGAGGGAAGACTTCACAGATGCACGCCGTCCTGCACGCACTGTCGATCACGGGGGCCATGACCTGGGAGATCACCTGGGCGCTGATCCTGGGTTTCGCCCTGTCCGCCGTAGTCCAAGCCGTGGTGCGCAAGTCCACCATCGTCGCACTGCTCGGCGACGACCGGCCCCGCACTCTGGCCCTCTCCGCAGGCCTGGGCGTGGCGTCCTCGTCCTGTTCCTACGCCGCGGTGGCGCTGGCCCGCTCGCTGTTCCGCAAGGGGGCGAACTTCACCGCCGCGATGGCGTTCGAGATCGCCTCCACCAACCTCGTCGTCGAGCTCGGTGTCATCCTGGCGCTGCTGATGGGCTGGCAGTTCACCGCCGCCGAGTTCGTCGGCGGACCCATCATGATCACGGTGCTGGCTGTCCTGTTCCGGCTGTTCCTGCGCTCGGGGCTGCTGCGTCAGGCCCGCGAGCAGGCGGAACGGGGCATTGCCGGGTCGATGGAGGGCCATGCCGCGATGGACATGTCCGTGCAGCGCGAAGGTTCCTTCGTCCGGCGTCTGTTCTCCCGCGAGGGCCTCACCTCCACCAGCCACGTGTTCGTCATGGAATGGGCGGCGATCCTGCGCGACCTGGTCGTCGGTCTGCTCATCGCCGGCGCCATCGCCGCCTGGGTACCGGACTCCTTCTGGCGCACCTTCTTCTTCGACGGCCACCCGCTCGCCGCAAAGCTGTGGGGGCCCGTCGTCGGCCCGCTGGTGGCGATCGCCTCGTTCGTGTGCTCCATCGGAAACGTGCCGCTGGCCGTGGTGCTGTGGAAGGGAGGGATCAGCTTCGGCGGCGTCGTGTCGTTCATCTTCGCCGACCTGCTGATCCTGCCGATCCTCAACATCTACCGGAAGTACTACGGCGCGAAGACGGCCGCCTTCCTCCTCGGCACCTTCTACCTCGCGATGGTCATCGCCGGATTCATCGTGGAGTTCGCCTTCGGCGGCCTCGGCCTGATCCCCGACCAGGGCGACGCGAAGATCCCCATGGAAGGCGTCAGCTGGAACTACACCACCTGGCTCAACATCGCCTTCCTCGTCCTCGCCGCCGTACTCCTGGTGCGGTTCCTGCTGACCGGCGGACCGTCCATGCTGGGCATGATGGGCGGCTCACCCGACACCGGCCGGGATCACGCCGACCACGGGCATGGGCAGTACGGGCACCATGCGGGCTCGCCGGGCCCGGACGACGGTCACCTCCACGACACATGACTCCCTGTCATTGCCGGGCCTGCCCCCAAAACTTTCTCATTTGCGTGATTGTGAAACTATGAGAGTCATTGTTTCGTCTCACTGGTACAGAAACGACACCTTTCCTGCCGGAGGACCGTCCGTCATGCTTGTCGCTCTCGACCACGTCCAACTCGCCGCACCGCCCGCGAGCGAGGACTGCCTGAGGACCTTCTACGTCGATGCCCTGGGCCTCGTCGAGATTCCCAGGCCGCCTGTGCCGGCCAGGCGGGGCGGCGTATGGTTCGCGACCCCCGACGGCAGCGTCCGGCTCCGGCTGGGCGTCGAGGAACCCTTCCGTCCGGCGAAGAGGGCCCATCCGGGCCTGCGGGTGAAGGACATCGACGCCTTCGCCGACCGGCTGGCGGCCCACGGCGCCCCGGTGGTCTGGGACGACACCCTCCCCGGCCACCGCTGTTTCTACAGCGCGGACCCGGTCGGCAACCGGCTCGAATTCGTCGAACCCCTCACGTGACCCGGAAGCGTTCTTCACCTACGGCGGGCGGCGCACGGACGACCTCGGTGTCCGCTGGTCGGTGACGCCGGGGCTACTCCGGAGGCGTGGGTGTGTCGTGGGTCCGGTACATCGCCTGTACGTCCAGTTCCAGCTGGACCGTCGGGCCGACCACCGCGATCCCGCGGGCCAGCATCGAGCGCCAGTTCAGGGTGTAGTCCTCGCGGTGCAGTTCCGCCCTGGCCAGGGCCGCGCAGCGCAGTTCCTCGCCGTAACCGCCGTTCACCGTGCCGAGGTAGGCCGTGTCCAGGGACACCGAGCGGCTCACGCCGTGCATGGTCAGGGAGCCTTGGAGGGTCCACTTGCTGCCGCCCCGGTAGGCGAAGCGCGTGCTCGCGAAGTTGATGTACGGGAAGCGTTCGACGTCGAGGAAGTCGGCCGAGCGCAGATGGTTGTCGCGGGTGTTGTTGCCCGTGGTGATGCTGGACGCGTCGATGCGGACGTGGACCCGGGACTGGGTCATGTCCTGGGCGATCTGGATGCCGCCGTCGAAGCGCTCGAAACGGCCGTGGACGTGGGCCATGCCGACGTGCTTGGCGATGAAGCGGATGGCCGTGTGCGGCGGATCGAAGAGCCAGGTGCCGGGCATGGGCAGCTGCAGGGCCTGCGCGGGCTGCAGCCGGACGCGCTCGGGGGGCGAGGCCGTGCCCGCCACGATGCCGACCGTCTCACGGTGCGGCTGCAGCCCCTCCGCGGCGATCAGCAGACTGTACTGGCCGGGCGGCAGTGCCGCGACGAAGAGGCCGTACGGGTCGGTGGTGCCGCGGGCCACGACGCGGTGCGTGTCGAGCGCGGTGAGCGTGACGTCCGCGGCCGCCATGGGCGAACCCATCGGGTCGACGACCTCGCGGCCCACGGCGCCCGCGCCGGGCGGGAGGGGGAGCGAAAGGCCCGCCGCCTCGGCCGAGGCGCCCTTGGGCCGCCGGCGCCGGAGCAGTGTGAGGGCCATGATGTTCACCTTTCTTCACGGTTGGCGCGACCGCGCCCGCATAGGGTCGTACCCCCCGTTCGATCTTGTGGCAGGCCGCGCGGGCAAGGGTGTCTCAATACGAGACACCTCGAGGCGGTCGCTTCCGGTCAGGACGGGACGGTCGGTTCTCGCCCCTCGTACGCCGCTCGGAGCACTCCGAGGACATCCTCCGCCGTGACGGGGCGTGGATTGGCGTACTGATTGCCCGTCACCCGTTCGGCCACCACCGTCAAGTCGCCCTCTGTCAGACCGAGTTCGGCGAGAGAACGCGGTGCGCCCAGGCCAACCGCCAGATCCCGCAGGGCGCGTGGGGCGTCCTGGGTGTCCAGCGCCGCGTTCAGGGCCGCCATCGCCTGCGGCACCGTGGGCGCGTTGTAGGCGAGGACGTACGGCAGCAGCACCGTGTGAGTCTCCGCGTGCGGGACTCCGAACGTGCCGCCGAGGACATGGCACAGCTTGTGGTGCAGCCCCATGGTGGTCGCCCCGAGGCACGATCCGCACAGCCATGCCCCGTACAGTGCCCGGCTCCGCGTGTCGAGGTCGGCGGGCTCGGCGGCCAGCCGTGGCAGTGCTCCCGCCATCGCGCGGACGCCCTCCTGTGCCATGAGCGAGACCAGCGGCGAGGTGTCCGGGGCGTACAGCGCCTCGACGGCGTGGGCCAGTGCGTTGATGCCGCTGGTCACGGAGAGCGGCACGGGGAGGGAGAGGGTGAGGTCGGGGTCGTAGACGACGCTGCGGGGCTGGACCACCGGGTCGCGTCCGGTGCGTTTGACCCCGTGTTCCGTCAGGCCCCAGACCGGGGTCATCTCCGAGCCCGCGTAGGTGGACGGCACGGCGATCAGCGGGAGGCCGGTGCGCAGCGCGATCGCCTTGCCGAGGCCGATCGCCGAGCCGCCGCCGACCGCGACGCACCCGTCGGCCCCGGCCGCCCGCGCCACCGCGACGGTCCGGTCGGCGACCTCGACGGGGACATGCATCCGGGCCTCGGCGTGCAGTCCCACGCAGGTGTCGCCGAGCGAGTCCGCCACCGCCCGGGCGTCGGTCTCGCCCCGGTTGCCGCAGACCACCAACAGCCGCCGCAGACCGAGGCGTTGGGCCTCCTCCGGGATCGCGGTCACGGACGCGCCCGGCCGGAAGACGACCCGCACGGGCCGGGTCTCGTACACGAAGCCGGTGAAATCGGTGAAGTCGGTGGAGAACGTCATGACGCACGCTCCAGGACGAGGTCGAAACGCGCCTGTCGGAAGGGGTTCGGGACGCCGAACTCCCGGGCCAGAGCCGGGTCGTCGGTCACGGTGAACTCCTGCACCAGGCTCTCCTTCACCGCGAACACGGCGTCGGAGTCCAGGTAGTCGCTGCCGGCCACGAAGATGTGTGTGGTGACGGGGGTGTGGCCGTCGGCCGTGGCGATGAAGTGGATGTGCGCGGGGCGGTAGGGGTGCCGGCCGGTGGCGCGCAGCAGTGCGCCGACCGGGCCGTCGGTGGGGATCGGGTAGGGGGCCGGTACACAGGTGCGGAACCGGAAGCGGCCCTCGGTGTCGGCGGTGAACAGCCCGCGGCCGTTGCCCGCGGGCTGGACGTCCGGCTGCTGCACGTCGTAGTAGCCCTCGGCGTCCGCCTGCCAGACGTCCAGGGCCGCTCCGGGCAGCGGGGTACCGTCCTGCGACAGCACCCTGCCGCTGACCACGCACGGCTCGCCGCCGCCCACCAGGTCGATGTCGTCGCCGAGCTGACGAGCGGGCGACCCGGTCAGGTGGAAGGGGCCGAGGACGGTCGACTCGGTGGCGCCGGGGACGCGGTCGCCGTTGATGGTCTCGACGAGCATGGACAGGCCGAGGACGTCCGACAGCAGGATGAACTCCTGGCGCGTGTCCGTGCAGGTCTGCCCGGTCGCCGTCAGGAAACCTATGGCCTTCTCCCACTCCGCCTGGGTGAGCCGGGTCTCGCGCGCGAAGTCGTGCAGATGGCGGATCAGTGCGCCGAGCAGCTCGCGCAGCCGGGGATCGGCCGTCGCGCGCAGACTGGCGACGGCCTCTTCGGTGACAGCCGCTGCCGCGCCGGTGGTCTCGGTGGTGTCGGTGGTCATACCCGCTCCTCGTCGTCTACGGCGTCCCGCTTCCTCCATGGTCGGGTACTCAGCCGCGTCCGAGGATCCGCCGCACCGCGTCCGTCAGCAGTTCCGTGGCATCCGGGGCCGCCGACGCGTGCCGGAAGGCGACGAAGCCGTCGGGACGTACCAGCAGGGCACCCGCGTCGGACACCTCGCTCAGCCGTGCCCAGTCGCCGTACGGGTCCTCGTACTCCTGCCCGGGTCCGATGACCACGGTGGCGATGTCGATGCCCTGCGCCCGCGCCGCGCGCACCCAGCCGTCGCCGCCGATGCCGGTCAGCAGGGTGAAACGGCCCTTGCCGACCGTGTCGAGCGTGGAGAGTGTGCGGGTGCCGCAGGTGATCCAGGCGTGCGGCAGCTTCGCGCCGGGGCGGGAGGAGGGCTGGTGGTACAGCTCCGGGTCGCGGGCGAAGCCGGGGTCGGGGGTGCCGTCGGGCACGATCGCGGCCGAGACGTACCGCTGGTTGAGGTCGACGCCGTGCGCGTTGAACTCGTACACCTTGAAGGCGATCGCCTCGCGCAGCCGGGCGCGCTGCTTCTCGGCGGCCTCCGTGGCGTCCTTGCGGGCGGCGATGTTGGCCCACAGCTGCTCGGGGGTCTGCGGGGAGAGCCCGTCGAGTGCCTCGAATATGGGGGCGGTCTCGCCGATGGACTTGTTGGCGCGGGTGACGATCTGCTTGCCGATCGGGGCGCGTTCGGTGGTGTACGTGTCGAGGAGCCGGGGGTGGGCGGTACCGTCGAGGACCATCCTCAGCTTCCAGGCCAGGTTGTACGAGTCCTGGATGGAGGTGTTGGAGCCGAGTCCGTTGGACGGTGGATGGCGGTGGGTGGCGTCGCCGGCGCAGAAGACTCGGCCGTTCGTGTACGACTCGGCGTACATCTCGTTGACCGTCCACGCGGAGGACGACTTGATGGTCACGGGGATGTCGTCGTCGCCGACGAGCCCCCGGACGACGGACTCGGCGTACTCGGTGGTCAGGTCGGGGGCGCCCGCGGTGACGTCGTACCCCCAGACGATCAGCCACTCGTGCCACGGCCGGACGCAGCGCACCAGCCCGGCGCCGATGCCGCCGACCGTCGCGCCCGGGGCGAGCACCCAGTAGAGGGTGGACGGACGGTGCGCGGTGTACCGGGCCAGGTCCGCCTCGAAGACGATGTTGATGCTGCCCGCGACGCCCATCCGGCCGCCCATCGGCAGGCCCGCGTCCTCGGCGACCTTCGAGCGGCCGCCGTCCGCGCCGATGAGGTACTTGGCCCGGATCTCGTACGTGTCCCCGCGCAGCCGGTCGCGGACGGTGGCGGTGACGCCGTCCGTGTCCTGGGTGTGGGAGAGGTACTCGGTCTGGAAGCGCAGTCGGGTGCCGCGGGCGACGGCGGCGTCGACGAGGACCGGTTCCATGAGGTGCTGGGGCATGTCGCACATGCGGGTCGGGCTCGCCAGGTCGTGCGCGGCCTGGACGAGTGGGTCGTTGCCCCAGGAGCGCACCCGGCCGAGTTCCTCGCCGGCCAGGCTGGTGCAGAAGGTCGTGTCGCCCATCAGGTGCTGCGGGGTGGCCTGGGCGATGACGTCCTGTTCGACGCCGAGGTCGCGCAGCACCTCCATGGTGCGTTGGTTGGTGATGTGCGCGCGGGGCGTGTCGGCGAGGCTGGCATAGCGGGTCACGACGATGTTGGGCACGCCGTAGGTGCTCAGGGCGAGGGCGGCCGACGCGCCGGCGGGGCCGCTGCCTACGATCAGGACGTCGGTCTCGACGACGGTGGACACGGGGTCTCCTGAGGGGGAGAACGGGCTTCAGGCATTCATGATCATGGAGCGGTGCGCCGGGGTGCGGGTGTCTCATTTCGAGACAGCCAGGCGGGTCGCTGGTGCCGCCCCAATTGTTGCGCATTCAACTGAACCCGGTACGGTGGGAGGCGTCGTGACCACCACAGAACAGTCTCCCGCCGGCCCCGCGCTCCCACCGCTGCGACTGGCCCGCGAGCGGTTCCTGACGGGGCGTCCCCTGCCGGACGGCGTACCGGACGAGGTCGTCGCGGCATGGCGGCGCGCACGGTTCTTCGGGGTTCCGCACGATCTCAAGAAGACGGCCACCGGGCCCGTACGGCCGGCGGAGTCGCCCCTGCTCGGCGCCGCCCGCCCCGTGCTGGAGCGGATCGCCCCCGCCCTGGGCGCCGGCCGGTCCCGCCTGGTCCTCACCGACCACCGACTGCGCGTGCTGTGGACGGCCGGCAGCATCCCAGGGCTCGAGCCCTGCTCCGACCTCTCGGAACAGGAGGTCGGCAACAACAGCGCGGCGCTCGCCGTGCGCACCCGGCGCCGGGCCGAGATGCACGGGCCCGAGCACTTCCTCGACCGGTGGCAGGACCTGTCCGCGGTCAGCGTGCCGGTGCTCGCGCCGGAGAACGGACAGGTGCTGGGCACGGTCACCGTCGCCACGGCACTGTGCGACGGATGCCCGCCGCACCCCGGCGCGGCGCTCGCCGAGGCCGCCGCCGGCGCCGTGGAGGCCGCGCTGCTCACCCGGTCACGGACGGCCGAGCGGGCCCTGCTGGACGCCTACCGCCGGGCGGCCCAGGGCCCGGACCACGCGGTGGCCGTGCTCGACGGCCGCAACCGACTGCTCAGCGCGGCGGCCGAGGAGATGCTGTCGCCGCAGGCGCTGGCCGCGCTGGAGCGTACGGCGCTGGCCGTACGGCAGCAGGACCTCCCTGCCGACGCGGACAGGCTGCCCGAGGGCGCGGGGTGCACCGCGCGGATGACTCCCGTCCGCCATGAGGGTGCCGTCATCGGGGTGGTGGCCGTACTGCACCCGCTCGCCGACGCCGTACGCCGCGTGCCGCGCCCGTCCACCACCCTGACCGGCTCCTCGGTCCCCTGGCGGCACGCCGTCGAACGGGCCCTCGACCTGGCCGGCTCCCGGGAACCGCTGGTGCTGTCGGGAGAACGCGGCACGGGCAAGACGGCACTGGCGCGTCAGCTGCCGGGCGGGAGCAGCGCGCGGATCGTCGACGCGGCGGAGAACGGGCGACTCGACTGCCTCCACTCCGACCTGGCGCAGGGGCGGCCCGTTCTGCTCCGCCACGCGGAGCGGCTCGCACAGCCGGGCGTGGCCGCGCTCAACTCCCTGCTCGACACCCACCCGGACGCACCCCTGCTGCTCACCTACACGCCCGGCACACCACCCGGACCCTGTCTCCAGCGACTCCTGGACACGCTGGCCGCCCGCTCGGTCGCCCTGCCCGCGCTGCGCGAACGCCCCGAGGACATACGGGAGTTGCTCCCGGCGCTGGCGCCGCGTCCCGCGCCGGGACGGACTCCGCTGACCTGGACGCTCGACGCGCTGCGCGCGCTGGAGCAGTACCCATGGCCCGGGAACGTCACCGAACTCGCCCACGTCGTACGCACGCTGACGGAGCATCGGCGCGCCTCCGGGCCCGTCCGGCGTGCCGAGCTGCCGGACCCGGTGCGCGAAGGGCCCGCGGCACGGCACCTCAGCGCGATGGAGCACGCGGAACGCACCACGATCCTGGACGCGCTGCGCCGGCACGGCGGCAACAAGGCGCGCACGGCGGCCGCCCTGGGCATCGGCCGAGCGACGCTGTACCGCAAGCTGCGGGGCTACCAGGGCTGAGCGGTCACCATGCCATGCGGCGCCCGCGTCACAACCCGAACAGTCGTGCGGCATTGTCGTGGCAGACGCCTCGCAGCCACTCGTCCCCGAGTTCCAGACGTTCCAGGGCCTCGAGCTGATGGACGTACGGATAGGGGATGTTGGGGAAGTCGCTGCCGAGGAGGATCCGGTCGCCGAGGTCGGCCAGACGGGGCCGTGCGCGCCGCGGGAACGGTGCGAGCCGTTCGGCGAAGTCGGTGAACACCATCGTCGTGTCGAGCCGCACCTCCTGGTACCGCTCGGCGAGGCCGAGGAAGTCCTCGTACTCGGTCATCCCCATGTGCGCGATGACCAGCCGCAGTCGGGGATGCCTCGCGAGCACGCTCCCGACCGGCTCGGGTCCGGTGTGTTTGCCCGGCGCGGGCCCCGAGCCGCAGTGGATCACGACGGGGACCCCGGCCTCGGCCAGCAGCCCCCAGGCGGAGTCGAGCACGTCGTCGGCCGGGTCGTACGCCCCCACCTGCACGTGCGCTTTGAACACCCGCGTGCCCGCCTCGACCGCCTCCCGGACGTAGCGCTCGACTCCCGTCTCCGGGAAGAGCGTCGAGGTGTGCAGACAGTCGGGAGTGCGGTGTGCGAAGTCCGCGGCCCAGCCGTTGAGCCACTCGGCCATGCCCGCCTTGTGGGGATAGAGCATCGACGTGAAGGCACGGACACCGAAATCCCGGATCACGGCGAGTCGTTCGGCTTCCTCGGCACGGTAGGTGATGGGCCAGGGGAGTCCGCCGGTCTCCGGGCTGAGCGAGTCGAAGTAACCCCAGACCTTGCGCAGCACGCGCTCGGGCATGAAGTGGGTGTGGACGTCGACGAGCCCCGGCAGCCCCAGCCGCCGCCAGAACCGGCGGACTTCGACTGCCTCGCTCGTCGACTCATGTAGGTATGTCATGTGCCCCCTCGACATCGTGGCCGCGCTCCACACGCCCATTCCCGGACACCAGTTGAGCACGCCGCCGTCCTGATCGTGGGCGGCAGCATCGTGGGAGCCTCGGCCGCGCTGTTCCTCGCCGCCCGGGGCATCACCCCCGTACTCGTCGAGAAGCACCCGGCGGTGTCGACCCGGCCGCGCGCCAAGCTGTTCTATCCACGCACCATGGAGACGTACCGCTCGATGGGGGCCGACCAGGACGTGTACGCCGTCCAGCGCAGTCTCCCGCCCGCCGACCACGCCGCGGTGGTCACCTCCCTCGCCGGGCCGGAAGTACGGCGCCGGCCTCTGCCCGCCGCACAGGACGTCAGCGACGTCTCGCCGTGTCCCAGCGCCTTCGTCAAGGAGGCCGACCTGGAGGAAGTGGTCCGCGCGCACGCCCGCGCCGCAGGCGCCGACCTGCGATTCGGCCACCGGTTCCGCCACCTGGAACAGTACGACGACCACGTGGTCGCCCACGTACTCGACCCCGCCGGAGACCCGTACACCGTGCGGGCCGTCTACCTGCTCGCCGCGGACGGGAACAGCAGCACCATCCGGGAAGGGCTCGGCATCGGCCGCAGCGGCAGCGAGGCGGTCGCACACGTCATGGAGATCGGCTTCACGGCCGACCTGCGCCAGATCCTCGAGGGCCGCCGCCTCGCCCTGGCCCGGACCGACCTGCCCGAGCGGGCCTTCATCTCCTGGGACACGGCACACGACCGCGGGACGGTGTCGGTGAGGTACGATCCCGCGGTCGTCGACCCGGCGACGATGTCCGACACCGAGCGGTGCCGTGACGCCGTGTCACGTGCGCTGGGACTGCCCGCGTCGCGCTGCACCGTCACCGGGACCCGGCCCTGGCAGATGGGCGGCTGGGTGGCCGATTCCTATCGCACAGGCCGGGTCTTCCTGCTCGGAGACGCGGCGCACGTCACCCCGCCGACCGGTGGCTTCGGCGCCAACACCGGCATCCAGGACGCCTGGAACCTCACCTCCAAGCTGGTCTCCGTGCTGCGCGGTGACGCCGGTCCGGGACTGCTGGACGACTACGGACCCGAGCGGCGGGCGGTGGGCGCACTCACGGTCGAACAGGCCCTGCTCCGCCTCAGGGACCGCGCCGAAGCGCCGGCCGACGCGCCCCCTGCTCAGCGAGGCGGCAGTGGCGATCGGCTACCGCTACCGCATGCCCGGCGACGATCCGGATCGCGGTCTGCCGGAGGCGGACGAGCCGGGCCGGTGGCGCGGCGAGCCCGGCACCCGGCTGCCGCACACCTTCCTCACCGGCCGCTACGACGGCCTCTCGACCCTCGATCTGGTCCGCGACGGCCGCCATCTGCTGCTCGCCGGTCCCGAAGGACACCGTTGGGCACAGGCCGCGCACGAGGTGGATCCACGTGCATGCCCCCCGCGAACACCACCGCAGCCCTGGCGGAGGCCATGCGGCCCACACCCGAAAAATGAAGCATCACCGGGCAACGGCGCTCCCTCATTTACCCTCTGACAAGGTGCAATCGGGCACGAGGCCGTCCGAAGGAGGAGACAAAGAATGGGCGTTCTCAATCGACGTGCCGCGCGTGCGGCCGTCCTTGCGGCAGTCGGCGTATCGGCACTCGGGCTGAGTGCGGTGACGGCTTCCGCAAAGGTCGATTACGACTTCAAGGCGAGTCCGCACACGGTGAAGGCCGGCGCGCGCGTCCACGTGAAGGGGTACGCCATGAAAGACGACGACCTCTTTCAGAAGTTCTGCGTGCAGCAGCGACAGGGCAGCGCATCCTGGCACACGGTCAAGTGCGCGCACGGCGCGGTCTTCAACGGCGGCGCGGTCGACACATGGGTGCGGACGCAGCACCGTGGCACGCTCCAGTTCCGCGGCGCGCTCTACGAGACGGACTGGAACTCGAACAAGCTCCGCCTCCGGTTGGTCACGCCGACCGAGACCGTCAGGGTGCGCTGACCCGGCAGCCGACGTCGCGTACGGCCCGTGGGTCAGCCCGGCGAGGCTGTGCCGCTGTCTCGCGCGCCTGCGGTGGGCCGAGCGGGAGCCGACCAGGAGCAGGCAGAGTACGGCGACGATCCGGCGAGGAGGAGCAGCGGGTCGAGGGGGCGGGGCTGGTGTGCACGTCGTGAGGGGCCTGGTCCTGGTTGACCCAGATGGCCGTGTCGCCAGGGGCAGGTCGACGGGTTCGCTGAAGGTCAGCCGTACCGTGACCGGCACCCCTCTCATCGCAGCACTCGCCACGGCCACCCTCAGCGGCTGCGGCCACTCATCGCCGGCCAAGGAGACGCGGCCGACCGCTGTACACCAGAAAACAGCGACCGCAGCACAGCTGAGGGACGAACTGCTCTCGGCTCCGACCGGGTCCAAGCCGGATCACACCATTGCACTGGCTCCCCGCAGCACCCTCGACCTCGACCAGTTCGTGCGGGGAATGTTCGTGGCGAAGTCCATCACTGCTGAGAAGGAGTACCTGCAGGAACAGGGCTTCGTGCATGCCGCCGAGACCAACTGGGACGCGGCGGACGGCACCGGGGCAGTGATCTTCCTGATCAAGTTCCGCGGCGCCGCTGAAGCCCGTGGCTACGTCGACTCACTGTCCGCGAGCATGGCGACGTCCGCTTCAGCACTGGCAGGACTGCCGGACGGCAGGATTCTCACCGCCGACTCGGCGGATTCCTACGGGGACATCGTCATGCAGGCCCGGTTCACCGTCGGCGACATCGCGGTGGAGATGCACTACTACTCCCATGCCACGGCTGACCGGGCAGGACTGACCGCACTTGCCCAGGCCCAGTACGCCCGCCTCACCAAGAGCAGCACCACCGCATAGCCCTGCCGTGTCGCTGACCACCGAGCATCGCCGTGGACCGTGTCCTGAGCCACGCCTGAGGTCACCGATGTCCGTGGCACCACGCCGCCCGGCCCGTGGATCCGCCCCGGGAACCTGTGTGTGGCGGGGCGGGGTGAAGCCCGGCTCGTCGGGTTCGTGGTCGTGGGCGAGGGCGTCCTGGGTGGTGCCTCGTCGTGGTGGAGATCGGTGCGTGCGGACTTCCCGGGCGGCTGTCCGCATGCTGTCGCCGGTCCGGCCGATCTGGTTGCGCCGTCACCCGGCGGGGGTACCCGTCAGGCGTCCGCTCGGCGGTGAACGAAGAGACGGAAAACCATGCCCGTGGGATCCGCTCGAGACGAGAGCACCGCGCCCTGCTCCGGCACGTAGGCCGGACACCTCGCCGCCCGGCTCCCTGACGGCCGGGGAACTGGTGGATCAGGTCTGCTGACCGAGCTCGCCGACGGGGAGGTGAAGACCATGCCATCCGGTTTCTTCGCGCAGCGCTCCGGTCGCGGAGATCCGTCGGAGGCGGAACGGCTGCGTGTCATCGACGCGCTTGCCGCTGCCGCCAGAGGCGTCGACGCCCAGCAGGTCCCGGAGACGCTCTGCCGGGCCTGCGTGGGTCTGCTGTCGGTCACCGGTGCCTCGGTGTCGATCTCCGGCGGCCCCACGGTCCGGGCCACCTGGTGTGCCAGTGACCGTGTCGCCGCCCGGCTGGCGGAGGCGCAGTACACCCTGGGTGACGGGCCCTGCCAGACCGCGCTCGACGTGTCGGCCCCGGTGCTGGCGGGGGACCTCGCCAGGGAGCCCGACAGCAGGCGGTGGCCGGTCTTCGCGCACCAGGCGGTCGGGCTGGGGGTCCGGGCGGTGTTCTCGCTGCCGCTGGGTGTCGGCGGAGCGGCGATAGGCACCCTCGACCTGTACCGCGACCGGCCCGGCGGGCTGTCCGCGAGCGAGCTGAGCATTGCCCTGTGGGCGCGGGATGCGGTCACGTTCGCCGTCATGAGTCTGCATTCTCGGCGCGACGGAACCGAACGGGTGCCGGAAGACGAGGTAGCGTCATGGGTGGAGGCTTCGGAGGCCGAGCACAGCGAGGTCTATCAGGCGATGGGCATAGTGATGGTGCAGCTCGGCGTGGACCCCGAGGAGGCTCTCGACCGGATGCGGGCGCGCGCCTTCGTCCAGGGTCGTACGGTCACGGAGGTGGCCCGTGACGTGATCGCCCGGAGGTTCAGCTTCCGGCCCGAGCGAGGGCCTGGAGGCAACCCGGGCGAGCAGGACGGCCGGCGTGACACCGGCGACGACGGACCGGACGGTGAACAGTCATGAACCGCGAACAGTCATGAATCGCGAACAGCAGCTCGCCGAGGCTCTCGTCGGGCTGGCCGACTCCTTCGCGGACGACGTCGACCCGGTCGTCCTCCTCGACCGCCTCGCGACGAACTGCAGGGAGATCACGGGTGCCGACGCGGTCGGCGTCATGGTGGCCCCGCTGCGCGGCGGCCTGCGCACCATGGCCGTCACCGACGACCGGGCCGCCCTCATGGAACTCTTCCAGCTGCAGACCGACGAAGGCCCCTGTGTCGACTCCTACCGCCTGGGTGAGCGGGTGGACGCCACGGACCTGGTGAGCAGCACGAACCGCTGGCCGTTGGTGGCCCGTTTCGCCCGGCAAGCGGGTTTCCAGGCGGTGCACGCGCTGCCCCTGCGCGTCCATCAGCAGACCATCGGCGCCGTGAACCTCCTGCTCACCGGCCCCGGCGGGCTGCCGGAGCTGGACCTGAACCTGGCCCAGGCGCTCGCCGACGTCACCGCCGTGGCCCTCGTCAACTGGAACCCGTACCCCATCCGCCCCGACGACATCAGCACCCGCGTGCAGGGCGCGATCGCCGCGAAGGCGACCGTCGAGATCGCCGGCGGCATGCTCGCGGAGTACGGCGGTCTGAGCCTGGCCAAGGCCTACACGGCCCTGCGGACATACGCCCTCGGTACCGACCTCCGCCCCACCCTGGTCGCTCACGCCCTGGTCCAGCGCACTCTGCTCTTGGAGGCGGTGCTCCCCGCCCACGCGACCGGCTGAAGTCTGAGGGCGTGCGTACCTGTGCGGCCGCCGTCGCGGACGACAGTGCCTCATCCGCCGCGCACACGAGCGCCGAGTGGAACATCGTCAGGGGTGAGGACTGAACCGTCCGGCATCCGTTGATCGTTACCGGCCCTGGCACACCGCCTGCCGGGTCGGGCCCGTGCGGGCACGGAGCTGCGGACGACCACCCGTCCTGCGGGTTCTCGCGACGGCTTCCGTCAGCTGCCTCTGGACCGGATCCGGCAGGGACGCGCCCTGCACCGTGGTGACCACGTCCCTGGCCAGGCGGTTCAGCTTGGTGTTGGTGTTCTGGGAGGCCGTGACCAGGACCTCCCACGCCTCGTCGGGGCTCAGGCCGAAGGAGGCCATGAGGATGCCGCGCGCCAGGTCGATGTCCGGCCGGGTCCGCAGCGCATGGCGGAGCTGGACGACCTCGGTCTGCAGGAGCCCGTCGTCGGCGTCCTCGTACCGCGGCCCGGGTGTCCCGCCGGGTGCATCGGTCCGGTCGCGTGTGACGGAGAAGAGGGCGTAGGTGTCCGTGAAGGTCAGCAGGTGTTCCGCGGCGGCGCTGGCCGCGGTGACGGTCACCGTCTTGCCTGCCGTGACCGCCTGACGGCGAAGGGCCAGCAGGACGTTGAGCGCGGAGCAGTCCGCGAGGGTCAGTCCGCTGAGGTCCAGGTCCACTCCCTCGGCCGACCTCGTGAGAGCGTCGCACAGGGCGTGCCGCAGGCTCTGGCTGTCGTCGAGGCAGAACACCCCGCTCACGGTGACGGCCACGCGGCCGCCGTCCGGCCCGGTCCGCACCAGCAGGTTCCTGGCGGGCGTCGACGAGCGGTCGGTGCCGTCCTCGCTCGTCACAGGCTCCTCGTAGGGAGGTACCGGCATGACTGCCTCCTCCGTATGTCCTCCTTCAGGCTCATACGCCCCCCATTGCACGTCAAGTCATACACGAATACTGTTTCGTGCTTTTGTGAACGTGTACGCGCGGTCGTACCCTGTGCTCATGGTGGCAGTCGACGGAGTGCCCGAGCCGCATACCGGATGGACCTTCCTGACCAATCACGCGCGCGTACTGGCCAGCATCGCCGACAAGCACAACACGCGCATCCGTGACATCGCTGCGCGCTGCCGGCTCACCGAACGCGCCGTTCAGAAGATCATCTCGGATCTGGAGCGGGACGGTTACCTGTCCCACACCCGCAACGGCCGCGTCAACCACTACCAGGTCGACCCGAGCAAGGTCCTGCGTCACCCGGCCGAGGCCGGCCTGACCGTGGCGTCCCTGCTGTCGATGCTGGTCAGAGACGAGGCCGAGCGCCAGGGGATCGTCGAGCGGGCTCGGGCCGACACCTGACATCCGGCCCCGAGCTGTCGCTCCAGCGTCGCCCTGTTGTTCTTAGTAGCCGCCCAGGAGGGTTCGTACCTGGCGCAGGGCTTCCGGGCCGGCGGCGCTGTACCAGCGTGACGGGTCGGCGGGGCGGCGCCCCCAGAGCAGCAGGACGCGTACGGCGGCGTCGCTCTCGATGGTGGCGGGGCCCTCGGGGTTGGCGAGGCGGATGGTGCCGCCGTCGGCGTCGGCGGTCACCACGACGTCGTCCATGCCGGGTGTGCGCAGGCGGCCCTCGATCCGCCCGTCCGGCCCGAGGTCCAGACCGGTGCGGCCGCGTTCCAGCAGGGGGCGGCCGACCGAGACCACACTGTGCTCCGTCATCCACGGCTCGTTGAGCGCCTGCACCGCGGTCTGGTCGTCGCCGGCCAGATCCCAGCGATGCAGGATCAGTTCCTCGCGCATGTGCTCCGCGAAGAAGGGGGGCTTCACGAGCCGCCCGGTCCACATGATCTCCGTGTCCGGTGGCAGATGGCGTGCGCCGGCCGCGGCGACCTCGGTGAGCTTTTCGCAGTTGTTCAGAAATGCCGTCCAGAGGTCGCAGTCGGGCATCTGCCGATAGGGCTGCTCACGGTCGAAACCCCTGGTCTGCACCGGCGTGCCCTCGAGGAACGCCTGCAGAACGCGGGCCAGTTCCTCGGCATTGCCCGCCTGGTGGACCAGGACGTCCCGGACCGTCCACGCCTCGCACCATGTGCCGTCGTCAGGGCGCCGGCCTTGTACGGCGTGCACGAAGGGGGCCAGCTCCGGCAGTGTTTCCTCGACCCGGGATGGAATCATGCGCCATGGGTAGCCCGACCGGCTGTCGGCCAAACCACCCCGTCCAGCACGGCGGCTCCGCTCGGTCGAGCCCCGCCTGAAAGGCCATCAAGCAGGGCGGGGCCGCCGGTATGGGCCGGAGCAGGCTCTGTTTGCCGAGCACCAGCTGCAACGGCGTTGACGAAGCGCTCAGCCCTTCGTCAAGGACCCGGACACCGCGCGGTGGGGGACGTACGGAACTGGCCTGTGGAGCACGGGCGCGGGCTCCAGAGGCCGAGATGGCCTGTTGTCACGGCGAGGGCTGTTTCAGGGTGTAGTCCTGGTTGAGCCGTGCGCGTCGGCAGAAGCGGTGTGATCGGGCTTGGCGGCGGCTGCTCCGGCGGCCCGCTCGATCGTCGTGCGCCGGGCATCCCAGAACGCCGCCTCGCGCTGCGGATGTGCGTACTCGGCCGCTGTCCCCGTGGCGCCGTCGAGTTGTTCGCGCAGGATGTCGGCGTGTCCGGCGTGCCGGCTGGTCTCGGTGAGCACGTGGACCAGGATGTCGAAGAGCTTCACCTCGGGGCGTGGCCACCAGGGCACGTAGCCGGGGGAGTCGATGGTGAGTGCGGTGATCGTCGCGTCCGAGTGCTCCCCTGCGCGACGGTAGCGGTCGATGGTCTCCTCGCGCGTCTCGTGCTCGGTCACCCACATGTCGGCGCCGCGCTCGGCGGCGTCGTCCCACCGGGGCAGGGGCTCGGGCGCTGTAGACCATGACGCGAGCGGGTTCGTCGGGGTCGACGGCCGCGAGCTGCAGGGTGCTGGTCGTTGCGCTGGTGACGGGGTCGGACCAGCCGGTCTGTCCGGCGCGCAGTTCGCGGCCGCCGACGAGCAGGCGGCCGTTCATGACGTGCGCGAACAGGCACACCTCTGCGCGAACCCGTCGCCCTCGGCGGCCCGTTCGTGATGAACACCAAACTGGAGATCACCAAGGCCTTCACCGACTTCCACGCCGGGTCCTTCGGCCCGGTGCCCCGGACGGCGCGCCTCGCCTACGACCGATGACCAACGCCCCGCGCTGCTCCACAGGGACAGGCCTGAAGCCGCCGTAGCGGGCCACCGGGCTCCAGGCGCGGACTCGATCGAGAGGCGCGACGTTGCGTGACGTCCGTGGCGCTGACGTGACTCAGACGGGCTCGGGTTGCGGTTCCGGTTCCGGTTGCCGTGCTGGTGCGGTCCTCGCTTCCCACCAGGTGGTGGTCCGTACGTAGCCGTGGACCACTGAGGCCATCGCCAGAAGGAGAAGTGGTCCGAACACCCACGGATGTCCGGCCATCTCCCTCGGCAGATAGCGATATGACACCAAGAGCACGGCGAAGACCGTTGCACCATGGGCGACGAGCTGGAATCCTGACCGGTCCCAGCCACGTTCGAGCGAACGCAAGGCTGCCTCGATCGTGAGCGCGAACACCACACCGGCAACGAGATCCACGCCGTAGTGGTAGCCGAACCCCAGCGTCGCGCCGAGCGTGGCGATCAACCAGAACGCGCCTGCGAATCGCAGCATGCGTGGGCCCTTGCGGGAATGAACGAAAATGGCCGTGGCCCACGCTGTGTGCAGGCTGGGCATGCAGTTGCGTGGGGTGATCACGTCAAATGGCATCGGGTGCGGGGCCGTGAGCGGCGGCGGCGTGTCGGGCCACAGGTCGGCCACCGCCCAGTGCCCGCCCTCGGTGCCGTAGGCGAAGGCCGGTCCGACCACCGGGAACACCATGTAGATCGCCGGCCCGACGAGGCCGATGACCAGAAAGGTGCGCACCAGATGATGGCTGGGGAATCGGCGCTCGACGGCCACGTTGCGCAGCTGGTACGCCGCGACGACGACCGCGGCCACCGCAAGCTGGATGTAGACGTAGTCGAGAACATGGGCGCCGATCGGACCGGAGGCCCTGACGATCCGGCCCGCCAGCCACGACGGGTTGCCCAGCGCGTGATCGGCGGTCGCCACGTACTGGTCGAACACCGCCGGGCGGGTCCTCGACGTGATCAGTAGCCAGATGTCGCCGGCCTTGCGACCGGCCACCAGCAGCAGGCCCAGCCCGACGCCCTTCAACAGCAGGACACGTTCCTGCCCCGTGCGGCGCGTGACAGCGATGACCGCACACCCCAGAATCACCCACAACGCGCCGTTGCCGAACGGGTGGCCATGGGTGATCCTGACGCCGGCCGCCCACCGCACCAAAAAGAAGACGACATCGATTCCGATCGCGACAGCAGCCGCGATGAACCGTTGCCGCCAGGTGAGCACCACCATCATCAACGCCATACTGGCGTACAGCAGGAAACCCGACTTGGGCGGGAGTATCACCTCTTCCACCTGATTGGTGATCGGCCCGGGCAGGCCGTAGTGACGCGCGGCGATCTCCAGCGTGACGAGGAATCCGAGGACCGCCACACCCGCCGTGGCCCACAGCAGCGCCCGTGGTTGACACCACACGGCGGACTTCATTCTGCTGTTTATTCGCGAAAACAACCGCGATGCTATAGATGTCAATGGTTCAGCCGATTTGTTAGCGTGATCTGGTGACGGACGGGCGGTGCGTGCGCTCGTCGTGCGGTCGATCATGCTATCGGAGCGGTACGGGTGGATCTCGCTCCTCTCGGATGGCCCGCAGTTCACGTTCGGCTGGGGCGAGGACGTCTCCTGTCGGTGGGGGTGGCTGTCGGGGCGGTGAGGGTATGGGCGAGGAGGTAGTCGACGGTGTCGGCCGGGCGCCGGCGGCGCCGGTGGGCGGCGCGCTGGCGGACTGCTCCGGTGCCGTGAAGGTTGAGCTGGGACAGCAGGGAGTCGACCAGGGCGGTGTCGCCGCTCCGGGCGAGGACGGGGCGGATCCAGGCCAGCAGGCTGTGCATCCGGCGCGAGGACGGAACCAGTTCGCGTGAGACCGGGTCGAGAACCGTTCCGGTGAGACCGTCGCGGGCGCTGCGCCACGACGCCGCGCGCAGCAGGTGTGGGTCGGGCCGTGGGGCCGGCCGGCCCGCGCGGACCGCGGCGAGCGCGGTGGCGGCGGCCGCGCGTACGAGGGCGGCGATCAGCACGGTGTCGTCGACGGTCAGGCCCGCGTCCGCGACCCGCACCTCCAGCGTGGGCAGGTGGTGGGAGGGCCGGATGTCCCAGTAGATCCCGCCGGTATCGAGGACCGTACCGGTGCCGATCAGGGTGGCGACCAGATCGTCGTAGTGTCCGGCGGACTCGAAGTACGGCGGCGGACCGGCAGCCGGCCAGCGTGCCCAGCACACGGTGCGCCAGCTGGCGTGGCCGGTGTCCCGCCCGCCCCACAGCGGTGAGTTCGCCGCCACCGCGATCAGCACCGCGATCCAGGCCCGCAGGTGGTTGCTGACCTGGACGGCCTCCTCGCGGCTGTCCATGCCGACGTGGACATGACACGCACAGCACACCTGCTCCTCGTCCAGCGCGCCGAAGGCCCGTGCACTGCGTTCGTACCGTTCACCCGGCATGAACGTCGGCGCACCCGTGGGCACGAGGACCGGGGTGCCGCTGGAGATCAGCCCGGCGCCGTGCGCGGCGGCCGCACGCGACAGGTGGAGCCGGTTGGCATAGAGCTGTTCGGCGAGCGTGCCGAGATCGTGGTGGGGTTCGGTGCGCGTTTCGACCTGGTAGCAGGTCAACTCCGGGGCGACCAGGTCGCCGAGCTTGTGCCGGGCGGTCGCGATGACCGGGGCGGCCGCCGGCATCACCAGGTGCGTGTGCGGATCGACGAGGAGGAACTCCTCCTCCACCCCCACCGTCACGGACGGTCCGCCCGCCCTCGCCCTCGCCTCGCCGCCGGCCCGGGGCGCCGGCCTGCTCCCACTGCGGGATATTCGGCTCTCCACGGACAGGATCCTTCACCGGCGGACCGCGGACTTCCCCCTGTCAGGGGCAATCCGCCTCGAATGGACCCGCAGATGGCCGAAGAGCTCCCTTCGCCGAGGGCACGGGCGCCAGGCGCGGCTTGTCCGTCCTGTGGCCGCGGCCGCCCGGCGCCCTCCCCGGTGGCGCGCGATGATGGAGGACAGGAGAGTCGTCGCGCGTGCCTGGTGACCGACATGCCCTGGACGGGAGGCGCGGATGATGTTCTGGTACGGCCACGGCATGAACGGTTGGGGCTGGTTCGTGATGTTGCTCGGCACCGTGCTGTTCTGGGTACTGATCATCGCCGTCGGCATCCTGCTCTTCCGGGCCCTGGCGCGTCCCGCCCGGCCCGGCGCCGAGTACCACACCTGGCAGAGAACACCCCCGGTCAGCGGCCCCGAGCAGATCCTGGCCGAGCGGTACGCGCGCGGCGAGATCGACGAGGAGGAATACCGCCGCCGTCTGGCCACCCTCAGGGAATCACCGCCGGGCGCATCCGGACCACCCACCTCCTGACCGGCGCAGGGCCCGAGTGGGTACGGCCCTCCTCAGCAGCCGGGGTCGGCGATGACGAAGTAGCCCGGGGAGGTCTCCTTCAGCGTATGGATGACGGCGATGTTGTACAGGCCCATGTCCTGGTCGGAGCCGTCGGCGTAGGTGCGACCGCCGCTCTGGTGGGCGCGGCCGGCCGCCACCTGGTGGTAGTTGTTGTCGGTGTAGCACGGGGGCGCGGCACCGGTCGTGGTCGCCGTGACCGGCGCCGAGGAGGTCCCGACGGCGCCGGTGGAGTCGACCGCGGCGACGGTGTACTGGTAGGAGGTGCCGGGGGACAGGCCGGTGTCGGTGTACGACGTGCTCGTCGCGGAGCCGGCCTTGGTGCCGTCGCGGTAGACGTCGTACGAGGCGGCGCCGCTGACGGCGTGCCAGGACAGCGATGCGCCGGTGTCGGTGATGGCGGTGACCGTCACCCCGGACGGCGCCGGCAGACCGCTGCCGTCGGAGCTGCCGCCGGAGCCGTCCAGGCCCCAGAACTTCGCGGTGTAGTAGCTGGAGCAGATGGAGTCGAGGTAGTACGTCCCGGTGCTGCCGCACTGGTCGGTGCCCGCACCGGGGTTCACGGCGAGGCCGTGGGCCATGCCGGAGACCGAGAAGAGGGCGACGGCGGGCTTGCCGGCGGAGTCGTCGTAGACGCTCTCGGTGGTGCCGCCGGTGAGGTTCTGGGTGCTGGAGGCGGTCTGACCGATGCCCCAGACATCGGTCCACTGATCGCGCAGCTCGGTGCCGTTGACCGGGACGACCGTGGTGTCCGAGGTTCCCTGCCAGACCGCCACCCGCGGCCACGGCCCGGTGTGTCCCGGATATGAGTCGCGGACCTTGTCGCCCCACTGCCGAGGGGTGAGGTGCTGGTCGCTGTACTGACACCCGGAGGCCGCGCTCACCGTGGTGGCACACTGCGCCGGAATCCCGGAGTCGACGGCGCCGCCGGCGAACACGTCCGGGTAGTCGGCGAGCAGATCGGCGGTCATGCCACCGCCGGCGGACAGGCCGGTGACGAAGACACGGCTGCGGTCCGAGCCGTACTGCGCCACGGCGGTGTCGACCATCTGCCGGACCGAGGCTGCCTCTCCCCTGTCCCGGGTGTCCTTGGTGGAGTCGAACCAACTGAAGCAGGACAGGCTGTTGTTCGCCGTGCTGGTCTGCGGGTAGACCACGGCGAAACCCCACGCGTCGGCGAACTTCTGCCAGCCGGAGTGTGCGTGGTAGTCGCTCGCCGACTGGGTGCAGCCGTGCAGAGCGACGACCAGCGGGGCGTGCGCGGGCAGGTCCGCCGGCGCGTACTCGTACATGGCCAGGTTGCCGGGGTTGGAACCGAAGTCCGTGACCCGTTGCAGAGTGCCGGAGGCCGCGGCGGCCGGGGTGGCGGTTGCGAGGGGGGTGACCAGGCTCAGTCCGGCGGCCAGGGCACCGAGCGTGGTGGTCACAGCGGTGCGCCCGAAGAGTCTGCGCACAGTGGAGGAGAGCATGGGGCGGCTCCGATACGTGGGGGACATGCCGACGTGCTGGATGCGGACCGTACGACTGGTTCCCCGGACCGGGATATGTGAAGGGCAGCCAGCAAAGCGGCAGTTGACGTGGCTTGCGCACACATGTCCGCTCGGGCCGCTCTCTGTACCCGCATCACACGGACGCCTGGGCGGCAGGGCCGTCGGCCCCTGGTGGCCCTCGCGAGCACCAGGGGCCGGTTTCCCGCTCACGCCGGTTCAGGCGTGCGCAAGTCCTTACGCAAGTCCCTCGAGTACCGGGCTCGTTCAGCGGCTCACGGGCCTGCCGCGGCCCCAGCCCCAGGCGAGCCGGTCGGCACCGGACTGATTGGTGGTGGCGAGCCAGGGGCGGGCGGTGGTGCCGGTCAGGGTCTGGATCGAGTAGGTGTCGTCGGTGCGCAGGCCGGGCCAGTAGACCGACCCCATCCCGAGCTTGCGGAAGGTGTCGGTGTCGGCCTGGATGAAGTTGATCGAGTTGTTGTCGGGAGCCGGCTTGTCGTAGTTCAGGCCCGTGGTCATCGGGGCGCCGAACTCGTCGGCGACCGTCCGGTTCGCGCAGTCGCCGAGGCGTTCCTTGAGGTCGGCCACCCACTGGTCGTAGGTCGCGTAGTTCTTCCAGAACCCGTAGTGGTGCAGCGACAGGTAGGTGCCCTTCAGACGCGGGTCGGCGCACACCGAGGTGACGTGGTCGTTGTAGCCCGCGCCGCTGACGAAGACGCGGTCGCGCGGGACCGAGGGGTAGGTCGACAGCCACTGCGCGGCGATGTCGGCCCACTGGCTGTCGGTGTAGCCGTGCGGCTCGTTCATCGGCTCGAAGTGGACGAGCCGGTTGCCCGTGTACGTCTTCACCACCGTGTCCCACATGGGCCAGAAGGTGCTGGGGTCGTCGATGAACCCGTCCTTCCGCGCGCCCGTGCCCTCCCAGTAGGAGAGGATCACCTTGAAGCCCCGGGCCGTCGCCGCGTCGATGACTCCGCGGTACGACTTCCAGTAGGCGCCGTTGACCGTGTAGGGGTTGATCGGCAGTCGTACGGTGTTGGCACCGAGGTTCGCGCGGAAGGCCTCGATGATCCGGCTGGCCTTCGCGTAGGTCTGGGCGTAGTCGTCGGAGAGCGACAGACCGGACAGGTGCAGGTAGTCGTCGGCGTAGTTGTCGCGGGGGTCGGCCCAGTTGACACCCTTGAACTGGGTGGTGCCGGTGCCCGGCACAGCGGCGGAGGCGGGACTGCCGGCGAGCGTCGTGCCACTGACCGCGGCGATCGCGACCGCGACGAAGGCGGCGCGAAGGCGGGGGGCGAAACGGGCTCTGGCGGGGGACTTGCGCATCGGACGTGCCCTTTCAGGAGATGGCGGCTCGGGGCGCGGGCGCGGGGGAGAGGGGCCGCCGGGGTGCTGAGCTGGACGCACCAGAACCTCCCCGGAGCTTCTCGGCCCGGCCGCGACCACGGCACGATGTTTACGTAAACATCCGGTGTGGCCGACAGTGGAGCGGGATCTCCGCTCGCACTGGACTGGTCACGGGAGGGGATGTTTACGTAAACACGAAGGCGTCGGAATCGTGGCACCCGCTTCAGCGGTCGTCAAGGTTTTCCCACGCGTAACATCCGGGTGCGGGAAAGAGGCAGGAGGGGTGGCGCGATGAACCCGAACGAGCCGGAGCAGCGGGTCTCGCCGACGACGGGCGGCGTGTGGCGGGGCGGCTCCGGCGTGCCCGGCGGGCGCCGCAGGCAGCGGGTCTCCATGGCGGACGTGGCCAAGCTGGCGGGTGTCTCGTCGCAGACGGTCTCCCGGGTCGCCAACGGCCACGCCGGGGTGATCGGCTCCACCCGCGAACAGGTGCTCGCCGCGATGCGGCAGCTGGGCTACCGGCCCAACAGCGCCGCACGCGCCCTTCGGTACGGCCAGTTCAACACCATCGGCGTAATCCTGTTCAACCTCTCCACCACCGGCAACAGCCGTACCGTCGAGGCGATCGCCACCCACGCCGCGGCCGAGGGGTACGCCATCACCCTGATCCCCATCGACGTACCCACGCAGGACAACGTGCTGGGCGCCTTCACGCGCATGGGTGAGCTGGCCGTCGACGCCGTCATCGTCATCCTGGAGAGCCATCTGCTCGACACCGGCACCGTGCAACTGCCCCCGGGCGTCCACGTGGTCGTCGTGGACTCCGATGCCGGCGATCGTTACAGCGTGGTCGACACCGACCAGGCCGACGGCGCCCGCCAGGCGGTCAGGCACCTGATCGACCTGGGTCACCGGACCGTGTGGCATGTGTCCGGTCCCGAGACGTCCTACGCCGGGCAACGGCGCACCGAGGCCTGGCGCGCGGTCCTGGAGGGGGCGGGGCGCCCGGTCCCCGCCCCCCTGCACGGCAACTGGTCGGCCGAGTCCGGCTATGCGGCCGGTCTCGCCCTCGCCGAAGAACCCGGCTGTACCGCCGTGTTCGCCTCCAACGACCAGATGGCTCTCGGGCTGCTGCGTGCCTTCCACGAACGTGGCCTGTCCGTCCCCTCGGACATCAGCGTCGTCGGCTTCGACGACACCCCCGACGCCGCCTTCTTCATCCCGCCCCTCACCACGGTCCACCAGGACTTCGCGGAGGTCGGACGCCGCTGTGTCCAGGGAGCCCTGCGCCAGATCCGCACCCACGACGGCTCGCGCCCCGGCACCGACCTCGTCCCGGTGCGTTTGGTGATCAGACAGAGCACCGCCCCGCCCCGCAGCTGACCAGGCGCCGGCAGATGTGCTCACGTGTGTGAGTATCGGATGTTCAGAGTCATGGCCGGGTGGGGATACGGCAACGGCGGTCAGCAGCATGAGCGGGGCGGCCATCCCCTGTCGACGTACCAGGAGGGTGCCGGTCAGCGGGCTTCGGCGCCGTCGGCAGGAACACCCTGGGATGCGGCACCACTTGGGCCGGCAGTTACGAAGTAGTGACAAACAGGGGTCAACTTCTTGGCACGTCACCCGCTCTTCATCTGCGAAAGTGCGTCAATGAGGGACAGATGGACTCTCGTCGGCGCGTGGGAACGAGGAGAACCAAGGAGACCCGGGCATGAAGCATGGCTGGAAGCGTCTCGCGGTGGTCGGCGCGCTGGGTGTGGCCTCGGCGGCACTGGCGGCCTCCCCGGCGTTCGCGAAGGGCGACATCTCGATCCAGGCAACCCCTCACACCGTGCATGTCGGTCATGTGGTGAAGGTGCGCGGCCAGGGTGACGACGACGCTGCGCCGTACACCACGCTCGTCGTACAGGAACGTTCCGGCAAACCCGGCCACTGGGGCCACTGGCACGCGGTCAAGCAGAGCTACGACGGCGGTGTCCGTGTGGACGTCAAAGCCACGCACACCGGCGAGCT
The DNA here is from genome assembly GCF_044388685.1 of Streptomyces sp. NPDC020192. Taxonomy (NCBI): domain Bacteria; kingdom Bacillati; phylum Actinomycetota; class Actinomycetes; order Kitasatosporales; family Streptomycetaceae; genus Streptomyces; species Streptomyces sp. NPDC020192. The sequence goes on along the minus strand of NZ_JBIRXG010000021.1, from coordinate 51,367 downwards.
GCAGTTCCGCTCCGTGCTATACGAGACCGACAAGCACCACCGGCATGCGAAGACGGACCGTGTCTCCGCGCCGGTGACCGTCCGCGTCGTCCGCTAGCCGACGCGGGCGACACCGCACTCCGACGACCGCCGCCCTCCCGGAATGACACGACGCTCCGGGAGGGTGTTCTGTTCCCCGTATTCGGACCATGCGACCGTGATGAGGTGCGGTCGAATCCGGCAAGCTGCGGCGAAAAATTCATCGCGGAATTACGCCACCTTTCCTCATGCAGGTTTCGATCGCACCGAGCTGGTGTGTCCTGCCCGAACGGGCTGTGTCCAGGCCTTGTTGACTCCTATTCAGAGACCTTGTGGCCGAATTATCCGTAAAGGCGAAATTTACGCTCCTGTCAGGTAAACGACAGAGAGGGCACTGGAGGGAGCCATGAGGATTGGGTACTTTGACCTGACAACTCAGCCGTGAGAAACGGAAGTTCTGGGAGCAGTCAGACCCGGCCCTGGGGGCCGTCGAGCAACTTACGGAGCACCATGAGTGCGGACACATTCGACGAGCCCGTTCTCGACGAGTACGCGATCGAGCTGTATGGATGGATTCTGGACAACAGGGATGCCGATCTCTGCCGGGCCGCCCGAGACCTCGGGATCAGCCGGCTGCAGGCGGCGACCGCCTTCAAACGGCTGGTGCGACTGCGGGTGGTGCGCGTCGACCCGGAGGACGCGGAGGTGGCCTGGGCGGTCGACCCGGACGCGGCCTCGGTCCTGCGCACCCGGCCCCTGCACGAGACCATCCGGCGTGAGCAGGCCCAGCTCGACCGGCTGTTGCACGACTTCGACCTGCTGCGCAACCGGTTCTTACGGGCCCGCGGCGGCGAGAGCCGCGCCCTGCAGGTCATCCCCAGCCTGGAAGAGGTACGAGCCGCGCTGAACCGCGCCGCCGCCGAGTGCCGCGAGGAGATGGTCACCATGCAGCCCGGCGGGAACCGCCAGCCGGAGGCGCTGGAGGAGGCCATGGCCCGCGACCACGCGCTGCTGTCCAGGGGCGTACGGATGCGCACGGTCTACCATCACACCTCCCGTTTCAACGGCCCCAGCCAGGTGTACGTCGCCCGGGCCGGCGCGCTCGGCACGGAGTACCGCACCGTCCACGATCTCGTGGGACGGATGATCATCTTCGATGGTCACCGACTCGCCTTCATCCCGCTGCGCGACGACGACAACGGCGCGGTCGCCATCCGCGAGGCGTCCGTCGTCGCCTTTCTCCACCAGCTCTTCGAACACGTCTGGGCCCATGCCACGCCCTTCCACCCCGCGGCCCCGGAGCACCTGGAGAAGGTCGCCAAGGAGATCGACCAGACGATCGTGCGGCTGCTGGCCGCCGGACTCAAGGACGAGACCATCGCGCGCCGGGTCGGCATGTCCCTGCGCACCACCCGGCGCCACATCGCCGACATCATGAGGCTCCTCGGAGCCGAGAGCCGCTTCCAGGCCGGTATCCTCGTCGCCCGCGCACAGGAGTACTGGGGTCTGGACGACGCGGCCGGCCTGCCCGAGCCGTCGGAGCACTGTCTGCACGACATGGTGCTGCGTCTCCCGGGGGGATGAGGCGCTCACGGTTCGGTGCGCTCGAAGTCACGCATGTCCCGCAGGGGTGAGCACACCACCCACAGGGCCGCCAGGCAGCTGCCCGTCGCCGCGATCCACAACGTGCCCCGGTCCCCTAGGAGTTCACCCAGCAGCCCGCCGGCGAGCGTGCCGAGCGTGACGGCGCCGAAGGCCACGAAGCGGACGGTGGCGTTGACCCGGGCGAGCATGCGCTCGGGGCAGACGGCCTGCCGGTAGCTGACCTGGGCGATGTTGTAGACGACGGTGCCGTATCCGGTGACGAACAGGCCGATCACGGCCGGGGCCAGGAGGGCTCCCGGGCCCGCGAGCGGGACCAGGAGCAGGGCGGGGAAGGTGGTGAGCGGGACCAGCCATACCGCCCGCGCCTGTCCGACGGCGCGGATCAGACGACCGGCGGTGGCGGCGGCGAGGACGCCGCCCATGCCGAGCACGCTCAGCATCAGGCCGACGGCCGCGTCGGACAGGCTCAGGGTACGGGTCAGGAAGAGGACGTTGACCGCGCTGAGGACCCCGCTGAACAGGTTGGCGGTGGCCGTGCAGCAGGTGATGGCCCGCAGGGCCGGAGTACGGGCGACGTAGCCGAGGCCCTCGCGCACCTGGCCGGGCACGGAGCCCCGCGAGGCCTCTTCCGGCGGGAGCGGGTCGTGCTCGCGCACCCGGCGCAGCAGGGCGGCGGCCAGGACGTAGCCGCCCGCTGTGCCGAGGACGGGGCCCGCGGCGCCGGTGAGCTGGGTCAGGGTGCCGCCGATGCCCGGGCCGGTGATCTGCGCCAGGGACTGGCTGGACTGGAGTCTGGCGTTGCCTTCGAGGAGTTGGTCGCGGGCGACGAGGGCGGGCAGGTGGGACTGGTAGGCGATGTCGAACAGGACTCCGCAGACGCTGGCCAGCAGGGCCACGACGATGAGCTGGACCGTGGTCAGCGCACCGAGCCACCAGGCTGCCGGGATCGTGGCCAGCAGCAGTGCCCGGGCCAGGTTGGCCCGCCACATCAGCCGGCGTTGCCGGGTGCGGGCGACCCAGACGCCGGCCGGGAGCCCGATGAGCAGATACCCGGCCGTCTCCGCCGCGCCCAGCACCCCCATCTCCAGCGGTGTCGCCGCCAGCGTCGTCGCGGCCACCAGCGGAAGAACGGTGTTGCCGACGTAGGTGCCGAACTGGCTGACCGTGTCCGCCGCCCAGAACAGCCGGAAACCCCGGTGGGCGAGCAGGGACGGCGGACGCGGTGCGGTGACGGACCGGGCCACGCTCACCGCCCTGCCGCGGGGGCGGTGGAGAGCACCTCGGCGAGGACCGCGACGGCGCGGTCGACGTCGTCGGCGGTGACGCCGGAGTGGGTGACCGCACGGATGCGGTCCCGGCCGAGCTCGGCGACGCGCACGCCCCGCTCGTGGGCGGCTTCGATGAGCGATGCGGTGGTGTGGCCGGTGGCCTCCGGATCGACCGAGAAGAAGACCATGTTGGTGCGCGGCGGCTCAGGATCGAGGCGCAGGCCCGGGAGTTCGGCCAGGCCCGCCGCCAGCCGGGCGGCGTGGGCGTGGTCGTCGGCGAGGCGGTCGACCATCTCGGTCAGCGCGATGATCCCGCAGGCGGCGACCATGCCGGCCTGCCGCATGCCGCCGCCCAGCATCTTGCGGATGCGGCGTGCTGTGCCGATGGACCGCGCGTCGCCCACCAGCATGGATCCGATCGGCGCGGACAGTCCCTTGGACAGGCAGAACTGGACGGTGTCCGCGTGGGCGGCGAGCTCGGCGGCCGGCACACCGAGGGCGAGGGCCGCGTTGAAGATGCGGGCGCCGTCCAGGTGCAGGGCGATGCCCTGGGCGCGGGCCAGCGCGGCGGCCTCGGCCAGGTAGGCGGGCGGCAGCGGGATGCCGCCCCTGCGGTTCTGCGGTGTCTCGATGCTCAGGACAGCCGGCAGTGCGAACTGCGGGTCGTCGGAGTCCACTTCACAGGCCTCGACGACGGCGTCCAAGGGCAGGGTGCCGTCGGCCGCGGTCGGGATCGGCTCGTAGACGACCCCGCCGAGCACCGCGGCGCCGCCCGCCTCGTAGACGTAGATGTCGGACTCGGCGCCGACGATGGCCTTGCCGCCGCGCGGACTGTGGGTCAGCAGGGCCGCGAGGTTGGCCATGGTACCGCTCGGCATCAGGCAGGCCGCCTCCTTGCCGAGCAGCTTGGCCGACAGCTCCTCGAGTTCGGCGACGGTCGGATCCTCGCCGTAGACGTCGTCGCCCAGGCGGGCCTCGGCGGCGGCGTGGAGCATGCGGGGCGTGGGCAACGTGAAGGTGTCGCTGCGCAGTTCGACGACGCGGTTCATACGGTGCTCCCGGAGATCAGGGTCGTGACGGCGGCGGTCAGGGTCTTGTCGGCGGCCGACCAGCGCTCCCGGCGTGCGTCGGCGGCGGTGCGCAGTGCGTCGAGGCGGGCCGTGGCGTCGTCGGCGGCGGCGAGCACGGAGGCCAGGCCGGGGCCGCCGCCGGCCGTGGCGGACGCGGCGACGGAGGCCGGGTCGAGGTCGGCGAGGAGCCGGGCCGGATGCCCGGTCAGGCGCTGGGCGGCGACCTCCTCGAAGGGGCGGCCGGTCTCGACGGCCTCGCGGCTGATGTCGCCGACGTCGTGGTGGGCGGTGCGGAACGGCACCCCCGCGACGACCAGCCGTTCGGCGAGCGCGGTGGCACTGGTCTGGCCGTCGGTCGCCCGCCGCAGCATGCGCTCGGCGCGGGGTTCGGCGCCCTCGACGATGAGCCGGAGCAGGACCACGGCGTCGGTCGTGGCCTCCAGGGCCGACCAGATGTGACCCGTGGCCTCGGTGCCGACCGCGATGGCGTTGGTGTAGCGGGCGGTGGACATGGCTGTCGTCGCGGCGGTCAGCGCGCCGAGCGCGGCGGCGGCCTTGCCCTGGATGTTCTCCAGCAGGAACGGGTTGCGCTTCTGCGGCATCATCGAGCTGCTGCCGACCAGGTCGTCGGGCAGGTGCAGCAGGCCGTTCTCGGCGCTGGTCCACGACTGCAGGTCGTGGGCGACCCGGGTGAGCAGGACGCCCAGCACGGCGCAGCCGGCGAGCAGGCGCAGCACCAGGTCCCGGGAGGCGACGGCGTGCAGGGAGTTGGGCAACGGGTCGGTGAAGCCGAGGAGTTCGGTGGTGCGGTGCGGGTCGATCGGCAGCGAGGTGCCGCCGACCGCGCCGGCGCCGAGCGGACTCTCGTCCAACTCCCGGCCGGCATGCTCCAGTTGGTCGAGGTCGCGGACGAGTGCGGCGGCGACTCCGGCGAGGTAGTGGCCGTAGGTGATGGGCACGGCCGGCTGGTGGTGGGTGTAGGCGGGCATGACGGTGGTGTGCCAACGGCGCGCCCCAACGGTCAGGGCGCTGCCGAGCGCGTCGCACTCGGTGAGCAACCGGTCGTAGGGGACCCGCAGTTGAAGGCGCAGGACGGTGGCGTTGAGGTCGTTGCGGGAGCGTCCGCTGTGCAGCACTCCGCCGGTCTCGGCGCCGAGCTGCTCGACCAGGTAGCCCTCGTAGGCGAGATACCGGCCGCGCGGGGCGGGACGGTGGCGCAGTGGCGCGAAGCCGGTGGCGCGCAGTTCCTCGATGCCGGCCAGCAGCCGGGCGGCCGTCTCACGGCCCACGACGCCCTGTTCGGCGAGCATCACGACGTGCGCGCGGTCGACCTGGCTGGTGGGCCGCAGTTCGGCGGCCACCGGGTCCTCGGGGGCGCGCAAGTGCCTCTCGAAGAGGATCTCCGCGGCGGCGGGGGCGACGGACGTGGTCAGCCGGCCGGTGGCGGTCATACGGTGGCCTCCTCGTGGGGGTGGGGCCGCAGCGCGGTGCGCAGCCGGGCCAGGGCGGACTCGGCGGCGCGCGCCGCGTCCTCGGCGGTGAGGGCGGTGGCCGTCACGTGCCCGACCCGGTCGCGGTAGTCGTGCTGCGGCACGAGCCGGATCCCTCGGCGGCCGGTGAGGGTGGTGCCGGTGACGTGGGGCAGGTCCCCGGTGTCCGGGGCGTCGCCGAGTTCCGACGGAGCGTCGACGACCAGGAACCGCAGCGAGGAGTGGCGGGCGCTACGGGGTTCCAGGTCGGCCGGGCGGCCGAGCGCCGCCGTCACCTGCGCCAGCACGAGGTCGACTCCGCTGGCCGCGCGGATCAGTTCGGGGATCATGCCGCCCGCGAGCCGTGCGTTGACCTCGATCAGCACGGGGCCGTCCGGGCCGAGGCGCAGCTCCACATGGGCGGCGCCGAAGCCGAGGCCGAGCGCCTTGACGGCGTGGACGGCGGTGGCCGCGAGCGCGTCGGCCTCGGCTGCCGGGACGGGCGCGGGGACGTCGTGCCCGATCTCCACGAAGTGCGGGGCCGCGCCCAGGTGCTTGGCGACCACGGCCACCGCCCGCTGCCCGAACACCTCCACCGAGAACTCCCGCCCGTCCACGTACTGTTCGACGAGGAAGTCCCGGGCGACCGGCATGCCGCGCTCGTTGTGGGTGCGCGCCAGCAGCCGGGCCGCGTGCTCCGCCGCCTCCTGCCGGGTCGTGCACAGCCGTACGCCCATGCTGCCCGAGCCGTCGGCCGGCTTGAGCACCACCGGCAGACCGATCCGGTCCACGGCGGAAAGGGCCTCCTCCAGCCCGGACACCAGGGCATGGGCGGCCACCGGTACGCCGCCCGCGACGAGGTCGGCGCGCTGGCTGCCCTTGTGCCGGACCCGCCGTACGGCCCGCGGGTCGGGACCGGGCAGGTCCAGGGCGCGCGCCGCGGCGGCGGCGACAGGCACGAAGTAGTCGGAGCTGGTGGTCAGGCCGGCCGGGGACGCGCCGGGCAGCGCGCGCACCGCGGCGAGGACCGCGTCGAGGCTGCCGGTGTCCGTGCGCACCACGGGGACGTCGTCCTCGCGCGCGTAGGCGTAGCGGTCCGGGTCCTCGGCCAACAGGACGGGCATGGCGCCCAGTTCACGGGCCCGGCGGGCGAACAGCCGTCCCGTGCCGGTGGTGTTGCTCTCGACCAGCACGAGAGTGGGCGGCATCATGGGGTCTCCATCGGGGAAGAGGATGCGGCGGGCTGCACGACGTCGTCGAGGCTGCGGCGGCCCCACTCCATGCGGGCCCAGCCGCCGAGAGCGTCGTCGGGGCAGGCGACCGTGCGCGGCTCGGCGGCGATCTCCTGGTCGAGAACGCCCTGTCCGCGCAGCCAGTCGTCCTGGTACACCGAGTCCTGGTAGCGGTGGCCCTCGTCCGGCAGGAGGGCCACCACCTGCTCGTCGGGGTGGCGTTCGGCGTACCAGCGGGCGACCAGGAAGGCGGCGCCGCTGGTCGGCCCCATGTACAGGGCGTGCCCCGCGTGCAGGTCACGGGTGGCGCGGAACACCTCGCCGGCGCCCGCCCAGTGCACCTCGTCGTAGGCGGTGTGGCGCACGTTGGGCGGTACGAGGCTGTTGCCGAGGCCGCGCACGGCGCGCGGTCCGTCGGGCTGGCCGAAGATGGTGCTGGGCGAGGTGTCCACGCCGATCAGGCGCAGCCCGGGCGCCAGCAGCCTCAGGAACGACGCCGTGCCGCCCGTGGAGCCGCCCGAACCGACCGGGCCGACAAGACAGTCCACCGGGCCGACGGCCTCGGCGATCTGCTGGGCGACCACCGCGTAGGCGTTGGGGTTGTCGGGGTTGTGGTACTGGCCGGGCACGTAGTGGCGGGGGTACTCGGCGCGCAGCTGCTCCAGCCGGTCGAGGCGGGCCCGCTGGAAACCGCCCTCGGGGCTGGGCTCGTGGCAGATCTCGACCTGGGTGCCCAGGTCCCGCAGCCGGCGGCGCAGCACCGGGTCGATGGCCGGGTCGCCGACGATCACCAGCGGATAGCCGCGCAGCCGGCACACCATCGCCAGGCCCAGCGCGAAGGTGCCGGAGGAGGTCTCCAGGACGGTGGTGCCGGGGCCCAGCTCGCCGCGCTGCTCGGCGCGGTCGAGCATGAACCGGGCCGGCAGCAGCTTCATCAGGGTGAAGGCCGCTCCGCACAGGTTCGGGCCGAGGCGCACGAGCCGCGGCAGTTCGGTGGCCTCCACGATGGAGGCGCTGGGGGTGGGCAAAGACAGTGAAGGCATGGTCCCCGTCCTCATCCGTCGATGGTGAAGTGCCAGGTCTCCTCGATACCGAGGGCGGCCAGCCGCGTGCGGGCCTTGTCGGTCCGCGCCTCGGCGTCGGGCCGGCACGGATCGAAGAGCAGTCCGGCGACATCGCCGCTGTGGGCGACCTGCAGGCCCGCCGCGCCCACCTCCTCGGCGACGCGCAGGAGTTCGTCCAGGCCCGGCACGGGCAGATGGCGCTGGTTGAGCCGGGCGCTGGCGGTGGCGACGCGGCCCAGCAGGGCCACGTCACCGGCGCGGACCGCGCGGCGGGCCATGCCGAGCAGCGGGCGGAACGCCTCGATCTCCCACACGGTGTAGCGGGCGGGCGGCAGCTCGAGGGTGTCGACGCCCGCGCCGTCGCGGCTGGTGCCGAAGCCGAGCACCCCCAGCCGCATCAGCCCGCCGCCGAGGTCCTCCAGGCTCTCGCCCTGCCGATGGGCGAAGAGCACCGCCCGGTGCGGGTACATCAGCGCGTCGGAGGCGGTCTCGGCGGCCACCGCGAGGGCGGCGCTCTGGGCGGGGCCGGGATCCTGGCCGGCGGCCCGGAACACGGCGCCGATCGCGGCCAGGACGTCGGCCGTGGACGAACCGAACCCGCGGCCCAGCGGGATGTCGCTGGTCACCCGCAACACCCCGCCGGTATAGGGGCCGCCCAGGGTGCACAGGGCCAGCTCGGCGGCCCGCCCGGCCTTGGTGCGCCACGGCTCCCGCACCGTGACCTCGCCGGTCGTCGTGGACGGCTCGAAGACGGCCTGCGAGCTGTACAGCGGGCAGGGCAGGGTGATCAGTCCGCGGCGCAGCCGCCCGCCGACCTCGAACACGCCCTGGAGGATCTCTCCGTGGTGGGCGATGCTGCGGTAGGTGCCCCGGACGTGGACCGCCGTCCCGGCGGGGGCTGTGGACGCGTTGAGTGGCATGGCTTCCTCAGGGGTGATGCGGCGCGGAGCCGGTGGGGCCGTCACGGGGTGGTGAGCAGGCTCGGGGCGGGGTGCCCGGCCGGGTCGAAGGGAAGCGCGGACAGCGTGATGAACCGGGCCGGGATCTGGTAGTCGGGCAGCCGCTCGGCGAGGAACTCCACGAGTTCGTCCGCGTCCGGCGCCGCGACTCCGGCGGACGGCACGAGATAGGCGTGCAGTTCGCCGCCGACGGGCAGCACGGCCGCCTCGGCGATCCGGCCGTGGGCGGTCAGCCGGGCGCGGGTCTCGTACGGCGCGACCCGGAAGCCGGCCACGGTCGGCCAGGCACCGGCCGGGCCGAGCACCTCGTAGGCCCCGCCCACGGTGCGCCGGGCCCGGAATCCGGTGAGCCCGGGCGGTCCCGCCTCGGCATGAGCGAGGCGCAGCTCGCCCGGGATCCCGGACGGCAGCGGCTGGCCGTGCCGGTCCACGACGGTGGCGACGACACCGGGCGCCGGCGCGCCGACCGCCACCAGCACCTGGTCGCCGTCCAAAGCCGGGGCCCGGTACGCGCGGCACAGGGCCAGGGGCAGACCGGGCGTGCCGAACCCGACGGCCGTCCGTACCGCTCCGGCCGCCTCCCGCAGCGCGGCCGGGTCCGCGTCCGGCCCGAGGACGAGCAGCGCCTCCGTGCCGTGGGCGAGTGCCAGGCGGTGGTGGGCCAGCAGGGCGTTGGCGATGCCGTCGGGCAGCAGCAACGCGGACAGCGGCTCGTCGAGCCCGGCGAGCAGGGCGGCCAGTGCGGCGGGTGTGTCGGTGGACCGGTCCGGGAGCACGAGGGTGCCGCCGCGCGCCAGGGTGGTCCACAGTTCGACCGCGAACAGCGGTCCGGACGGGGAGGCGGCCTGCAGCACGCGGTCCGCCCGCATCCCGAGCGAGTCGAGCGCGCCGAGGGCGGCGGAGAGGGCCGCGTAGGTCAGCTCACCGTCGTCGGTCAGGGCCACGACGTCGCTGCGGCCGCCGCGGTCCGCCCGGACCGCGCCCCGTTCGCCCAGCGAGGAGCCGGTCAGCACGATCTCGTCCGGCCCGGCCTCTCCCTCGGGTCCCAGCACCCGGTACGGCACTGCGGCCCGCGCCGCCGCGAGCGCCGCCGCCACCAGGTCGGCACCGGGGGCCAGGCGCAGGGCCACCGGCCGGTCGGGCCCGGCTCCCTCGGCGGCCAGGACCGACGTCAACCGGTGGGCGCGGGCGCCGAGTTCGCCGTAGCCGACGGATCCGCCGGCCGTCCGGACGGCCACCGCGTCCGGGCGCGCGGCGATGTGCCGCTCCACCAGGTCGAGGACGGTGGGGCCCAGCATCCCGGCCGTGATGTGCTCGACGGGCTCCGCGCCGGTCAGCGGCAGCCGGGACACCGGGACGTCGGGGTCGCGCAGGGCCGCGCGGAGCAGGTCGCGGTAGGCCCTGGTCATCCGCCGCATCGTGGCCGCGTCGAACAGGTCGGTGGCGTACTCCCACAGGATGGTGATCGACTCGTCCTCGGCGCTCGGCGCGAGGCCCACCCGCTGTTCGGCGCGGGGGATGACCACCACGTTGAGGTCGGCCTTGGCGGAGCCGTTGTGCTCCACGACCACCTCGCCGCGCAGCCCGCCGAAGTCCAGGTCGGGCACGGCGGAGTCGTGGAAGCTGAACATCGCGGAGAACAGCGGGTTGCGGGACAGGTCGCGGACCGGCGCGAGCGCCTTGACCAGCCGCTGGAGCGGCACGTCCTGCCAGGCGTAGGCGGTCACCGCGGTCCGGTGCACCCGGTCGAGCAGCTCCCGGAAGGTGGGGTCGCCGTCGAGGCGGGCGCGCAGCGGGACGGTGTTCACCATCATCCCGATCAGCCGCTCGGCCTCCGCCAGCCGCCGGTTGGCGGTGCCCACGCCGACCACGAAGTCGTCCTGGCCGGTGTACCGGGACAGCAGGGCGGTGAACCCGGTCAGCATGACGGAGTACAGGGTGACGCCGTGTTCGCGGGCCCGGGAGCGCAGGGCCGCGTACTCCTCGGGGGCGAGGACGAGCCGTACGACGTCGCCGCGGAAGGTGAACTCCGGCGGGCGGGGCCGGTCGGTGGGCAGTTCCAGCGCGGCGGGAGCGCCGGCCAGGGCGCCCGTCCAGTGGTCGAGGCAGCGCCGCAGGACGGGCCCGTCCAGCCAGTCGCGCTGCCAGGCTGCGAGATCGGCGAACTGGAACCGCGGCTCGTCCGGCAGGTCACCGGAGCCGGCGAACGCCTCGTACAGCGTGGTCAGTTCGTCGACGAACACGGCGAACGACCAGCCGTCGTGCACCAGATGGTGCTCCAGGTGCAGCAGCCGGTGCGCGCCGGGAGCCGTGCGCACCACCACCCAGCGCACCAGGGGAGGCATGTCCAGGGAGAACGGCCGCGCCTTCTCCCGCTCCACCAACTCCCGCCAGGCCGACTCGCGTTCACTCTCCGGCAGGCCCGACAGGTCGACCAGCGGCACGTCGAACTCGATGTCGTCCATGGCCACGGGAACCTGCGCGGGCACCCCGTCGATCTCGCGGAAGGCGGTGCGGAAGATCTCGTGGCGGCGCAGCAGTTCGGTGAGGGTCGCGCGCAGGGCGGCCAGGTCCAGTTCTCCGGTCAGGTGCAGCGCGGCCTGGACCCGGTAGGCGGGGTTCTGCGGCGAGAGCTGTTCCAGGTACCAGATGCGTTCCTGGGGGTACGACAGGGGCAGGGGCCGGGTGCGGTCGGCGGGCCGCAGCGGGGGCGGCGCGGGGGCCGTGTCGTCGGCCGGTACGGCCGTGCCGTCCACGAGCGCCCCGATCGCCTCGGCCGTCGGGCTGCGGTAGATCTCCGGCAGCGGCACCTCGGCGCCGAGTTCGTCGCGGATCCGGGCGGCGAGGCGGCCCACCAGCAGGGAGTGGCCGCCCAGCCGGAAGAAGTCGTCCCGGGCTCCGACGCCGGCGCCGCCGAGCAGGTCGGACATGAAGCCGACGAGCGCCCGCTCGGTGGGGGTCCCGGCCTCGACACGGTCCGCGTCCAGTCCCGCGCTGGCCCGGTCGGGCCGGGGCAGCGCCTCGCGGTCCACCTTGCCGCTGGGGGTGAGGGGCAGGGCGGGCAGGACGACGACGGCGGACGGCACCATGTGCGCGGGCAGCGTCCGCGCACACCAGTCGCGCAGTTCCGGTACGGCGGTGCCGGCGGGGGCGGCGGCGTAGCCGACGAGGATCCCGTCGCGCAGCACGACCACCGCGTCCGCCACCGCCGGGTGGGCGCGAAGGACCTCGGCGATCTCGCCGGGCTCGATCCGGAAGCCGCGGACCTTGATCTGGTGGTCGGCCCGGCCGGCGTAGGCGTAGCGGCCGTCGGGCAGGCGGCGGGCGAGGTCGCCGGTGCGGTAGGCGCGTCCGCCGCCCTCGTCGGGGACGAACCGCTCGGCGGTCAGGCCGGGGCGACCGTGGTAGCCGCGGGTCACGCCGACCCCGGAGACGACGAGTTCCCCGACCTCGCCGTCCGGCACGGGCAGCCCGTCGGCGTCCAGGAGGGCGAGGCGCACCCCGGGGATCGGCAGTCCGATGTCGGGCCTGCCGGTGCCGAGGACGTCACCGGAGGTGGCGCAGATGGAGGTCTCGGTCGGCCCATAGGCGTTGATCATCCGCCGGCCGCGGCCCCAGCGGGCGGCCACCTCGGCGGGCAGGGCCTCTCCCGCGCACACCAGGGTGCGCAGCGCGGGCAGTTCGGCGTCCGGCAGGGCGGCGGCCACGGAGGGCGGCAGCACGGCGACGCTGACGTCGTGGCCGGCCATCAGCCGCACCAGGCCGGGGCCGGGTACGACGCTGTCCTGGCCGGCGAGGACGAGGGCGGCGCCCGCGCTCAGCGCGATGCCGGTCTCGCACACGGAGGCGTCGAAGCTGGACGGCGCGAACTGCAGGACGCGGTCGGCCGCGGTGACCCCCCACTCGTCGCGCATGCCGGCCACGGTGGCGGCGACGGTGCCGTGTTCGACGAGCACGCCCTTGGGGCGGCCGGTGGAGCCGGAGGTGTAGATGACGTAGGCGAGATCGGTGCGGCCCCGGCGCGGGAGTTCCCCGCAGGGGGTGCCGTCTGCCGGTGCCTCGGGGTCGAGCAGGCGCGTGCCGGACGGCAGCCGCCCGGCAGACGCGCGGTCGGCGATCACCAGTCCGGCGCCGGAGTCGCGCAGCATGTACTCCAGCCGGTCCTGGGGGTAGGCGGGGTCGAGCGGCACCCAGGCGCCGCCCGCCCGCATCACGGCGAGCAGGGCGACCGCGAGCGCCGGACCCCGCTGGACGCAGATGCCGATCAGGTCGTCACGGCCGGTCCCGGCGGCCGGCAGTCGGTGCGCCAACTCGGCCGAGCGGCGCTCCAGTTCGGCATAGGTGACGGTGCCGTCGGCATGGATGAGAGCGGGCGCGTCGGGGGTCCGGGCCGCGTGGGCCAGGAACGCCTCGTGCAGCAGGGGCAGGGGTGCCTTCATCGCGGAATACCTCGTTCGGTGCGCGCGGTGTCGGGGGCGGCGGCCGGCCCGGCGAGGAGGCGGTGGGCCTCCTCCTCGGGCATGGCCTCGATCTCGGCGAGGATCAGATCGTGCACGCGTTCCGCCGTGGCGGCGACGGTCGGGCACTCGAAGATCACGCTGAGCGGAAGGTGGGTGTCGAACGCGCGGCGCATCCGGTTGACGGCGCGGGTGGCGAGCAGCGAGTGGCCGCCGAGCGCGAAGAAGTCGTCCAGGACGCCCACCCGGGGCACGCCGAGGGCCTCGGCCCAGATGTCGGCGATGACGCGTTCGGTCTCGTCACGGGGCTCGACGTGGCCGCTGTCGTCCCAGTCGGCCGGGTCCGGCTCGGGCAGCGTGGCCGGGCTGAGCTTGCCGCTGGCCGAGCGGGGCAGGGCGGGCAGGACGGTGACGGTGGACGGTACGGCGTATCCGGGCAGCCGGGCCAGCAGGTGCTCACGCAGCTGCCGTACCGTGACCGCGCCGCCGGCGAAGGCGACGTACGCGGCCAGCCGCAGGTCGCCGGAGGGGGCGCGGCGGGCCACCACCGCGGCGTCGGCGACCGCCGGATGCTCGCGCAACGCGGCCTCCACCTCGCCGAGTTCGACCCGCACCCCGCGCACCTTGACCTGGCGGTCCAGCCGCTCCAGATAGGCGAAGGTGCCGTCGGCGCGCATCCGCCCGCGGTCGCCGGTGCGGTAGAGGCGTTCGCCGGCGCGGTAGGGATGGGGGATGAAGGCCGCGGCCGTCTTGGCGGGGTCGCCCAGGTAGCCGCGGGCCAGACCGGTGCCGGCGATGCACAGTTCCCCGGGGACGCCGGGCGGCAGCGGCTGCAGCCGGTGGTCGAGGACCAGCACCTCGTTGTTGTCCATGGGCCGGCCGAGGCTGACCGCGCCGGTGCCCTCTGCGTCCTCCGGCCCGCAGACCCGGTAGGTGGAGTCGATGGACACCTCCGTGGCGCCCCAGGTGTTGTCCAGGCTCACCGCATCGCCGAACGCCTCGCGGAAACGGCGCACCAGGGCCGGGCGCAGCGCCTCGCCGCTGGACAGCACACTGCGCAGGTGCCCGCGCAGGGCGGCGACGTCCTCGGCGGTCAGCTCCTCCAGGAACAGCTCGAGGACGCTGGGCACGAACTGCACGTGCACCGCGCGGTGCCGGATCGCGGCGTCGGCGATGGCGCGCGGGTCGCGGTGCAGGCCGGGCGGCAGCAGGGCGACGGTACCGCCGGTCATCAGCGGCCACAGGATCTCCACCGCCGCGTCGTCGAACGGCAGGGTCGTCTTGTGCAGCACCCTCTCCCCGGCCTGGAGGCCGTGCCGGCGCTGCATCCACACCATGCGGTTCACCCAGCCGCGGTGGGTGCAGGCCACGCCCTTGGGGCGGCCGGTGGAGCCGGAGGTGTAGTACACCGCGCACAACTGGTCGGGGTGCACCGGCACCGGAAGCGGCTCGGCGGTCGCGTCCTGGTTCACTGCCAGCGGGGTGGCGCCGGCCTCCGTGACGGTGTCCGCCAGTTCGGCCTCGACCAGGCACACCGGCGCCCGGGAGTCGGCGAGCAGGGTGGCGATGCGGGTGGCGGGGGTGCCGGTCTCGATCGGCAGGTAGGCGCCACCGGCCTTGAGGATGCCGAGCAGGCCGACGACCATCCCGACCGACCGGTCGACCAGCAGGCCCACCGGCACGTCCGGGCCGACACCGCGCTCGGCCAGCTGCCGGGCCACCGCGTTGGCCGCCGCCTCCAGCCGGGCGTACGTGACGGTCGCGCCGGCGTCGTCGACCAGGGCCACGGCGTCCGGGGTGCGCGCGGCCTGCGCGGCGACCAGCTCGTGCAGACAGGCGTCGGGGACATCGGTGGCCGGGCGCAGCAACAGGGTCCGCAGCCCGCCCTGTTCGGCCTCGGTGAGCAGCGGGATGTCGTCGATCCGGCTGTCGGGGTCCTCGGCGACGTGCCGCAGCAGCCGCTCCAGCCAGTCGGCCAGCCGGTCGACGGTGCTCTCGTCGTACAGGTCGGTGTCCCAGTTGATCCCGCACCACAGCCCGTCCGGCACCTGCTCGAAGCTGACGCACAGGTCGTACTTGGCACCCTCGTACGGCATCGGCAGCTCGGTCACCTCCAGGCCGGGCGGCTTCGGGGCGCGGCGGCGGCCGCTGCGGAAGTTGACCAGGATTTGGAAGAGCGGGGTGCGCGACGGGTCGCGTTCGGGGGCGAGTTCGCCGACCAGCCGGTCGAAGGGGACCTCCGCATGATCGTACGCGTCCAGCGCCACATCTCGTGCCTGCTCGAGGAGTTGACGGAACGTCAGCCCGGGCACGAGGTCGCCGCGCAGGGGCAGCATGTTGATCAGGACGCCGATCAGCCGCTCGGTGGCCGGGTCGTCGCGGCGGGCGTAGGTGGTTCCGGTGGTGACGTCGGGCCGGCCGGTGTAGCGGTACAGGACGGCCTGGCAGGCGGCGGTGAGCAGCATCGGCGGGGTCGCGCCGTGCGCCCGGCCGAGGTCGCCGAGCCGGGCGGCCACGGCCGGCGGCAGCACGAAGGCGGTGCGTCCGGCGCCGCGCCCGGCGCGCACCGGCGGGCGGGGCCGGTCGCCGGGTATCTCGAACGGGGTGAAGTCGTCGAAGACCTTCCGCCAGTGCTCCAGGCCCACCGGTACGGCCTCGGCGTCGGCGCGGGCGTCCAGCTCGGCGGCGACCGCGCGGTACTGCTCGGCGGGCGCTGCGAGCGGCGAGGGCTGCCCTGCGGTGAACGCGGCGTAGTCGGCGGCGAGTTCGTCATAGAGGACGGCCAGAGACCAGTCGTCGGCGGCGACATGATGCACCGTCAGAGCGAAAGTGTGGTCCTCGGGGGCACTGCGCACCAGCAGGGCGCGCAGGGGCAGTTCGGTGGCCAGGTCGATCGGCGCGGTCGCCTCCTCGGCCAGCAGGGCGTCGAGGGCGGCGGGGTCGGCGGCGTCCGTCTCGCGCAGGACGAAGGCCTCCGGCGGCCGGACCAGCCCGGCGGGCGTCTCGCCCCGGGCGACGACGCAGGTGCGCAGCACCTCGTGGCGGGCCACCAGTCCGGTCAGGGCCCGGCGCAGTGCGGCCACGTCGAGCGGGCCGGCCAGCCGCAGCCGCAGCGGGATGAGGTAGTCCGAGGGGTGGCTGCTGATCTGGTCCACGAACCAGGTGCGTTCCTGGTCGCGGCTCAGCGGAACCTGGACCCCGGTGGGGTCGAGGGAGGTGGACATGCTCGGTCAGATCCTCTCGAACGGGACGGCCGGAAGCGCGGGGGCGGCGAGCACGGCCTGCGTGCCGCTGCCCCACACCGGGTCGGGCAGCCGGTGCCGGTCGGGCTTGCCGTTGGCGTCCAGGGGGAGCGCCTCGATCGCCATGTACTCGGCGGGCAGCATGTGCCGGGGGAGCCGGCCGGCGAGCAGCCGGTGAGCCTCGGCCGCCGGGACGCGCGCACCGGGTTCGGGGACGACGTAGGCGACGATCCGCTTGTCGCCCGGCGGCGCCGGGCGGGCGACGACCAGGCAGGCGCGCACGCCCGGCACGTCGAGCAGGGCCGCCTCGATCTCGCCGGGTTCGACCCGGAAGCCGCGCACCTTCACCTGCCGGTCGGCCCGGCCGAGGAACTCGACCACCCCGTCCGGGCGCATCCGGGCCAGGTCGCCGCTGCGGTAGGCGCGCCCGTCCGCGGTGCCGGGCTCGGTGACGAAGCGCTCGGCGGTCAGCTCGGGCCGGTCGTGGTAGCCGCGGGCCACCGTCTCCCCGGCGATCCACAGCTCGCCCGTCTGTCCGGGCGGCAGGACCTCGCCGTGTTCGCCGACCACGTGGAAGCGGACCCCGGGGATCGGGGTGCCCAACGGCAGCGGGCGCTCCACGCCCTCCGGGGCGGACACGAAGTGCCGGCAGCAGATCACGGTGGTCTCGGTCGGCCCGTAGACATGCGCCACGGTCAGCCCGGGATTTGCGGCCAGGGCGCTGCGCACCCGCTGCGGGGAGACGACGTCGCCGCCGGTGACGACGGTGCGCAGACCGGCCAGGGCGGCCGGGTCCTCGTCCACGAGCTGGTGGAACAGGCCGACCGACAGCCACAGGTCGGTCACCCGACGGGCGGCCAGCACCTGGGCCAGTTCGTCCGTGCCGAGCATGTCCTCGGGCGGAAAGACCAGCCGCGCACCGCGCAGCAGCACACCCCAGGTCTCCAGCACGGACGCGTCGAACGAGAAGGAGCTGGTCCGCAGCATCGCCCGGCCCGGCCCGAGGCCGACGAAGTCCTGGCCGAGGGCGAAGGCCAGCACGTTGCGGTGTTCGACCAGCACCGCCTTGGGCAGCCCGGTCGAGCCCGACGTGTAGATGGCGTACGCCAGGTCGTCGGCCGCCACAGACTCACCCAAGGGTGAGCCGGACCCGTTGGGTTCATCCACGAGGAGGTCCGCCGCGAGCACCTCGCAGTCGGCGAGCCCGTCCGTCAGCTCCTCGGCCGAGTCGGTGACCAGCAGCCGGATGCCGCTGTCCCGGCGCATGTGCGCCAGCCGGTCCGCCGGATACGACAGGTCCAGCGGCACATAGGCGGCCCCGGCCCTGATCACCGCGAGCATCGTCACCACGAACCGCGGCGAGGGGCGGGCGGCGAGCCCGACCAGTTCCCCGGGCCGTACCCCGTGCCGACGCAGCCGACGGGCCAACAGCTCGGCCCGCTCGTCCAGTTCCCGGTAGGTGAGCACGGTGTCCGCGCTCTCCAGCGCCACCGCGTTCGGAGTGCGCTCCGCCCAGCGGCGGAACGCCTCGTCGAGGGTCACCATCGCGCGTCCTCCAGTCCGACGCCCAGCTCGTGCAGCAGTTCTCGCAGGAAGTCCTCTCCGGCATCGGAGTTGGACGTGACGACCAGGCCCAGGCCGCGGTCCGGGTCCGCCCAGGTGAGCGAGCGGAACCCGGGCACACCGCCGGTGTGACCGAACCAGCGCCGCTCGCCGTAGGGCTTGCCGATCGTGCCGAGGCCGCCCGGGGGTGCCGGGCACCGGCCGCAGCATCTCGGCCGCCGACTCGGCGGTGAGGAAGGCCGTCGGCCCGCCGGCCACCGCCCGCTGGATCTCGATCGCGACCCGTGCCACGTCCGCGGGCGTGGACCACAGGCCGCCCGCGGCGGACTCCGGGTACAGGTGCCAGCCCTCGGGGTAGGAGGTGCCGTCGAGGCGGTGGTTGAGGGCGACCGGACCGTCGTAGCGGTGCGGGGCGTCCGGTGCGAAGTCGCTGTCGGTCATGCCGAGCGGCGCCAGCACCAGGGAGCGCAGCAGCGGCACGAACGGCTGCCCGGTGACGTCCTCCAACACCTGTTGTACGACGGTGTAGTTGCTGCTGGAGTACTGGTACCCGGAGCCGGGCGGGCGTTCCGGGCGCACAGGAGGTGTCACGGCCGGCGGGCGGCCGTCGAGCACCTCGCGCAGCGTCGGCATCCGCTCGTCGCCGCGGTAGCCGTGGTAGGCCTGCTCGCCCAGCCCGGCGGTGTGGCTGAGCAGGTGACGCAGGGTCACGCCGCCCTCGCCGGGCAACTGCCAGGTGGTCAGCAGCCGGTTGACGTCCGTGTCGAGGTCGAGGCGGCCCTCCTGGACCAGACGCAGGACGGCCAGCGCGGTGACGTGCTTGCTGATGGATCCGACCTGGAAGAGGGTCCGCGCGTCCACCGGGGTGGGGTCGTCGGCCCCGAGGGCGCCGAAGCCCCAGGCGCCACGCAGGTCGCCGTCGGCGATGACCGCGATGCCCACGCCGGGCACCCGGTGCCGCAGCATCGGCAGCAGCGGGGCCGGTGTCCCGGCGAACAGCCGCTCCACGAACGGCTCGACGGGCCGCCGTACCGCGCCCGGAGTGGTGCTGTGCTCCACCAGGGCGGTCAGCCGGCGCAGGTGCCGCTCGGCCAGGTCCTCGACGGTGGCGGCGGCGAAGTGGTCGGCGGCGTAGCGCCAGACGAGGTGCAGCTGCCCTTCGAGGACGGCCGAGTCGATCTCGAGGAGGTGTGAGCGCCGCTGCTCGGGGTCGACCGGTTTACCCAGGGCCTGGGGCAGCGGCCGGAGGGGCCCCGCCACGGTGCCGGTGCCGTCGCGGCGGCCGTGGTAGTTGAAGCAGACATGCGGCTGCGGCCGGTCGGCCAGGACGTCCCGGGTGCCGGGGCGCAGGTGCCGGGCGAGTCCGTGCCCGATGCTTCCGGCGGGTGCGGTCCGCAGGTGTTCGCGGACGGCCGTGACGCAGGCGGCCGTGTCGTCCGGGTCGCGGAGGGTGACCACGACGGGGCGCACGCCGGTGAACCAGCCCACCGTGCGGGAGAGGTCGACGTCGTCGAACAGGGCCTCGCGGCCGTGCCGTTCGACATCGAAGGCGGCGGTGTCGCCGCCCGTCCACTCGGTGAGCGTGCGGGCCAGCGCGGCCAGCATCAGATGGTCCGGTTCCGCCCCGTGGGCGGCGGGGGCCTGGCGCAGCAGCGCCTCGGTGGCGCCGGCCGCGAGGACGACCCGTACGGTCCGGGAGCGGCCCTCGGTGTTCTCGCCGTCGGCCCGGTCCAGTGGCAGCGGCGGGACGGCGGGCCTGGGCAGCGCCCAGTACTCCGCCTCGGCGCGGAACTCCGCGCTCGCCGCGTGCTCCGCGAGCCGCCGCGCCCAGTACTGCACGGAGGTGGTCTTGGCGGGCAACGCGCCACCGCTGACCAGGGTGTTGAGATCCTCGACGAGGATGTTCCAGGAGACGGTGTCGACGGCGACGTGGTGCACGACCAGCAGCAGGCGGCGCGTCGGCCTCAGCAGCACGGCCCGCAGCAGCGGCCCGTGGGCCAGGTCCAGTCCGGCGTGCGCCGCCTCCACCGCGGCCGCCTCCTCCTCCGGCGCGTCGACGACGGTGAGCAGGTCGGCGTCCTCTGTCTCGGCCAGGTGCTGCCGCCATCCGGCCGCCTCCCGTGCCCAGCGCAGCCGGAGGGCGTCGTGGTGGCCGGCGAGCGCCGACAGCGCCGCGCGCAGCGGGTCGGCCCGCACCGTCTCGTCGACGGCGAGCAGCAACGACTGGTTGAAGCGGTCGCGGGGCCCCAGCTCGGCGTACTGCGCCTGGATCGGCCCCAGTGGCACCTCGCCGGTGACCCGGCCCTGCTCTGCGTGGACCACCACCTCCCGGCCCCGGGCGGCCGCCGCGTCGACCGCCGCGGCCAGACCGGCGACGGTGGGATGCTCGAACACCATGCGCGGGGTGGCGGGCAGGCCCGCCTCCCGTGCCCGGGCGACGGTGTGGATCAGCAGGATCGAATCACCGCCCATGACACGGAAGTTGTCGTGCACGCCCACCTGCCCCACTCGCAGCACCCGGGCCCAGATGCCGGCCAGTGTCTCCTCGGTCGGGGTGCGCGGGGCGACGTACGACTGTCCCGCGCTCTGGGCGTCCGGCTCGGGGTCGGGCAGGGCGGCGCGGTCCACCTTGCCGTTGGCGTTCAGGGGTACGGCGGCCAGGGCGACGAAGGCGTTCGGCACCATGGCGTCGGGCAGTTCGGCCTGCAGGGCGGCCCGCAACTGCTCGGGCGCGGTGCCGCCGGTGGTGTAGCCGACGAGGATCTTCACGCCGTCCAGCGTCCGGACGTCGACGACCGCGTCCTTCACGCCCGGGGCGCGGCGCAACGCGTCCTCGATCTCGCCGAGTTCGACGCGGACGCCGCCGATCTTCACCTGGTGGTCGGTGCGGCCGCCGAACTCCAGCGTGCCGTCCGCCCGCCACCGCCCCAGGTCCCCCGTCCGGTACAGCCGGGCGCCGGGCGGCCCGAACGGGTCGGGCACGAACCGCTCGGCGGTCAGTGCGGGCCGGCCGTGGTAGCCGCGGGCCAGGCCGAGACCGCCGATGAACAGCTCCCCGGTGATCCCGACGGGCACGGGGGCCATGTCCTCGTCGAGGACGTACACGGTGTTGTTGTCGAACGGGCGGCCCAGACTGACGGCCCCGTTCTCCGCGGCGGCATCGGCCTCCCCGCACACATGGAAGGTCGAGTCGATGGACACCTCGGTGGCGCCCCAGGTGTTGTCCAGGCTCACCCGGTCCCCGAACAGCTCCCGGAACCTGCGCACCAGTACGGGCCGCAGCGCCTCACCGCTGGTGAGGACGGAGCGCAGCCGGGTCATGGCTGCCGCCCGCTCCGGGGTGAGCACGTCCAGGAACACCTCCAGGACGCTGGGCACGAACTGCACGTGCACCACCCCGTGGCGGATCACCGCGTCGGCGATCTCGTGCGCGTCGCGGTGCGCGCCCGGCGGCAGCAGGACCACCTGGCCGCCGGTGATCAGCGGCCACAGGATCTCCACGGCCGCGTCGTCGAAGGTGAGCGTGGTCTTGTGCAGCACCGCGTCACCGGGCCTGAGCCCGTGCCGCCGCTGCATCCACCACATCCGGTTGACCCAGCCCTCGTGCGTGGAGGCCACGCCCTTGGGGCGGCCGGTGGAGCCGGAGGTGTAGTACAGCGAGCACAGATCGGCGGGCAGCGCCACGGGCGCCGGATCGTGGTCCGGTTCGTCCTGCCACAGGGCGGGGTCGTCGAGCGCGAGCACCGGTACGGCGGTCTCCGCCCCGTCCGGCAGCGACTCCACCAGCCGACGCTGGGTGAGCACGGCCTGGGCGCGGGCATCGGCGAGGATGTACGCCTGCCGCCGGGCCGGGTGCTCCGGGTCGACGGGTACGAAGGCGGCGCTCGCCTTGAGGATGGCGACGACCCCGATCACGTGCTCCAGGGAGCGCTCGGTGCACAGCGCCACCAGGGACCCCGAGCCGACGCCCAGGTGGCGCAACCGGTGGGCGACCCGGTTGGCCCGGCTGTTCAGCTCGGCGTAGGTCAGGCCCTCGGCGCCGCAGCGGACGGCGAGGGCGTCCGGGGTGCGTGCGGCCTGCTCCTCGATGAGGGAGTGCAGGGTGCGCTCGGCGGGGAAGCCGGCGACCGTGGCGTTCCAGTCGCGGACGACCAGGCCGTACTCCTCCGCGGACAGCATGGGCAGCCCGGCCGCGCGGTCGTGGTCCTCGGTGAGCCCGGTCAGCAGCCGTGCCGTCTGGGCGAGCAGCCGGCGGGCGGTCGACTCGTCGTAGCGGGAACGGTCGCAGCCGAGTTCCAGGGTGAGCCGGTCGGTGCGTACGGCCTCCAGGACCAGCGGGTAGCCGGTGTCGCGGACCTCGCTCTCCGGGACCGGCCGCACACCCGCCGGGAGGCTGCCGGTGCCAATGTCGGTGAAGACCACGAGCGAGTCGAACAGCGGCTTCCCGCCCGGGACTTCGGCTGCGCGCTGCACCTCGCCGAGGGACACGTGCTCGCGTCCGGCCAGGCCGGTCAGCCGCTGGTGCACCGAGCGCAGCAGGGCGGCGGGCGGGGTGTCCGGGTCGACGTCGAGGCGCAGCGGCAGCGTGTTCATCAGCAGCCCCACCATCGACTCGATGCCGGGGACGTCCCCGAACCGGCCGGAGAGGGTGGTCCCGAACAACACGTCCCGCTCGCCGCTGGTACGGGCGAGCAGCAGCGCCCACGCGGTGTGCACGAGCGTGCCGACGGTGACGTGGTGACGGCGGGCGGTGCGGTCCAGAGCGGTGAGGAGGTCCGGGGGCAGCACCTGCCGTTCGGTGTGGACGGCGGCGCGTCGGCCGGTGGGGCGGCTGCCGGGCAACGGGGTGGGCCGGGTGAAGCCGGCCAGCTCGGTCCGCCACTCGTCCAGGGCGCGTGCGGTGCCGCCGTCCGCGCCCTGCCGCTGAAGCCAGCGCAGATAGTCCCGGTACGGGGGCGGCGGGGGCGCGTCCGGGAGCCGTCCGGTGTCCCTGCGGTGCCGGTACGCGGCGAAGGCCTCGGCGAACAGGGCGTGCAGGCTCCAGCCGTCGAACACGATGTGGTGCGTGGTCCACACGAACCGGTGCCGGTCCTCGGCGAGCCGCACCAGCAGGAACCGGGCCGGCGGCGCCTCGGCCAGGTCGAAGACCGTGCACCGCTCGTCCTCGGTCAGCTCCGCGAGCCGCGCTTCGCGAAGCTCCTCGGGCAGCACGGACAGGTCGAGGCGAGTGAACTCCGGCGGCGCGGACCGCCGTACGACCTGCACCGGGTGGGGTACGTCCGCCCAGTGGAAGGTGGAGCGCAGGATCGCGTACCGGTCGACGAGGTACCGCCACGCCTCCTCGAAGGCGTCCTGGTCGAAGGCGCCGTCGAGGTCCACGGCGAAGGTGCGCACATAGTCGGCGGTCTCCGCCAGGGTGTGCAGGAGCAGGCCGGTCTGGAGCGGGGAGAGCGGCAGCACGTCCTCGGTGTCCGCACGCCCGACGGCGTCGAGGAGCGTGTCCAGCTCGGCCGGGGCGAGGCCGGCGAGGGCGAACGGCGTGGTGTCGGATGCCGGGGTGGTGGTGACCTCGGTGTGCGTGGTGGCCAGCGCCTCGACGGTCGGGTGGGCGAAGAGCTGCCGGGTGGTCAGGGCGAGGCCCCGCTCCCGGGCGCGGGCGGTGACCAGGACCGCCTTGATGGAATTGCCGCCGAGCGCGAAGAAGTCGTCGCTCACGCCGACCTCGGCGACCCCGAGCACCTGCTGCCAGATATCGGCGAGGGCCTGTTCGGCGGGGGTGCGCGGAGCGATGTGCCGGGCGGTCTCCGGGGCGGCGGCGCCGGGGTCCGGCAGTGCCCTGCGGTCGATCTTTCCGGCCGGGCTGAGCGGCATCCGCTCCAGCACGACGAACCGGGCCGGGACCATCGCGCGGGGCAGTTCACCGCGCAGGAAGTCACGGACGTCCGCCGGGTCCGGGGCGCCGCCGCAGACGTACCCGGTCAGGAAGGGCTCGCCGCTGTCGTCCCGGTGGACCGCCACGGCGGCCGTGGCCACGTCCGGGTGCCGGGTCAGCGCCTCCTCGATCTCGCCGAGTTCGATGCGATGGCCGCGGATCTTGACCTGGTGGTCGTCGCGGCCGAGGAAGCGGATCCGGCCGTCGGCCCGGCGGGCGGCGAGGTCGCCGGTGCGGTACAGCCGGGCGCCGGGCGGCCCGAACGGGTCGGGCACGAACCGTTCGGCGGTCAGCCCCGGCCGGTCGTGGTAGCCCCGGGCCACCCCGGCACCGCCCAGATACAGCTCGCCCGGCGCGCCGATGGGCACCGGGCGCATGCCGTCGTCCAGGACGTGGGCGGTGTAGTTGGGCAGGGGCCGGCCGATGCTGATCTCGCCCTCGTGGCCGGTGAGTTCGTCGAAGGTGGCCCACACGGTCGCCTCGGTCGGGCCGTACACGTTGACCAACCGGGGCACAGCCGCGGTGAGTTCGGCGGCCAGCGGTTCGGGCAGGGCCTCGCCGCCGGTGAGGGCGCAGCGCACGCCGTCGACCTTGCCGAACCCGGCGGCGAGCAGCAGCCGCCAGCCGGACGGGGTGGCCTGCACATGCGTCACCTCCTGCGCCCGGATCAGCGCCCGCTGCGCCCCGCCGTCCCAGCGGTCCTCCTCCGGTACGACGACCACGCGGCCGCCGGTGGTCAGCGGCACGAACAGCTCGACGGTGGAGATGTCGAAGGACAGCGCGGTCAGCCCGAGCCACACGTCGTCCGGGGCGGGGCGAGGACGTCCGCCATGGCGGCGACGAGCCGCGCCAGCGAGCCGTGGGAGACCTCGACGCCCTTGGGCCGGCCGGTGGAGCCGGAGGTGTACAGAACGTAGGCGAGATCGGCGGGCAGCGGGGTGAGGGGGTCCGTGTCCGGCGTTTCTCCCGCTCCCTCGACGCGGAGCACCGTGCCGCAGGCATCGGCCAGCGCGGCGGGCGGCTCGTCCGAGGCGATCAGGGCCGTAGCGCCGGAGTCGGTGAGGACGTAGGCGGCCCGCTCGTCCGGGTACTCGGGGTCCAGCGGCACATAGGCGGCCCCGGCCCGCCACACGGCGAGCACGGCGACGAGCAGATCGGCGGACCGGTCGACGCGCAGCGCGACCCGGTTCCCGGGCCGCACTCCGGCCTCCCGCAGCCGGTGGGCCAATGCCCGTGCCCGGACGTCGAGTTCGGCGTACGACAGCTGCTGCCCGCCGGAGACGACGGCGACCGCGTCCGGGGTGCGGGCGGCCTGTCCCGCGATCATCGCGGGCACGGTGGTGGCGTGCGGGAACTCCCGCTCGGTGACGTTCCACCGCCGGACGACCAGGTCGTGGGCGTCCTCGGGCAGTGCGGCCAGCTCGCGCAGCCGGGCCGCGGGCCGGTCGGCGAACGCGGTGAGCAGATGCCCGAGCGAGGCCAGCAGCCGTTCGGCGTCCGCGGTGTCGACCTGGTCGTCCTCGTGAACGAGTTCCAGTACGGCGCCGCTCGCGGCGAACCGGGCGCTGAGCATCAGCGGGAAGCCGCTGCTCTGCCGTACGGGTCCCATGCGGCGCCCCACCAGCTTCTTCGTCCTGCTGATGTCGACGGTCGCCGCCATCACCGGAGGCCTCGACCTGATCTTCGTCCTGACCAACGGCGGCCCCGCCAACGGCACGTCGCTGGCGATCTTCTACATCTACCAGCAGGCCTTCGGATTCGGAGAGTTCGGCTACGCGGCGGCCATGGGCACCTTCCTGGTGCTGATCATGGTCCTGATCTCCGCCGTGATCTTCAAGTTGACGAGAGGCGGGAGGTTCGACGATGGCGAGTGACGCCCTGACGACCCGGGAGGGCCGGGTGGGCGGACGCCGGCCGCTCTCCTCACGCGCGGGACTCACGGCCCTGGCCGTCGTCCTGTCCCTGATCAGCATCTTCCCGGTGCTGTGGATGGTCACGTCGTCCTTCAAGACCCGGGCCACGGTGACGGACGGCAACCTGATCCCGAAGGACTTCACCTTCGACAACTTCGTCTACGTCTTCACCGAGGTCCCCTTCGCCCGCTACCTCTGGAACAGCTTCTTCATCTCCGCGGTGATCACCGTGGCGGCCCTGTTCTTCCACTCCATGGCCGCCTACGCGCTCGCCCGGCTGCGCTTCCCGGGCCGCGAGAAGCTCTTCGGCGCGATCTTCGTCACCCTGCTGGTCACGGCCCCGGTCGTGCTGATCCCGCTGTTCCTGGTCGCCCGTGAGCTGGGCCTGCTCAACAGCTACGCCGGCCTGATCATCCCGGCCATCTTCAACGCCTTCGGCATCTTCCTGCTGCGCCAGTTCTACCTGGGCCTGCCCAAGGAACTGGAGGAGGCGGCGATCGTCGACGGCTGCGGCCACTGGCGGGTGTACTGGAACATCGTCCTGCCGATGTCCCGGCCCATCCTCTCGGCCCTGGCGATCTTCTTCTTCCTCGCCAACTGGAACGCCTTCGTCTGGCCCCTGGTCGCCACCAACGACCAGTCGCTGACGGTGGTCCAGCTCGGCATCGCCTCGTTCCAGAACCAGTACACCTCCAACTGGAACTACATCCTCGCGGCGGCCACGATCGCGGCACTGCCCATGCTGGTGCTGTTCTTCGTGTTCCAGCGGCAGATCGTGGAGTCGGTCAAGACGTCCGGACTGAAGTAGCTCCGGGCCGTGCCGTGGGCCCGGGCGTGCGGCGGCGCAGGGCCCACAAAAAGGGCGCGGTACCAGTCACTCGACCGGTACCGCGCCCTTCGCGTGCCTGGCCGGCTCAGGGACCGGCGGTGCTCTCCCGCACCTGGAGCCGGGTACGCAGCACCACGGTCTGCAGCGGCGACGGCTTGCCCTCGATGCGCTGCAGCAGCAGGTCGGCGGCCGCACGGCCCAGCTCGTACGAGGGCAGCTCCATGGCGGTCAGCGACGGCCGCACCAGCGACGCCCACGGCACATCGCCGAAGGACAGCACACCGATGTCCGGGGGAGTGCGTCCGACCTCGCGCAGGGCGTCCAAGGCGCCGATCGTCATCAGGTTGTTGGTGACGAACACGGCGTCCGGCGGCTCGGGCAGCGCCAGCAGTTCGCGCATCGCGGCCCGGCCGCCCTCGACCCGGAAGTCGGCGTGCCGTACGTAGGCGTCACCGAGCGGGGCGGCATCGGCCGAGGAATACAGCGCCATGCGGTACCCGGCCAGGCGTTCCTCGGAGGTGGACGTGCCCTGCGGGCCGGTGATGCAGGCGATCCGGCGGTAACCGGCCTGCAGCAGATGGCGGGTGGCCGCCTCGCCGCCGTGCTGGTTGTCCACCTGTACGGCGTCCACCTCGGCCTCGTGCGGCCGCCGGTCCACGGCGACCACGGGCACGCCCCGGGCGATCAGCGGCCCCAGGTCCGTCTCGTCCCGCGAGGCCGCCGCCACGATCACGCCGGCCATCTGCTCGCCGAGGGCGACCTCGAGGTAGCGGCGCTCCTTGTCGGTGTCCTCGTCGGAGTTGCACAGGACGACCGAGAAACTGGTGCGCTGCGCGGCGTCCTCGACCCCGCGGGCGAGCGACGTGAAGAACGGGTTCTCGATGTCCGGGATGATCAGCGCGATCAAGCTGGAGCGCTGCTTGCGCAGCGACCGCGCGACCCGGTTCGGCGCGAAGCCGAGGGCCTCGGCGGCCTGCTGGACGGACAGGGCGCGCTCCGGCGTCACCTTGCCGCCGTTGAAGACGCGCGAGACTGTCGCCGGAGAAACCCCGGCGGCTCGCGCCACGTCATGGATCGTCACCACCAGCGTGCGCATCCTTTCACCGTGTGTGGGGACCAGCGTACCCTGCGCCTGAAAAGGATTTCACCCCTGATGTGAGCGGCCGAAAGTCCGGCCGGTTTCATGTCCAGTGCATGCCGATGTCGGTGAGTTGTCGGATGCGTTCGGGGGAGAGGGTCGCGGCTCGTGAGCGTTGGTTGCTGATCCATGCCCCGAGCTTGACGGCCTGCTGTTCCCGGTCCTCGCCCTCGCCGCTGACCACGATCGTCTCCACGTGCTTTCTCGGCACGCGGAGGTGTCCTTCGCGTTGGTGGTACTGCTGGGCGGCGGTCAGGTTCAGGGCCCACTTGTCGGCGTGCGTACGGCGCGGTTGGGGTGTTTCGTGCTCGTCGGTGGGTTGGATGCCGAGGATGTGTTCGCACATCCATTGCTGGACGGTGGTGAGCTGGTGGTAGCGCTGTTGTTGCTGGTGTACCCATCGTCCGAGGTCTTCGCCCTGGTGCACGACCACGCCCGGCTGGGTGGGGAGGGTGCCGGTCCTCTCGATGTGCTGACGGACGAGGTGGAAGCAGCGTTGCCAGGCGACGGGCCAGGTGGGGCACCACGACGGATCGATCTCCTCGAGCTGTTCGCGGCGTTCTTCCGACAGCACGCCGACCGTCGACGTCACCGGGCGGCCCTGGGTGCGGCGCTGTTCGTTCTCGCGCGCACGCCGGGCGGCGGCCCGTGCGTTCTTCAGCCAGATGCCGACCTTGTGCCCCTGGTGGGTGGCGTCCAGGGGGGCGAGGAGGTGCCCGTTCTCGGCGGCCCACCCACGCGCTGCGGCGAGCCCCTCCTCCCACGAGGTGTCGTGGTGCGACCACACCATCCCCAGCTTCTCCAGCTGGGTGACGCGTTCGGCGTCGAGGCGGCCGTGGGCGTGGGCTCGTCGGGCATCGGCGGTCCACTGTCCGAGCGGGAAGCCGGCGAGGGAGGCCGGCCACCCCTCGGTCGGTTCGGCCTGTGTCTCCGTGTCGGTGTGGGTGTCGTGGGTCTGGGGGGCGGGGACGCGGTAGGTGAAGGGGACGCGCAGGTCGCCGTGGATCCGCTGGTAGATGACGGCGGCTTCCACGCCGCGGCGCCAGTGGGCGCGCTCCGGGTTGAGGACGCGAAGGCTGATGAAGGCGGCGAGGTGTGTGGGGTCACGTGGGGTGGAGAACTTCAGCAGGGCCCGGGCCGGCGCCGACAGATGGCCGAGTTCCCCGCCGGTGTCGGTGTCGGCGCCGTGTTCGCCGGTGCGGGTCTGTACGCCCTTGGCGCGGCTCTGGGCCTGTGGTTCGGCGAGACGCTCGACGATGCGGGCGTCGTGCGCCCGCAGGGCCGCGAGCAGCTTCGCGAGCCCGTCGTAGGCGCGGGAGGTGAGCATGGTCTCGGGCGTCTCCCCGGGCCCCAGCAGGACGGGGACGACGAGCGAGGCGAGTTTGCCGTGGCCGGGCCGGATGCGCAGGGCGCGGCCGACGGCCTGGACCAGGTCGGGCATGGAGCCGCGGACGTCGGCGAAGTACACGCTGTCGCAGTTCTTGGTGTCGACGCCCTCGCCGAGGACCTTCACCGAGCCCAGGAAGGCCTTGTCCACGGGGGTGCCGTCGTCGCCGGTGCCGTGGTGGAACCGGTCGAGGACGAGCCGGCGCTGCTGGGGGGCGTGATCGCCGCAGAGCCACTGGGCCCATACCCGTGCCGGATACCGCCCCGGCTCGGCCGCATGCAGTTTCCGGGCGACCTCCGGAAGCCCGGCGGCGAACGCCTCCGCCTCCTTGACCAGGTGGTGGAAGACGAGGGTGCGGTGGAAGTCTTCCTCGGTGCAGGCCTTGACCAGTGCGGTCTGCAGGGCGGCGAGCCTCGCTCCGCGCACCTGGTCGGAGCGGCCTTCGATGCCGAGGAGCTGGGCGGCCTGCAGATGGGTGTCGGTGACATCGACGCACACCACCTGATACGGGGCGCAGATGCCCCGGTCGATGGCCGCGGACAGGGTCAGCGTGTGGCAGCGGCTGCCGAAGGGGCTGTCGGGGTCGTCGTCCATGGAGGCCACGAGTTCCCCCGGCACCTCCTGCCCCCCGGCCTCGGCCTGGCCTTCGTCGGGCTGCCACAGTCGGGGTGTGGCAGTCATGTACAGCCGCCGTAGGGCCGGGATCCGCGTGTTGTCGTGCACCACCCCCCACGGCTTGCCGATCCGCCCCGAGGTGCGGTGCGCCTCGTCCACCACGACCAGGTCCCACCCCGGCAGCCCGGCGGCGTGCGCGCGCTCCAGCGTCCCCAGCCCCAGCGACGCGTACGTCGCGAACACCGTCACCCGATCGAACGGCCGCACCCAGGCGACCAGCTCACCCACATCCGTCGTGTTCGCGAACGAGGCCTGCTCCCCACGCAGGGACGACACCCCGATCATCGGACCCCGGCGCCCGCCCTCACGCCAGGCCGCCTCGGTCTGCGCGAGCAGGTCCAGCGACGGCACCAGCACCAGCACACGGCCGGCCCGCAACTCCTCCGCGCTGCGCACGGCGACCAGGGTCTTGCCGGAGCCGGTCGCCATGACCACCTGCGTCCGCAGTCCCCGCTCGGGCACCGTCGCTCCCGCGGGCAGCTCCAGGGCACGCAGTACCGCGTCCACCGCTTCTCGCTGATGCGGACGAAGCTCCCGTACCGCCATACCGAAGGACCTTCTGCTCGAGGCGACTTTCACCACCACCGGACGACCGGACACCCCGCGAACCCCATGCCGCGGAGGCGTGCGGCTAGCACGCCTGGGCTCGTGCGGCGTCCTGTCTGATGTCGGTCAGCCTAGTCCAGCGTGCTCCCGCGCCGTGGGTGTCATCAGATGCTCTTGGGCCGGTGTGCCAGGGGACGAACACCGGCTGTTTTCGCCAGAGAGTCACGTACGGGCAACCACGATGGCGCCGGCTTCCAGCGCGTGGCCGGTTGGCGCGGCAGGCCGGGCTCAGGAGTGGGCCTTGAGGAACTCGATGAGGGCGGTGTTGACCTCGTTGGGGCGTTCCTGCTGTGTCCAGTGCCCGCAGCCCGCCAGCTCGACGGGCTCGCGCCACAGGCTGGGCATCAGGTGGGGGAGTTTCGCGATGAGTTCGGGTGTGCCGGGGAAGGCGGGGACGAGGTCGCGGTCGCCGTAGACGTACAGGGCGGGTCGGCTGACGGTGGCGCCGTGCCAGGGGGCGGTGAGTTCCCAGTTGCGGTCGAGGTTGCGGTACCAGTTGAGGGCTCCGGTGAAGCCCTGGGAGAAGCTGTCGGTGAGGGCGTCGAGGTCGTCCTCGGTGAACCACTTGGGCAGGACGTCGGGGTCGGGCATGGTGTCCAGCCACCCCTGGCCGGGCTCGACCAGCGGCTGCATGATCTCGCCGGTGGGTGCGGCGTCGCCGGAGGCGGCGTAGAAGAACTTGCGCAGGGTGGTGCGTACGTCCCTGGCGAACTCGGCGTCGGCGACGCCGGG
This sequence comes from Streptomyces sp. NPDC020192, assembly GCF_044388685.1. NCBI lineage: Bacteria > Bacillati > Actinomycetota > Actinomycetes > Kitasatosporales > Streptomycetaceae > Streptomyces > Streptomyces sp. NPDC020192. Next base: position 20,208 of record NZ_JBIRXG010000021.1, on the reverse strand, counting down.
GCGGTTGAAGTAGTTCCAGTAGAAGCGGCCGTCGAACCGCGTGTCCATGGCGGCCAGCGGCGGCTGCGTGCCCCGGAAGGGCGGCGGCACGCTCAGCCCGGCCACGCCACGGACCATGTCGGGCCGCAGCAGGGCGGTGTGCCAGGCGACGGGTGCGCCCCAGTCGTGTCCGACGACGAACGCCTTGTCCTCGCCCAGGGCCTGGATCAGTGCGACGACGTCACCGACCAGGTGGAGGATGCTGTAGGCGCCGACGTCGGCGGGGTGGTCGCTCTGTCCGTATCCGCGCTGGTCGGGAGCGACCACGCGGAAGCCGGCCTCCGCCAGGGGCCCGAACTGGTGGTGCCAGGAGTGCCATGACTCGGGGAAGCCGTGCAGCAGCACCACCAGGGGGCCGCTGCCCTCTTCGGCGATGTGCAGCCGGATACCGTTCACGTCGATCATGCGATGCTCAACCATGGGCACGAGCCTACGCGCGCCGTGATCATCGGGCGGCGCCACCGGTCCGGGGCCCGCCGCGAACCCGCCCCGTTCGCCCCGCGGGGAGCCGTCGCCGGCGGTGGCAGTTCCCGCACGAGTGAGACGAAGGCGGCTGCTGACATCCCATCAGCGGGTGACGGACTGTTAGCATGCGGATTCGGCGGGGCCGGGGGGTTGTGCGGAGGTGCAGCGGTGATCGAACTGTCCGAGATGATCGCTCAGTTGCGCGCCGAGCTGGCCACGGCGATGGCGGCGGGCGAGGGCGAGGACCTTCGGTTCGCGCTGGGCCCGGTGCAGTTGGAGCTGACCGTCAGCGTGCAGCGGGACGCGGCGGCGAGCGGCAAGGTGAAGTTCTGGGTCGTCGAGCTGGGCGCGGACGGCAAGCTGGGGAGGCAGGACACGCAGACGGTGCGGCTGACGTTGGAGCCGCGCCGGGCCACTGCCGCCGGTGTCACGCAGCCGGAGGTGTGGATCTCGGGTCTCAGCGACGTCAGGGAAGAGTGAGACGCTGGTGGCGGAGCTGCGGGCGGACCGCGTCGCCGAGGTCGTCGTCACCCGTGTGGACGGGACTCGGCTGCGGGGATCGGGGTATCTCGTCGCGGCCGGCCTGGTGCTCACCGCCGCGCATGTCGTGCGGGGCGGGCAGACGGTCGTCGTCCGCTTCAACCCGGACCGGAGCGACGAGTGGAGCGCCCCTGCCCGGCCGGGCTGGTTCGGCCCCGGCCGGACGGATGCCGCTCTCCTGGAGCTGGGCCCCGGGGCGCACTCCGCGCCCCCTGCGGTCGAGCCGGTGCCGTTCGGCGCACCGGGAGACACCGACGCGGTGCTGACCTGTACTGCCGTCGGATTTCCGCTGTTCAAGCTGCGGCAGCGCCCCGACGGTTCGCTGGCCCGGGATGTCTGCCACGCCTGGGGTCACGTACCGGTGTTGTCCAACCGCCGTAGCAGCACACTGGAGTTCCGGGTTCCCCCGCCCGAACGCACGGAACACGGCTCGCCCTGGGAGGGCATGTCGGGAGCGGCCGTGTGGGCCGAAGGGCGCGTCATCGGCATCGTCGTGGAACATCATCGCGCGGAGGGTCCCGGCACCCTGGCTGTCAGCCGCGCCGACGGCTGGGCGGCAAGGCCCGACGGTCCGGGCGGTGCGCTGCTGCGACGGGCGGGCCTGACCATCCCGCCGGAACGGGTCGGGACCTCCGCCCTCGAGGCCCGGGTCGCGGAGGGCTATCGGGCTCAGGCCCGCTCCATCGCCCCGCCGGAACTACTCAGCCGTGAGCGGGAGTTGGAGGAGGTGCTGCGGTTCTGCGCGGGACCGGACGGCTACCAGTGGTGGCAGGCGCCGCCCTGGCACGGCAAGACGGCATTCGCCGCCTGGCTGGCCGCGCACCCGCCCGAGGGCCTGACGGTGGCCTCCTTCTTCATCACACGGCGCGACGCCGGCCAGTGCGACAGCGACGCCTTCGCCCAGGCGATGACCGCTCAGCTGGCGGCCGTAGCCGGTGAATCCCCGGTGCAGGGCAGCACCCCAGGCGCCCATGTACGGGAATGGCACCGGCTGCTGGAAGCCGCCGCCCGCCGGCAGCGGCACCGCGGGCCGCTGCTGGTGATCGTGGACGGGCTGGACGAGGATCTCTCGCGAGGCGCGTCCCCCCGCCGGCCCAGCATCGCCTCGCTGTTGCCGCGCAGTCTCCCGCAGGGCGTGTCCGTCCTGGTCACCAGCCGCCCCCGGCCGGGACTTCCCACGGACCTGCCGGGCGACCACCCGTTACGGGACTGCGCCCCGCGCCCGCTGGCCGCTTCGCCGCATGCCACCCGGCTGCGGTACGAGGCGGAGCACGAACTCGGGGAACTGCCGGCCGGGGACGCGGCCGAGCGACAGGTCGTCGGGCTGCTCGCCGCGGCGGGCGAGGGCCTGAGCCGCGCCGAACTGTGCGCGCTGACCGGTATGCCGCCGCACCGGCTCGACGAGGTGACGAGCGGCCCTGTCGGCCGCAGTCTGGCCGAGCGCACCTTCCCCGTCTTCCTCGGCGAGGCCCCGCACGTGCGTACCGTGCTCGTCCTCGCGCACGACACACTGCTCGCCACCGCGCTCGAACTGCTCGGCGACGAACTCCCCGCGCTACGGGAGCGCATTCACCGCTGGGCCGAGACCCACCAGGAACGCGGCTGGCCGCCGGACACCGCTCACTTCCTGCTCAGCGGCTACGGCCGCATGGTCCTGACGGCCGCCGAGCCGTGGCGCATCGCCCGGGTGCTCGCCGACCCGGCACGCCATGACCGGATGGCGTCCCGGCTGCTCGGTGACGGCCCCGCGCTGGCCGAGTTGAGCGCCGCCCGGCGCCTGGTCGTCCGGGACGGCGGCGAGGACGGGCTGCGGGCCGCCGTCCTGCTGGCCGCGGCACAGGAGCGGCTGCACGCACGCACCCCGGACGACGACGGCGCACTGGCCCTGCTACGGGCCCGGCTGGGGCAGACCGACCGGGCACAGGCGCTCGCCGAGGCGATGCCGGACGGCGGGGCGAAATGCTTCGCGCTCATCGAACTGGCCGACCGCCTCGCCGGGACCGACCCGCGGCGCGCTCGCGGCCTGGCGGAGGAAGCGATGGCCCTCGTGCACGACGCGGCGCCGTCCTCCTACCGATCGGCGCCCGCCCTCGCCGCCGTACGCGCGGGTGGTCTGCTGACGCGGCTGGGCAGCCCGGAAGCGGTACCGGCCCTGAATACCGCTCTCGCCCTGGTCGCCGCCGAACGCTCGGCCCTGCGGGAGGGAGCCGAAGGCCGCGCGGATGCCCCCTGGGCCGAGGAGGTGCTCGCGGCGGCGGGCGAGGCCTTCGGCGCCGTGGGTGATCTCGCGGGCGTGTCCACCATATGGTCCGCCTGCGGTGACCCGGCCGGGCGGGCAGCGGTCCTGGTGCGTGCGCTCAGTGCCTTCGCGCGCCAGGGCCACCGGTGGCCGACGGACCTGCTCGCGGACGCGAGCCCCGACACCCCCGACTGGCCGGACGCGGCCCGCACCGCATGGCCCGCCGCACTGGCCGCCGCGGGCACGGGCGAGCACGCCTGGGCGGCCGTAGAGGATGTGCCTGCCGAACACCGGGACCCCGTGCTCAGGGCGATGAGCGAGGCCTTCGCGCAGGCCGGGCATCCCGCCGAGGCGCTGCGGGCCGCACGCACCGTCACCGACGCCGGAGCCCGGCGGCGCGCACTGCTGGACCTGGCTCCGCGAGCGTCGAACGCGCGGGACGGGCTGCGGCTGATCGAGGAGGCATGCCCGCACGGTCCCGACGCGGAACCGTCCGGCTGGCCCTGCGAGGGTGCGTGCGCTGCCCTGCGCGTGCGGGCGCTGTGCACCGTGGACCGGTGGGACGAGGCACTCGCCCTGTCCGCGCTCCCGCACCCCCAGCCATTCCGCCCCGAGGTACGTCGTCAGACGCTGACCGCGCTGGCCCTGCACGGCCGTTGGCAGCAGGCACGGGACCTGCTCGCGCGCTACCGGACGCAGGACGAGCCGGAAGGCTGGATCCGCGCCGCCGTCTCCCTGATCCACTCCGGATCCCACACCACCTCGCACGAGGCCGCCGTGCTGGCGGCAGAACTGCTGGCCGAACCACCGGAACCGCTGAGCACGCAGGAACAGCACCGGCTGGAGTCGGTGGCACTCGACGTGCTCGCCCGAGCCGGACACTGGCAGGCACTGGCCACCCACGCGGAACAGCTCGCCCTCCTGTTCCCGACCGGCGACACCATCACCGGAATCGCCGAATCGGCCGCCGAGTTGCTGGCCCGGCAGCCCGAGCGCAGGACAGAGGCACTGGAGGTGCTCTGCCCCGTCCTGGGACCGGACACCTGGCGCTCCGCCCTCGCCCGGGCCTGCGCCGGGCAGGGCCAGTGGCGTACGGCGGTGTCGCTGGCCAGAGACATCGCGGAGCCCCTGGACCGGCGCACGACGCTCACCCAGGTGGCCGCGGCCCTCGCCGAGCGGGAACCGCGGCGCGCCGCCGCCCTCGCGGACGAGGCCGAGAGCACACCGCCGCTCGTCCGCCCCGGCCGGTACGGGCCCTTCGCCGACCGCCGGCAGCACACCCTGATCGGCTGCGCCGAGGCACTGGCTCACAGCCATCCCGAAGCGGCGATCCGAGCAGCCCACGCCGCCCAGGCCCTCCCGTCCACCGAGGACATGCGCGGCCGCCGCGCCGTGGTTCTGGCACGCGCGGGCGACGCCACCGCCACCGAGGCGCTCGGGCAGGTGCAGGATCCCGCATGGCGACGGCGGACGTGGGTGGCGCTGGTCGCCGCCGCGGTCGCGGCCGGCCGGCCGGACGAGGCCCGGCGTCTGGCCACGGACGTGCTCGGTGCCACGGACGTGACAGCGGTTCCCGAGTGCCTCGCGCTCATCGCGGCGGCCGGCTTCCACGGCCCGGAGGCGGCCGGCCAGTTGAGACAGTCGGCAGCCCGTTGGACCGCCTCCGCGGTGCTGAGCCCGAGCAGCACCGCGGAATGCGTGATGGGCCTGCTGCGTCACTGCCCGGCCACGGACCGGACGACGGTGTCGCTGGCCGTCGGTCAACTGGCCGACGCACTGGACTCCGTCGCGAGACCCGGCAGCGTGCTCCCACTGGCCGCGAGGGCCGCCGTGGCACTGGAGACGCTCGATCAGGAGGCCGCCGCCCGCTTCGCCACCAGGGCGTTGGCAGCGGCGGCGGCTCTCGACCCGGTGACGGTCGGCGAGAGGCCGGCCACCGCTGTCGCCGATGCCACCGCGGTGTTGTGCCGCGTCGGCGAACTGCCGAGCGTGTCCAGGCTGACGGAGTCCGGCACCGGTGACATTGCGGGGGACGTCCTGCCGGTGCTGCTCGCCGGAACCGCCGCCGGGACGGTCGTCTTCGTTCCCGACCGAGCGGCGGAGCAGGCGCAGGAGGCGTCCAGTCTGCTGCGCGAGTACCGGGGCCGCCTGGGTGTGCATCCTGCCCTCGGCAGGCAGGAGTTCGTCCTCCCGGAGCCCGTCCTCGACTGCGTGACCATGACCGCGAGGGCGCTCGCCTGCCTCGACGAGCGGTCCGGCGCCCAGGACGTGCTGGAACAGGTGCGCAGCCCGTGGCAACGCGACGTCGTCCGGGCCCGGCTCGCGCACTCCCTCGCAGCCGAAGCCGCTCGTCCCGGCGCCGACCGCGCGGCCCGCGAGGCCGCCGACTGGGCACTGCGGCAGGCCCTGGCGGGTGACCGGTGGCACGAGGTGCTCACCCTGGTGGCGGCCCGTCGGCCGGACACGCCGGCCGAGGCCTGCGCGCTGATGCTCGACACGGCGGCGCCCTCACCGGCGGACGGGCACGCCGCCGCGGCCGCGGCTCACTCGGTGGGGCCGTCCTCCTGGGCCAGCAGCGTGCCGTCGGGTCCGTAGAGGAAGACGTGCACCATCCAGCCCGAGTACCGGGCCTTGGGTACGGCGAGCACGTTCCAGTGCGTCTCGTCGTCGTAGCTGAGCAGGCCCGTCGAACTGCTCCCGGAATAACCGGTGTTGGTCCCGCCCCGGCCGTCCTCGGCCGGGTAGTAGGAGGACCATTTGATCACGCACTCCTGGCCCCGCAGCCCCACGATGTCGGTGTCGACCCGGATGTCCACGTACGACGAGTTCCCCGAATCCGTCCCCCTGCTGACGATGCGGGTGATGCGGGCAGACACACTGGGGGCCGGGGACACGTCCTCGTCGGAGGGGCCCGGCGTACCGGCGGCGAGGGTCTCGGTCACGGTGGACGACGGAGCTGGGTCCGACGTGTCGGGGCTGCACCCGTGGAACTGGTAGATCAGCCCGGTGACCACGGAAATCACGACAGGTGTCAGTACGTGACGCCAGGCTCCGCCGCCGTGCGAGCCCGGGCCGTTGCCGGACTGGCCGCTCTGTGCCCCGTCCGTCATCAGCGCCCCCGATGTGATGACGTATCAGCTTGTCGGCTCAAGGCTAGCCGAGGCGGAGGTGACCGGTCACGCCATCGATGAGAACCCCCGACTCCACCACCCGAGAAATGGCTCGCCAGGACCGGGGACGGCGAGCAGTGACTGGTGACCATCACGGGGACAGGATTCATGACACACGAACATCGCACGCATGTCACGCTCGGCTACGGCGGCGACTTCGGGCTCACCGGCCTGGCGGAGCGGTTGTGCTCCCTGCGCCCGCGACCCGATGCGATGTCGGCACTTGCTGCCGCAGCCGAGCTGGCGGACGGATCGGACGGTGAGGAGGCCGTAGAACTGCACGGCGCGCAGGGAGTTGCGGGCCTTGCCTCGTGCCTTGAGCAGGCCGTTGTCCGGGCCGGCGGCCTGATGGTGGTCGAGGGCGTGCACGATGAGCCCGCCCTGTGGGCTGGGGCGCTTCTCCCAGGTGGTTCAGAGGGTGTCGAGCAGGACGACGTACACGGCTGTGCCGATGCCGATGCCGACGCTGAGGATGGTGCGGCGGCCGAAGGCCAGGTGAACGCCGACTGTGAGGGCAACGGCGAACAGGGCGTACCCGCGCGTCCGGCGGCCTCCTCCGGCTCGTGCCCCTCACGGATCTCACTCCGGTAGCGGGAGACGATGAACAGGGCGTAGTCGATCGCGACGGCCAGGCCCAGCATCAGCGCCAACGTTGACGAAGCCGAGGCCATGTCCACGAAGGAGGTCGCGATGGTGATGCACAGAATGGCCGCGACCACGCCGAACACCGCCGTGACGAGCGGGAGACCGGCGGCGATCATCGAGCCGAAGGTGATCACCAGGACGACGGCGGCGACGGCGAGTCCGATCAGTTCGCCTGCCTTGCTCTTGGCCTTGTCCTGTACGGCGTTGCCGCCCAGGCTGACGCTCAGCCCGGCCTTCTCACCCTCCTTCGCGACCTTGTTCAGGGCGTCGTGGGCGGCATCGGTGAGGTCGGCTTTCGGGACGTCGTAGGTGACCTGGGCGTAGGCGATCGTGCCGTCCTTGCTGACCAGGCCACTGGAGAAGGGCTCGGAGACACTCGCCACCTGCGGTGTGGCCTTCAACTCGCCTACCAGGGAGGCGATTTCACTTCTGCTGGTCGCGGAGGACAGCTTCTGCCCGCCGGGTGCCTCGAACACGACACGGGCCGTGGCGCCGGCGGCGGACGCCTGCGGGAACTCCTTCCCCAGCAGGTCGACCGCCTTCTGGGACTGGGTCCCGGGGAGGGTGAAGTCGTCGGTCGTGGTGCCGGAGACGCTGCCGGCGCCTATGCCGACGGCGGCCAGCACGACGATCCACGCCATCAGGAACAGCCGTCGCCGCCGGAAGGCCAGCCGGCCCAGGCGGTAGAGGAAGGTGGCCACGGAAGTACTCCCACCAGGAGAAGAGGGGCGGTACGAGAATCAGGGCCCGCTCGGCCCTGCGCCCAAGCTATGAGCAGACCTCCGCGCCTCTCCGGCACCGCGGGACCGAATCCGTCCGGGGACCAGTACCGCAGTACTCATACGGTCGGTGCGCGGCCGGCCTCTGGTGGTTGCGGGCATGATCTTGTGGCGAGACCTGTCCTACCAGGGGCGTCGGATCTCCCTGCTCTCTCAGCCGGCGTGGAGGATCCGAAAGCGATCGGGTTCCGCCGGATCTCGATCAACGACCTGGACCGGCGGCCAAGTCCATTGCCACACGCTGATGCCTGGCGTGCGGGAGAACCGGATCTTCCCGCGGGTGCCGTCGACTGCGACGCGCGGCCAGGATGCGGCAGTGCGCGCCCGGTCCGCGCCGTGAGAACGCAGCACATCGGCGAGGACGGCGACCGTGTCGTAGCCCTCGAAGGCGACGAAGGAGGGCGCTTCGGCCAGCCGCTCGCGCAGAGCCGTCTCGACCCGTGAACCGAGTGGGCTGAGGCGCTCGGGCAGATAGCGCAGGAACGGGATCCCGGCGCTCTCGTTGCCCAGCAACGCCCCCCATTCGGCGAACTCCGGTTGCCCGGCCGGAGCACCGATCATGATCTCGGCGAGGCGCCGGTCGCGGCGGACGGACGTGACGATCGACACCGCCGGCTCCGGGTGGCCGACCAGAAGAAGGAGTGCTGTCGCGCGGTTGTCGACGAGTTCGTCGCACACCTCCGTGGGGGTGAGCGCGCCCATGTCGAGTTCGATGACGGTGCCGCCGCGTGGAGCGAGGTAGTCCCGCAGAATGCGGGCTCCAGATGCCCAGTAGACACTCGGCTGGGCTGCCACGGCGATTCGACCGTGGCCCGCGCTGAGGAGGAAGTCCGCGTAGATCTGCCAGCCGTGGGACTGCGCCGGCGCGAGGCGCGCGACCCATTCCGTCGGCTGTTCGGTGAGCCCGTCGAGAACCGCTGACGAGCAGAGGAACGGCAGGCCGAGGGCGTCGGCCCTGGCGGCAGCGGCGCGAGCGACGACGCTGTGATATTCCCCTGCCAAGGCAGCCACACCCAGGCGAGCCAGTTCGTCCACGGCCGCCGCGGCCCTGTGTGGATCAGCCGCGGTGTCTCGGACCACCAGCTCGAGTGGCCTTCCGACGATCCCGCCGGCGTCATTGACGTCGCGAACGGCCAGCTCCAGTCCGGCGAGCAAGTGTCGGCCTGCCTCGACCCAGCCGGGCCGAGTCAGCGGAACGAGAGCGCCGATCCGGACGGCTGATTCGTCAGTCCGCTCCGCTCCAGGTGCCGATGGTGGCGCATTCATGCGTTGCCGTCTCCCGAGTGACGATTCGGTGGCAGTCTGCCCGGATCGCAGAGTGAACGTCGGTGGCGCCGAGAGTAGCCGAGCCGAGAACGGTCGACTTCAGCGCCCCGTCCCGTGGCCGTCAGCCGGCCCTCGCGCCGCCGCTCGAGCCTGAGGGACTTGCAAGGACGACATCGTCGAGGTACCCCTGCGCCCCCTCTTCACGTCGCGGCGGAGAGATTTCCAGGCCAGAGGTGCGGGAGCCGACCGTGTACTTCCCCACACCGCATGCGCCACCGGTGGTCGAGGGGATGACCAGGGGTGTCGGCGGATTGCAGGTACAGCGGGCCGTCGTGTCGGCAGACGCGTACCGGCTCAGCACCGAGATCCGGGCGGCCGCGACGGGGATCTCCCGGTCGCTCGACAACGTACTCGGTCAGATCATCCGAAGCTGACCGTGTCCCCCAGCTCGATCCAGCCCGGCCGCACCACCTGCGCGTACACCCCGGCGCACGGCAGCGCGGCCGCCCCCGGCAGCGGCTCGGCCCGATTCTCCCGGGCAACCACCCGCAACGCCTCTGGATCCGGCGGCAGTTCGCCGTGCGCCAGGGTCGGGACGGCACACCGCGGGGTCAACGCGGTCACCCGCAGTCGCAGTTGCGGGCCGACCAGCAACTCCCGGTCCAGCCAGTCGTTCTCGGCGTAGCCCTCGGCCGTGTCTGTCCGGATCACCAGGTTGGGCCGGTACCGCTGCCACGCCATGCCCGTACGGCCCAGCGTGGCCGTGGTGATCAGGTGTACGGGCGCGAAGTCGAAAAACGTCCCGGTGGGCGCATCCTTGCCGAAGCGGCTCACGGTGTAGGGCACGTCGGCCGCTGTCCCGGCGGCGAGCACCTCTTCCGGTACGGCCCGGTCGAGCTCGCCCTCGGCGGGCGGCTCGTCGATCAGCGCGACCTTGCGCCCGAGCAGCCGAGACAGTGTCACCGAGGCGTCCGAGAGGTCGGCGGCACGCAGCCGCAGGTCTTCGGGTCCGGTGATCTCAACCCCGTCCGGTCCCGTAGCCGTCGACAGCTGGAGCAACTCCCGCCAGCGGCTTGGGTACTTGGCGCTGGCCACCTTGCCGGTCGCCAGGTCCAGCAGAGCCAGCGCCCGATCCCCGGCCAGCCCTCGCTCGGTCACCTCGGCGCGCGGCAACTCCTCGCCCAGCAGGGATTTCACCGGGTATCGGCACAGTAGTTCGATCTTCATCCCGCCATCCTGCCGGACAACGGCAGCACCACGACGAAGGGTTGTCCCTCTACCTGGTCGTGGGTGGCAGGGTCCGCTCGTAGATGGTCCCGCCGGGAGTGAACCAACCGGCCTTCTTCCGTACTGCGGGGCTCGGGTCGTGGGCGTGGGCCCGCTTCAATGCCTCCGTCGCGCGTGCATCGGAGTGGGCGAACTTGCCGACGAGTTCGGCGGCCATGGCCCGGACGTGGGGGTCGAGGTCCGAGTCCAGGTGATGCAGTGCGGGTCCGAGGACCCGGTCCGGGCCCGGTGCGCAGGTGTCGTCCTTGCATCGGTCACAGGCCAGGGCGTGGAATGCGGCGATCCTGACGCGGGGATCGGGGTCGTCGGCCATGGTGATGAGGTCGTCCATCGACTCGGCATCGACCAGGTGGTCGAGAAGACGGCAGCAATGCTCGCGGACGGCCGGATTCGCGTCACGCAGGCCGGCGCGGATGGCGCTCGCTGCGTTCTCCCCGCGTCGCAGCAGCTCGCGGTATGCCGGAGCCGTGCGCTGAGGATCGCCCAGGCACGAGACGAGGGCTTCGTTGTCGGTCCTGACGAATCCGAGCATGGCCTCAGTCTGAAGTCGCGCGGCGAGTCCCGGCAAAGGGATTTCCGCGCCCACGCGGCAGGTGGCCGCTGATCTCTGCCCGTCTGGCGTGATCACGGCGGCCGGGCCGCCCTGGAAGATCCCGTGCCCTGGGCGCTCCGTGACGACAACGTTGCCCAGGGTCCGGGTCCGGGCCGTGTTCGCCGGTGTCTGTCCCGGATCGGCGCACGGACAGGGATGACGCCGTCCGGACCGGGCGCGGGTGCTGAAAACGGCCGCCGAACCGGGCCGCCGCCCGCCCGTGGAGGGCGTCGCGTCGTGACGCTGCCCATAGGAGCCAGATCACATCCTATCCAGGGTCGTAGAAGCAGAACGCCTTGAACAGGAAAAAAGATGTCTATAAGCATGCATTCCAGACATTTCTCCTAAGTGGGGTAGTACGTCACATCATTGCGCCCCGCTCCGGCCACCGCTAACCATTGCTGTCGTCGCCGGGAGCCAGGCGATGGACCGAGCGGATTCCCGCCCGGTCTTCCCTCTCCCGCCCGTAGCACGGAGCCCCACCCCACGCGGCCGCCAGCAGCGGCCAGCGCCGACGATGTCCCCTACCGGAGAGTGCCTTTCATATGACCCAGACCACTCGCACCCGCATCGCCCGCCTGCGTACCCTCGGCCTCACCGGCATCGCCACCACAGGCGCCGCGGCCGCCGCCCTCACCCTGATGCCGACGAGCGCGCAGGCCGCCGAAGCGACGCAGGTGCACACCACCAGCGCGGTCACGGCCTCCGGGAACGGCAGCCGCGCCATTTCCCAGCAGAAGACCGGCAGCGCCAACAAGCTCGACGGCTGGATCAAGCAGTCTCTGCAGATCATGAAGGCCAAGGGCATTCCCGGCAGCTACGAGGGCCTCAAGCGCAACATCATGCGCGAGTCCGGCGGCAACCCCGCCGCCCAGAACAACTGGGACGTCAACGCCCAGAAGGGCACCCCTTCCAAGGGTCTGCTCCAGGTGATCGACCCCACCTTCAACGCCTACCACGTCTCCGGCACCGCTCGCAGCGTCACCGACCCGGTGGCCAACATCACCGCGGCCGCCAACTACGCCGCCCACCGCTACGGCTCCATCGACAACGTCAACTCCGCCTACTGACCCAGGTTCAGGCGCCCGTCGACGCACTGTCGCTCCCCAGGACCGACGAGGTACGTGCCGGATCAGGGATGCTGCGGGCCCAGCGCCGGCGCGGACAAGAACGCTTCATCACCCGAAGGTTCGAACCTGCCGCTGCCGGGCCCCGAAGGCAGCTCCCGCACCTGCCCGAAGATCCGGATTCGCGGCCCCGATAGCGGACTGTCTGCCGTGGTGCCCGTGCGGATGGCGAAAGAGCCGGTGAAGGCGCGGACCCCGGCACGGTGTTCCACCAGCGCATGGAGCCCCTGGACCTGCCCCGCCGTTACTTATGGGTTCTGATCTGGTACACCCGCGACCAGTACGACCTGCACTACCTGCTCCGAGTCGCCGCGAGACCGCCGACCGCGCCTACTCAGGTCCGGTCGGGCCGGTTGCGCCACTGGTAGCGCCAGTGGGCGGCCACGCGGTGATCATGTTCCAACCCGGGGCCGAGCGGGCCGACGCGTTCGTAGGCCTGCTCGGTGCGCGGGTCGTCGCGACGGGCGAGCGCGCAGGCGGCCTCCACAGGCAGGAGCTGGTCCTCCTCGTCCAGCAGGGCGGCGAAAGCCTCCGTGACGGCGACCGTCCGGTCATGCGAGCCGGAGAGGGATTCGGCGGCGCAGGCACGGACGCCGGGATCGGGGTCCCGGATCAGGGTGAGCAGGGTCCCCCGGATTGCCGGGGTGAGATCGCGCGGGAAAGCGAAGACCCTGGCGATGACGGTCCGAACCACGGGGTCGGGGTCGTGCGCCAGGGCGAGCAGGGTGGTGGTGGCGGCCTCGCTCCGCGGGGTCTGGTACTGGCTCAGGCAGTACGGCACCTCACGCCGCACGCGCGGGTCCGGGTGGTCGGCGTACCGGAGGCCGATGGCCTCCTGGCCGGCGTGGTCCTCGTTCGTGTAAACGTCCAGGACTTTGGCGAGCACCTCGCCGTCCGGCTCGTCCAGTGCCCACGCGGCCAGGAACTCGAGGTCCTGGCCGGTGTCCTGGCGGTTGTGGATGCCCGCGAGGAAGTTCCGGTCCCACAGGACGCCGGCGAGAAACCGGCGGTGGACGGGTTCGGGGTGGTGGCGCAGGGCCGCCAGGGCGGACCAGGCCTGCGGGCTCTGGCGGTGGGCGAGGGTGTAGCTGGCGGTGGACCAGTTGACGTGCGTCTCGTCCGGGTACGGGATGGCGCGTGCCACCAGCTCCGCCACCGGCGGCAGGACGCCGAACGCCCGCTCCATCGAGGTGAGGACGGCGCTGTGGCCTGCCCGGACGGTGAGCCCGCCGAGGGAGACCTCCTCGACGCACGTGTCCTCGGTGTCCTCGATCAGGCGCCGGGTGGCCGGGCCCGAGGCGCCCGTGCGGCGGCGCAGTTCATCGACCTCTCCGGTCTCGTACCAGTGCCGGGCGAGGTCGAGCAGCCGCTTCCGGTCGGCCTCGGCGAGTCGCAGCCGAGGGTCCTTGCCGAGCATGGCGTCGACCAGCGCCGGGGAGCCGAGGTCAACGGCCCGCAGGAGCGGCGTCGTGCCGTCCGGCAGCTCGGAGTCGGAGTCGGCGCCGCCCTCCGTCAGGGCCTCGGCGGTCTCGTGGTCGAAGCCGGCCACGGCAGTGCAGAGCAGCGGGAGGCCGTCGGGGCCCTGAGTGTCCGGATCGGCGCCGTCCTGCAGACATGCCCGTACCGTGTCGGAGTCCTTGGCGGTCACGGCCGCCACGAGCTGGTCGTTCAGTCCCCGCTGCGGTGCTGCCATCTGCCCCCCTGGTGAACCGTCGGACAGCACGGTATCCGGGGCCGGGGCGGCGATCGTCAGTGCCCTGCGATGTGATCAGGCGATGCGGATACTGCCGAGCATCATTGATCCAGAGGGTGACGGAAAGCCGCTTGGCAATGCGCGCGGGGGCGTGTCCTCCCGGACCCAGTCGTGATGCCCGCTCACCGGCTTTTCAGTACCCTCTGGCCGACGAAGGGGTTGCTGGGGCGCCCTTGACGGCGTCGAGTTCGGCGTTCACCGGGCGGCGCACAGTTCGGCGAGGCGTTCCAGGGTGCTCGCCATTTGTGTGTGCCACCAGGCGTGCCCGCTGTCCACTTCCGCGCGTTTGTCCTCCGGCCTGCGCGAACCGCCGAAGATCTCGGTCACGACCGTCGAGCCGGCCCCGTCCGGGAGCAGGTCGCAGATCCACCGGTGGCCCTACGCGGTCCCGGACGCGGCGGTGTCCGGGTGCCAGCGACCGGGCCTCGGCTCCCAGCCTCCGAAGCGCCCCGGACGTGAGATTCCCGCCGACAAGCCCCTTGCGAAAACCGGGCGAGCCCCCGGAGATCCGGCACCGCCGAACCGCGAGCCGGACAGCCGCGTACGCCATGGCCGACGTCAACAACCCCGTCTCGTACCCGCCGCGGCCTTCACCCAACAGGTCCTCACCGCCGCTTCCAGGCCATGACCTTGTCGATCAGTTGCAGTCCGAGTTCGGGGTAGGCCCCCTGCGGACAGTCGAGGTCCTCGTCCTCGTACCACGACTCGTCGGCCTCCGGATGCGGGCCGACCAGGCAGACGGTGCCGGAGCCGAAGCGTGTGATCACCGCGGCGGGTGCGCCGTTCTTGGCATACGTGGCCAGAACGCTGCCGTCCTGACGGCTGAAGTACGGACCTGCCTGGTAATAGATCCGTGCGCGCTGGCCTTTCAGCCAGATGACGGGGATGACCTCCGAGGCGTCGCTGTCCAGGAACTGCTGGGGAACGGACCGGACCAGTCCGATACCCGGCTTCGTCGGGTCGTCGTCGACTGACGGGCCGGCGAGGTACGCGCCCAGGCACAGGCCGAGATAGCGGCCACCTGCCGCGACGTAGTCACGGATGGCACGAACGGCGGATGCGCCCATGTCATGGAGGACTTCGGCGGCGACGTCCCCGCCGCCGGGCTGGACGTACAAAGCGGCGCCCTTGAGCGTGTCGGAGTCGAATCCAGGCCTGGCGTACTCGACGGTGAAGCCCCCGTGATCCTTTATCAGCTGATACGCAGCTTCGGCACACGATGCATCGATCCGGCTCTTTCCCCGGAACACGACGGCGCGTGGCTTGACCGGCCTGCCGCGGGCTGTGGGGGTGCTGGTCCCCGACGGGCGGGCCGCGGCAAGGACTGCTCCACCCACGCCGAGGATCCCGACTCCGGCGCCGAGCAACACTTTCCGCCTGCCGACTATGCGTACGTCCCCCCCATTTCCCCGGCCTCCGATGAGGAGGCGGTCTCCCCTTGTCCAGCGTCGACGGGCCGAACGGGAGGATGCGCGGGGGCTCTGTCCGGTTCCACGACCGCCGGCCGAGAAGAACTCTCCGAACCCTGTTTGCCGAGGCGGGGCAGGCCCATGCCTGGACAACCCCCCTCCTACCAGGAGTCCTTCTCCTTGCGGGCGGACCCTCGCATCGTCCGGAGATTCCGTCCGGCACCTGACACCTCGTGCCGACGCCGTCGACGAAGGCGCGTCAGTGGTGGTGGCTGTGCCCAGCCGCCATTCGGCGTCCGCGGGCTCGCCGCGCCATACGGGGCCCTCGGCCTCGGCCTCGACGACGAGGTCGAGCAGCGGCGCGTCGGCGGCGCGGCGCTGTGCCGCCTTGAGTAGTCGAGCGGCCGGGGGAGCGTCAGCCGTTGCGAGCGCAGGGCCGGTCGACCAGCCGCGAGCACGGGGCGGCCCAGGACGTCAGGACCGGGACGCTAGCTCTCGGTCACCATGAGGGCGGCCATCATGCCCTCGTCCTCGTGTTGGAGGAGGTGGCAGTGGAGCATGTACATGTATGTGTCGTCGGCGAAGTCGGCGAAGTCGGCGAACTCCATGGCGATCTCGATGGATCCGCCGCCGACCACCTCGAACGTGTCGTACCAGCCGAGGTCGACGCCGCTGGGATCCGCGCCGTTGACGGAGACCACCTGGAACGGCACGTCGTGCAGGTGGAACGAGTGCTCCAGCTGGGTGCTGTTCTTGATGGTCCAGATCTCCTTGGCGCCCAGCGTCGTGCTGATCATCGCCATGGACGACATGCTGGCTCTTGCCGACGCCGGTCTTGCCGAACAGCACGATGTTGAAGGTGCGCAGGTCCGTCAGCCGCTCTGCGCGGACACGAGCCAGTTCGCCGGCGATTTCGGTGAGCAGCGCCGCGAACTGTCCCCCGAACGGCGCGAGTTCGCGGAGCCGCTCGATCAGTTCGAGCAGGCGGCGGCTCGGCTTCTCCATCCGGGACGCGGTTTCACGCATCGCGTCTCGGCACACCCGATGGAACTCGGACTCCTCCACGGACCACCCCCCGATGGCCAGAGGCGATGTGCTCCGCCTCGGCGGACGTGTCGCTCGTCTTCTCGTTGCACTGCACCGCCGGCCACGGTGTCTGCTCTGCCCGACACATGCGGTCGCTACGAGGTGTGGGGGAATGCGTCTCTGCCATACCCATGAGCCATCCGCGCTAACCGGGTCCTCGAACGTGAGCGGGCACGGGCGGGAAGGAAGGAGCTCTGCGGTTGCGCCATGTGACCGCAGTGGGGGTTGAGGCCGGATGCGAGGAGCTCGCGGGCGGTCGGGATCACGACTGTTGCCGAAGCCGCCGATCATGAGAACCCACGGGCTGGCTTGGACAGCGATACCGACGTCTGGCGCCACGCGAGCGCGGCCGCGGTGCTCGGCATCGGCATCCTGGACCCGCACGTGGGCCGGCCCACGTTGACGGAGTCCTCGGCCCGATCCTGTCCTTCTCCGACCAGTACCCCCACAACAACAATTGGTACCTGAGGCAGTCCCAGGAGGTGTACGTCTGCTCCGACGACGATGTGCAGGCCGCCGTCGTCATCGGGGGAGTCCGGCCCCAGTGCGCCGGCGACCTCGCGGTAGGACTTCGATCAGAGATCTCCATGACCTGTTCCGCTGGAAAGGTATCTCGAAGGTCTTGGAAAAGAGCCATGCCCCGAGCACCGAAGCCGTTAGTGCCACGATAAGCGTGAACCAGAAGACGGGCAGGCCGGGCGAGACAAAATGCGGGGCCAGTCGGCGAATTACGGTCATGACGATCGGCAGATGAATCAGGTAGAGGCTGTAGGAGAAGCTGCCGAGACTCTGGATGGGGCGTGTGGTCAGGAGCCGTACCAGGATGGCGGGTCTGCCCGTGGCGACCGCGGCGAGCAGCATCGTCAGGGCGGGAGCGATGGCGAGATCGATCCAGAAGTAGTGGTTCACCGTCCAAACAGAGCCCTGCATGACGCCGAGAGCCAGGACGGGCAGGGCGGCCAGGACAGCGAACCATCCCCACGGCAGGCGCTGGACTCTGTCCGACGCAACGACGATCCCTGCGCCTACCAGGCCTGCGGCGAACACGGGAGCGAGATGTGGAGCGAGCCAGTTGTCGCCTTCCACAGGGGATGCGTCCGTTGCCATCAGGCCTCGGGCGATCACCGGAAGCGTCACGCACGCGACCAGGACCGCCGCGCCCCACCACCGCCGGATAAAGAGGAGAAGGGGGAAGAGGAGATAGAGTTCGGCTTCCACGCCGATC
The DNA here is from genome assembly GCF_044388685.1 of Streptomyces sp. NPDC020192. Taxonomy (NCBI): domain Bacteria; kingdom Bacillati; phylum Actinomycetota; class Actinomycetes; order Kitasatosporales; family Streptomycetaceae; genus Streptomyces; species Streptomyces sp. NPDC020192. The sequence continues at coordinate 2,586 of NZ_JBIRXG010000021.1, read as the reverse complement.
GACCAGAATGCGCCGTTGGGTGTCGGGGCGGTGAACATGTCCTGAGCAACGAGGCCGTACACCAGAATTGACGTGCCGGTAGGTGGCCCGGAGTGCGAAGCCGGCACCACTGACCAGGAAATGATCAGACTCATGGCCAGTGCCGCCCAGTACGGAGGCAGGATGCGCCAGGCGCGGCGGCGCAGAAACTGGCCGAAGCCACCGGACCGCCAGCCGTGACGCGCCGGTGAGATCGCCAGGGAGAAGCCGGACAGTACCAGAAAGAAGACGACGGCGAGGCGCCCGAACATCAGCCCTTCCAGCCACGGAGGGGCCGAACTGTCGGGGTATCCCGGAAAGGTGTACAGCCAGCAGTGGAACAGGACCACATACAGGGCAGCCAGGCCCCGGAGACCATCCAGCCCCAGCACTTGCCGACGGACTGGTGCTCCGCTCGCCGTCACCTCCTGCCCCGTTGGCGTGGCCAAGTCGAGAGAACTGCCGACCGGACGACTCGAATCCACTGAAATCGTTCAACCCTTTCTCCGGGCACCGTTTGCCGCATGCAGCCGACGCCTTGTCAGGCGTTGCACCACGCGACCTGCGGCATGCGTGTGCCTGCCGACCCGTTTCCCTGGCGGTACGGCGGGCGGCACGATGCCACCCGCCGTGACTGGTACGTGGCGTCCGGCTCAGGGGTTCAGCAGACAGGCCGACATACTCCTCATCTGGCCAGGGTGGATGGACCTGAGCTCATGCAGAGGAAAGCCCAACTGGCCAACTCAACCAGGACTGGACAGGGGACTTTGGCACCCTGCTACCGATCGACCGGATCGCCGTCGACCGACCCTCCTACTCGGGTAAGCGCAAGAGGCGCGGGGTGAACGTGCGGGTCATCACCGATCCGTCTGGCCGGGTGATCTACCCGGGGCCGCTGGGACGAACTGTCCGTCGGCCAGCAGGTGGGCAACCGTTCCCACGCCAAGATCCGGGCCCTGGGTGAACAGGCCATGGCCACCGTCATGTCTTGGCGCCTTGCAGTTTGCTGTCCCAGACTGAGGGCGGCCCCGGGGAACAACGGAACAGCGGTTGGCGCCAAGCGATTGATCTTGCTGGCTACTCAGTCTGTGTGGGCTGGAGGACCTGGTCCTGGAGGTGCTGGCGGAGGCTGAAGGTCGACGAAGTCGGCGGGGGCCGCCGCGACGGCTTCGGGGTACGCCCCCTTCTTCTCGTGTTCGTCGAGTGCGCGGTAGATGCTCGCGACGCTGGGGGCCTGGCCCTTGCGCTTGCCGGTGGGGATGATCAGGTCGGGCTGGTCTCCAAGACCAGGCCGTGGGCAGTGAGGTGGTCGGCGAGCGCGGCCTCGAACTGGGGGCGGACCCGTACGCGGGTGCTGATCCTCTCGGAGAACACCTTGTCGCGCGGGATGCCGTGCTTGGCGAGCGCGTCGGGCTGGGACTGAAGTTCGTGGGTGAGCGTCGAGCACCTCGCGTACCCGATGCGGATGTCGGCGTTCGGGGTGTCCGGCGCGAGGGCGAGCGGAACGGAGGTGCCAGGCCGCCCCGGCTGTCCGGGCCCGCGGTTGGCGGGCGCCAGCACGCGCAGGAGCTTGGCGACAGGGGGCCGCGCTGCGCCATCCCGGAGAGAGGGGGACCAGGCCGCCGCCCACTGGAAGAAAATCGTGCGCCTCGCCTTTCCCGGCGGGCGCCGGCAGGCGAATACCGACACGCGCCAAGGTGGCGTCAGGCGGGCTGCGGGGCGGACGTTGCCGGAGCGGCCGCGACCTTGCGGGTCTCGCGCATTATCAGCAGGCCGTTGACCACCATCAGTGTCGCGGTCAGGGCGTGGACGCCGAGCGCGGTGGCCACGGAGCCGTGGTGGGCCAGCACGGTGGCCATGTCGCCGTACGCGGCCAGGGCCTCCACCAGCAGCACCCAGCCCAGCGCCCGGCGGTGGCCCGTCACCAGCAGGATGCCCAGGACCAGGGCCAAGACGACGTCGCGGATTCCCTTGATGATCAGGAAGCCCTCTCCGTCGCCGGACGGCCGGCTCGGCAGGCCGAAGCCAGGCGCCGTCGTCTCCGGGCTCAGGATGAACTCCGTCCCGAACCAGAGGATGAAGAGGACGAAGGCGGCGGCCAGGACGGTGTTGATCTTCTTCAGCGACATTGTTCTTCTCCTTGCGAGTCTTCGCCGACTTGGTGAGCTTCGTGGAGCCTGCCGAGTCGTGTGGGGCCTGATCAGGCCGCGCGGACGCGGCTGATCGAGGGGCGTGGTGTGTCGGGGTCGCAGTTGTGGGATCTGAGCGGCAGCCGCATTCCCGGATGTTGGGATTCCGGTGGCCCGCTGCCGCCCGGGGAGCGGGGGTTGTGCGTCGCCTGCGCGGCGCCGGTCCGCGGGGTCAGGCGAGGGCGGCGACCAGCAGGGCGAAGGCGGCGATGATCACGGCGACGCGGACGTAGTGCCAGCGGTTCCAGCGGTTCATCTGCTCCTTCCAGTCGGCGGGCCGGTTCTCGGGGGTCCACGTCTTGTTCCGGTTGTTGATCGGGACGAGCAGCAGGAGCGACATGACCACACTGAGGGTCAGCAGGGCGCCGGCGGTGACGAC